>NZ_JBFALS010000006.1:263656-538310 GCF_040656295.1 Streptomyces sp. NPDC049954
GCCCCCCGCGCGCCCCTACCCCCCTCCCACCCCCCCCCCCAAGCAAACCCCCTCCCCCCCCGCGTCCCCGCACACCCCCCCCCCGCCCACGCATCCGTGCTCGCGGCGTTCTTCGTCACCGGGCCTCGGTCGGTGCCGGCCAAGCGGTGGCGTCCGCGCCGTCGGCCCTGAAGCGCTGCTTCGTTCCGCGTGCTGCTGGAGACGCACGGCGCTGGACCCGACCCGCTCACCGGCTCGCCGGTGGACGAATGAGGTCGACGTCGACCTCGACCTCTGCGTCACCTGCACCTCGACGCAGGACAGACGGTTTGTCCCTCCGTGTCGGTATGGCGGGGCCGTGTGCGGTTGGTCAGGCGGCCCGAACGCGGAGAGTCGCGTGACGAGGCAGTCGGCGGCCTCAGTGCTGGTGCGGGATGCACCAGCACTGAGCCGAGGCACTCCGGAAGCGCTCAGGAGCTGTTCAGGAAGGGGGTCCGTCACTCGCCGTTCGGTTCCTCGGCGCCGAGGCAGGCGAGGACCGCCCGGGCCCGGGGGTTGGTGTCGTCATCGGTGGCGAGGCCGAGCTTGGCGAAGATCATGGTCGTGTACTTGCTGATGGCGCCCTCGCTCAGGAACAGCCGGGCGCGCCGCCGTCGACGCGACCTTCACCTGACCGTGTTCGGCTGCAGAGGCTGGTGGTGGGCGGCCCGCAGCCCGCTTTCGGCAAAGTCCCAGAGGAGTCCCAGAGATGCCGCCGCACCCTGGTCTGGTCCGCTAAGTAGCAGTCCGGACAGGGTGCGGCGGCATCTGTGCATCAGATGTCCCGGAACGTCTCGATCTGCGCGCCGACCGAGTTCAGGCGTTCGGCCAGTTCCTCGTAGCCGCGGTTGATCACGTAGACGTTGCGCAGGACCGAGGTGCCCTCGGCGGCCATCATCGCGAGCAGGACGACCACGGCGGGGCGCAGGGCGGGCGGGCACATCATCTCGGAGGCGCGCCAGCGGGTCGGGCCCTCGACCAGGACGCGGTGCGGGTCGAGCAACTGGAGCCTGCCGCCGAGGCGGTTGAGGTCGGTGAGATAGACCGCGCGGTTGTCGTAGACCCAGTCGTGGATCAGGGTCTTGCCCTGGGCGACGGCTGCGATGGCCGCGAAGAAGGGCACGTTGTCGATGTTGAGGCCGGGGAACGGCATCGGGTGGATCTTGTCGATCGGCGCCTCCAGCTTGGAGGGGCGCACCGTGAGGTCGGTGAGCCGGGTGCGGCCGTTGTCCGCGACGTACTCGGCGGAGCGGTCGTGGTCCAGGCCCATCTCCTCCAGGACCGCCAGCTCGATCTCCAGGAACTCGATCGGCACCCGGCGGATCGTCAGTTCCGACTCGGTGACGACGGCCGCGGCCAGCAGGCTCATCGCCTCGACCGGGTCCTCGGAGGGCGAGTAGTCGACGTCGACGTTGATGTCCGGCACCCCGTGCACCGTCAGTGTCGTCGTGCCGATGCCCTCGACCCGTACGCCCAGCGCCTCCAGGAAGAAGCACAGGTCCTGGACCATGTAGTTCGAGGAGGCGTTGCGGATGACGGTCACTCCGTCGTTGCGCGCCGCGGCCAGCAGCGCGTTCTCCGTGACGGTGTCCCCGCGTTCGGTCAGGACGATGGGGCGCTCGGGGGAGACGGCCCGCTCGACCTCGGCGTGGTACAGCCCCTCCGTCGCCGTGATGTCCAGGCCGAAGCGGCGCAGCGCGATCATGTGCGGCTCGATGGTGCGCGTACCGAGGTCGCAGCCGCCCGCGTACGGCAGCTTGAAGTGGTCCATGCGGTGCAGCAGCGGGCCCAGGAACATGATGATGGAGCGGGTGCGGCGCGCCGCGTCCGCGTCGATCGCGGCCATGTCCAGTTCGGCCGGGGGGACCAGCTCCAGGTCCTTGCCGTCGTTGATCCAGCGGGCCTTGACGCCGATGGAGCCGAGGACTTCGAGGAGCCGGTAGACCTCCTCGATCCGGGCGACCCTGCGCAGCGTCGTACGGCCCTTGTTGAGCAGGGAAGCGCACAGCAGCGCCACGCACGCGTTCTTGCTCGTCTTCACGTCGATCGAGCCGGAGAGATGCCGTCCGCCGACCACCCGCAGGTGCATCGGGCCGGAGTAGCCGAGGGAGACGATCTCGCTGTCCAGCGCCTCGCCGATCCGTGCGATCATCTCAAGACTGATGTTCTGATTGCCGCGCTCGATGCGGTTGACGGCGCTCTGGCTCGTTGCCAGCGCCTCGGCGAGCTGCGTTTGTGACCAGCCACGATGCTGACGGGCGTCACGGATGAGCTTGCCGATGCGTACGAGGTAGTCATCTGCCATGACGGCAGGCTATCTCATATATGAGATGACCGCGCTCTCCGGGGTGGGGGTGGCGGTGAGTCCAGTGAAGCGTGTGGGGCGACGGTCCGCGACTCGGCGCCCCGCCGGGGAGCGCTCAGCCGCGGCGGCTCTTGCTGCGGGTGGTCTTGCGCCAGCCGAAGGGGCCGGGCAGGTCCATCGAGGTCGTCCGCCGGCCGGTGCTGCTCGTCGTATGCCTCGGACCCTTGCCGCCGCCCGAAGTCACGGACCACGAGCGGCGGTTGATGTTGAGGCGCAGTCCGGGAAGGACGCGGAAGCTCTTGCGGAAGGTCAGGGCCATGATCGCTCCTCGTCTCCTCCGGGGCCGGGCCCCGGTCTCGTCACCGCGTCGCCGGGCCGCTGCCCGCCGCGCGTCGGCTGCTTACCGTGTTGCCCGAACGGGGGCCGGTATGTCCCGGGCGGGCGCGGCGTGTCGCGGGCGGGGGCCGGTGTTCCCCGAGGCGTCCGTCGCCCGGGATGCCGGCCCCCGCCCGCGAGGTGTCGGCGCCTCCGTGAGGCGCCGCGTCCGCCGCCCCTCACGCGCCGTCGCGCGCCGCCCGGCGTCGCAGCATCAGTGCGGGGACCAGTGAACCGGCCAGGACCAGGCCGGAGTTGACCAGAACGGCGAGGATCACCCCGGACAGCACCCCGCTCGGGCCGCTGTCGCCGAGGGCCGTCGTACGGGCCGTGGCCACCGCGCTCATGACCGGGATGCCGAGGGTGATGCCGATCTGCTGGGTCATCGTGGCGAGCCCGGTCGCGAGCCCCTGCTCCTCGTCCGGCAGGCCCGAGGTCGCGGTGACCATGAAGCCGACGATCGTCAGCATGTTGCCGACGCCGCCGACGAAGGTCGCCACGAGCAGCAGCCACAGCCACGAGGGCGAGGTGCCGAGCAGGATCAGGGAGAGGGTGGCCGCCGCCTGCAGGAGGCCGCCGCCCGCGATGGCGCGCCGGGTCCCGAAGCGTCCGACGACCCGCCCGCCCAGCGTCCCCCCGAGCACGGTGCCCAGGCCCAGCACGCCGAAGGCCAGGCCGGTGGCGAGCGGCGAGTAGCCGAGGACCTCCTGGAGGTAGAGCGTGAGCAGGAAGACCAGTGAGGTCTCCGTCGCGAAGGCCAGCAGTCCGGCCGTGTTGCCCCACACCACGCTGCGTCGCCGCAGGACGCGCACCGGCACCAGCGGATGGGCCGAGCGCCGCTCCAGGTGCCAGAAGCCGACCAGCAGCGCGAGCCCCGCGAACAGGCTGCCGAGCGTCGCCGCGTCCGTCCAGCCGCTCTCGCCGGCCCGGGTCAGCCCGAGGACCAGCAGGAGCAGGCCGCCGGTCACCGTGAGCGCGCCCGGTACGTCGAGCCGCCCGCGTCCGGCCGGTCGCGCGTCCTGGACGACACGAGGGGCGAGGACCAGGACGAGTGCGGCGACCGGGACGTTGACGAAGAAGGCCCACCGCCACGACAGCAGGTCCGTGAGCAGTCCGCCGAGGATCGCCCCGGCGGTGAAACCGGCCGACATCAGAGCCCCGTTGAGCGCGAGGGCTCTCTCCCGCAACGGTCCCTCGCGGAAGGACGTGGTGAGCAGCGCGAGGCCCGCCGGGGTGACGGCCGCCGTGGCGAGCCCCTGGAGGACACGGGCGAGCAGCAGCATGCCGGGGCCGGTCGCGAGGCCGCCGAGCAGTGAGGACGCGCCGAGTACCGCCATCCCGGAGAGAAAGACGCGCTTGCGGCCCAGCAGGTCGGCGACGCGGCCGAACAGCAGCGTGAAGCCGGCGGCCGCGAGCGCGAAGGCGGTGGCGATCCACTGGAGCCGGGCCAGTGGGAAGCCGAGTCCCTCGCCGACGACCGGGAGCGCCACGTTCAGGATCGAGAAGTCCACGGCGATCATGAACTGGGCGCCGAGCAGCAGGACGAGGACGAGCCGCTGGCGCCCCGTCATCCGCGGCGCCCGGTCGCGACGGACCTCGCCGGTGGGGGATTCGTGTACGGAGGTGGACATGGAAGCCCTTCCTGAAGGCTGGGAACGGGAGGCTGAAAGCAGGAGGAGAAGTGGAGGCCGACGGCAGGACGTGCCGGAGGCGGACGCATTAACGGGCTCAGGGTTCCGTTAAGGTGAGGTAACCGTAGCAGCATCAAGGCTCGTAATGGAACTGGAGACCCGTTATGCCGATCGAAGAGCGCGCGTCCGCCGGTGCCGAGGGGGCGGGGGGCGACCGGGGCTCCGCGCCCGCGCACCGTGACGGACCGGACTCCGCGCGCCCCGAGGAGCCGGGAACCGTCCGCCCCGGTGGCCGGACGGCCCGGGTGCGGGCCGCCGTCCTGGAGGCCGCCGGGGACGCCCTCGCCGAGCACGGTTTCGACGGGCTCGACCTCGCGGAGGTCGCCCGCCGTGCCGAGGTCGGCAAGACGACCGTCTACCGCCGCTGGTCGAGCCCGACCGGGCTCATCGCCGACCTCCTGGCGGACATGGCCGAACAGTCCCTGCCGCGCAGCGACACCGGCTCCCTGGAGGGCGATCTGCTCGCGAACGCGCGCCTGGTCGTCAGGACCCTCTCCGACCGGCGTCAAGGCCCCCTGTTCCAGGCCGTGATCGCCGCCGCCACCTGCGACCCGCGCACCGCGCAGGCGCTGCACCGCTTCTACGCCACGCGCGTCGCCGAGTGGGCCCCGTGCGTCCTGGCGGCACGTGAGCGCGGCGAGGTCCCGGCCGGTACCGACGCGGCCGAGGTGATCAGGGCCGTCTCCGCGCCGCTCTACTACCGGTTGCTCACCACCGGCGACCCGCTCGACGAGGCCGCGGCCGTCCGTGCCGCGCGCTCCGTCGCCCTCGCCGCGCGCTCCGGGGTCTTCGTACCGGCCGACGTCCAGCCGCCCGGAGGAATGTAACTACTGGTATGTACAGTAGGTCTCATGAACACGGCGGACCGCCTGATCGAGAGCACCCGCGCCCTGTTGTGGGAACGCGGCTACGTCGGCACCAGCCCGAAGGCCATCCTGGAGCGGGCCGGTGCGGGCCAGGGCAGCATGTACCACCACTTCAGCGGCAAACGTGACCTCGCGCTGGCCGCCGTACGCCGCACCGCGCAGGAGATGCGGGAATCCGCCGAGGAGAGGTTCCGCTCTCCCGGCACGGGCCTGGAGCGGGTCACCGCCTATCTCCTGCGCGAGCGCGAGGTGTTGAAGGGCTGCCCCGTGGGTGGCCTCACACAGGACCCGGACCTCATGGCCGACCCGGAACTGCGCGCCCCCGTCGACGAGACCTTCGCGTGGCTGCGCGAGCGGATCGCCTCGCTCCTGTCCGAGGCCCGGGAGGACGGCGCGCTCGACTCCGCCCTCGACCCGGCCGACACGGCGGCTGCCGTCGTCGCCGTCCTCCAGGGCGGTTACGTCCTGGCCAGGGCGGCGGACTCGGCCGAGCCGTTCCACCGCGCCGTGGGCGGCGTCCTGGCGCTGCTCGGCGCCCGCGCGACGCACTGAATCCGCCCCGCCCCCGTACGATCCGCACCGCCCGCCCCGCGCGCACGCGCCGAAAGGAATCCGATGTACGCGACGCAGTACGAGGTCACGCTCCCCGCCGACTACGACATGGGGATCATCCGCGAGCGCGTCGCCGCCGGGGGAGCGGTCCTCGACACCCGCGCGGGCCTCGGCCTCAAGGCGTACGTCATCAGGGAGTGCGGGGTGAACGGCGGGCCGGTCAACGTCTACGCCCCCTTCTACCTGTGGACCGACCCGGGGGCGATGGCCGCGTTCTTCGCCGGGGGCGCCGGATTCCACAACATCGTCCGCGACTTCGGGCGGCCGCCCGTCCTCCAGGCGACCGGACTGGCCTGCGTCGCCGGACCCGGACGGACCGGGGCGCCGCGCTCCGCGAGTCGCACCGTGACCGCGCTGCCCCGCGAGGCGGAGGGCGGACTGGAGAGCCGTACCGAGCGGGCACTCGCGGCGACCGCGGAACTGGCCGGGCGGCCCGGCGTGCACACGGCCGCCCTCGCGCTCGACCTCAGCGGCTGGCGGCTGATCAGCTTCGTCCTGTGGACGGACCCCGTGGCCCCCGAGGAGCCCGGAAGCGAACGGTACGAGGTCCTGCACCTTTCCGCGCCGGGCCTCCCCGGCCTCCCGGACGGCCGTTGCTGGTGAGTCGTGCCCGAAGGCGGCCGCTGTGAAGTCACCTCCGGACGAGCGCAGTTCGTCGTCGCGAGCGGCCAAATCAAGGCGTACTGCGACGGCACGCTCCAGACGACCATCGCCTACACCGGTTCGGGCAACTACTTCAAGGCCGGCGCCTACACACAGGCCAACTGCTCCAACTCCGCGCCGTGCGCGGACGGCAACTACGGAGAGGTGCGCGTCTCCGGGCTGTCGGTGAGCCACTCGTAGGCCGGTCCGGGGCCTCGCCCTCCCGTACCCGGGTACGGGAGGGCGACGCCCCGGCCGCGCCCGTCCGGGGCCTCGCGGACCGGCCCGCCGGGAAAGCCGTTGCCCACCCACCGGCCCGGGGGCACGATGCGCGGATGCGCTTCTCCCTCAATGTCCCCAACTTCGGGGACTTCGCCGACGTCCGGAACTTCGTACGACTGGCCGTGACGGCCGAACAGGCGGGCTGGGACGGCCTGTTCGTCTGGGACCATCTCGTGCACGACAAGGAGGCCCGCCGGGGCGTGCCCTTCGCCGACCCGTGGATGCTGCTCACGGCGGCGGCCCTCGCGACGTCCACGCTCCGGCTCGGCACCCTCGTCACGCCCGTGGCCCGCCGCCGTCCGCAGCAGCTCGCCAGGCAGGTGGCCACGCTCGACGTCCTGAGCGGCGGCCGGGTCGTGCTCGGCGCGGGTCTGGGCGGACCGCTGGAGGACGAGTACGGCAGCTTCGGCGAGTCCACCGACCCGGTCGTCCTCGCCGGGATGCTGGACGAGGGCCTCGACCTGCTGGGCCGGTACTGGTCCGGGGAGCGCGTCGACCACGAGGGGCGCCACTACGTGGTCAAGGACGTGACCCTGCTGCCGGCCACCGTCCAGCGCCCCCGCCCGCCCGTGTGGATCGGCGGTTTCTGGCCGCGGCGGGCCCCGATGCGGCGGGCCGCTCGCTGGGACGGCGCAGTGCCCCTCTTCGAATCGGCCCGGCACGGGGTGGTCCCGGACCTGGCCGAGGTCCGCGAACTCGTCGCCTACCTGCACCGGCACCGCGAGGCGCCCGCCTCCGCCCCCTTCGACCTGGTACTGGGCGGGGCGAGCCCCGGCGAGGACCCGGCCGCCGCGCGCGACCTGATCGGCCCGCTCGCCGATCTGGGCGCCACCTGGTGGGACGAACGGCAGCTCCAGACCGGCGCGGGCCTCGACCGCCTCGCCCCGGTCCTGCGCCGCGCGGAAGCGGGGCCGCCCACCCTCTGAGCGGCCGCGAAACCCACCGCGACACGTCGCCGACCGGCATGGACCGGCAGGCGCGGGACCCCGGGCCACGCCCCGCCCCCGGTGCGTCGCGGGGCGTTCGGGGGCGGGCCGGGGCATGACCGGGCGCGCCGGGTGTACTAGAGTTATCTCGACATCGAGATATCTGCCGAGGCGCACCGCGGCCGCCCACCGGTAAGGGTTCCCTAACTAAGCCTTACCTTAGCTGACGGAGCGGGTGATGTGGCGGCAGCATTGCTGGTAGTACGCGCACCAAAATGAAGGAGACTGTCGTGTCGGCGAACAGCTTCGACGCCCGCAGCACGCTGCGCGTGGGCGACGAGTCGTATGAGATCTTCAGGCTGGACAAGGTCGAGGGCTCTGCTCGCCTTCCCTACAGCCTCAAGGTGCTGCTGGAGAATCTGCTCCGCACCGAGGACGGCGCGAACATCACCGCCGACCACATCCGGTCCGTCGGCGACTGGGACTCCCAGGCGCAGCCGAGCCAGGAGATCCAGTTCACCCCCGCCCGCGTGATCATGCAGGACTTCACCGGCGTCCCCTGCGTCGTGGACCTCGCCACCATGCGTGAGGCCGTGAAGGAGCTGGGCGGCGACCCGGCGAAGATCAACCCGCTGGCCCCCGCCGAACTGGTCATCGACCACTCGGTCATCGCCGACAAGTTCGGCACCAACGACGCCTTCGCGCAGAACGTCGAGCTGGAGTACGGCCGCAACCGCGAGCGTTACCAGTTCCTGCGCTGGGGCCAGACCGCCTTCGACGAGTTCAAGGTCGTCCCCCCGGGCACCGGCATCGTCCACCAGGTCAACATCGAGCACCTCGCGCGTACCGTCATGGTCCGCGGTGGCCAGGCGTACCCCGACACCCTCGTCGGCACCGACTCGCACACCACCATGGTCAACGGCCTCGGTGTGCTCGGCTGGGGCGTCGGCGGCATCGAGGCCGAGGCCGCGATGCTGGGCCAGCCGGTCTCGATGCTCATCCCGCGCGTCGTCGGCTTCAAGCTGACCGGTGAGCTGAAGCCCGGCACGACCGCCACCGACCTGGTCCTCACGATCACCGAGATGCTGCGCAAGCACGGCGTCGTCGGCAAGTTCGTCGAGTTCTACGGTGAGGGCGTCGCCGCCACCTCGCTGGCCAACCGCGCCACCATCGGCAACATGTCGCCCGAGTTCGGCTCCACCGCCGCGATCTTCCCGATCGACGAGGAGACCCTCAACTACCTGCGCCTGACGGGCCGCGACGCCCAGCAGGTCGCGCTGGTCGAGGCGTACGCCAAGGAGCAGGGTCTGTGGCTGGACCCGGCCGCCGAGCCCGACTTCTCCGAGAAGCTGGAGCTCGACCTCTCCACGGTCGTCCCCTCCATCGCCGGCCCCAAGCGCCCGCAGGACCGCATCATCCTGGCCGAGGCCAAGGAGAAGTTCGCCACCGACGTACGCAACTACGTCTCCGAGGTGGGCATCGACGAGGCGGGCGAGGAGTCCTTCCCGGCCTCCGACTCCCCGGCCGTCCACAACGGCGTGCCGACCAAGCCGACCCTGGTCACCGCCGAGGACGGCTCGACGTACGAGATCGACCACGGCGCGGTCACCGTCGCCGCGATCACCTCGTGCACCAACACCTCCAACCCCTACGTCATGGTCGCCGCGGCGCTCGTGGCGAAGAAGGCCGTCGAGAAGGGCCTGACCCGCAAGCCCTGGGTCAAGACCACCCTCGCCCCCGGTTCCAAGGTCGTCACCGACTACTTCGACAAGGCGGGGCTGACCCCCTACCTCGACAAGGTCGGCTTCAACCTGGTCGGTTACGGCTGCACCACCTGCATCGGCAACTCGGGCCCGCTGCCCGAGGAGGTCTCGAAGGCGGTCAACGAGGCCGACCTCGCGGTGACCTCGGTGCTCTCCGGCAACCGCAACTTCGAGGGCCGGATCAACCCCGACGTCAAGATGAACTACCTGGCCTCCCCGCCGCTGGTCGTCGCGTACGCCATCGCGGGCTCCATGAAGGTGGACATCACCAAGGACGCCCTGGGCATCGACCAGGACGGCAAGCCGGTGCACCTCTCCGACATCTGGCCGACCGAGGCCGAGGTCAACGACGTGGTGGCCAACGCCATCGGCGAGGACATGTTCAACAAGTCCTACGCCGACGTCTTCGCGGGCGACGCCCAGTGGCAGGCGCTGCCCATCCCGACGGGCAACACCTTCGAGTGGGACAGCGAGTCCACCTACGTCCGCAAGCCCCCGTACTTCGAGGGCATGGAGATGGAGCCGGCCCCGGTCGAGGACATCACCGGCGCCCGGGTGCTCGCCAAGCTCGGCGACTCGGTCACCACCGACCACATCTCCCCGGCCGGTGCGATCAAGGCCGACACCCCGGCCGGGAAGTACCTCACCGAGCACGGTGTCGAGCGTCGTGACTTCAACTCCTACGGCTCCCGCCGAGGCAACCACGAGGTCATGATCCGCGGCACCTTCGCCAACATCCGCCTGCGCAACCAGATCGCGCCGGGCACCGAGGGCGGCTACACGCGCGACTTCACGAAGGAGGACGCCCCCGTCTCCTTCATCTACGACGCCTCGCGCAACTACATCGACCAGGGCACCCCGCTGGTCGTCCTCGCGGGCAAGGAGTACGGTTCCGGCTCCTCGCGCGACTGGGCCGCCAAGGGCACCGCGCTGCTCGGCGTCAAGGCCGTCATCGCCGAGTCCTACGAGCGCATCCACCGCTCCAACCTCATCGGCATGGGCGTCCTCCCGCTCCAGTTCCCCGAGGGCGCGAGCGCCGAGGCCCTCGGCCTGACCGGCGAGGAGGCCTTCTCCTTCACCGGCGTGACCGAGCTGAACAACGGCACCACCCCGCGCACCGTCAAGGTCACCACCGACACGGGCGTCGAGTTCGACGCGGTCGTCCGCATCGACACCCCCGGCGAGGCGGACTACTACCGCAACGGCGGCATCATGCAGTACGTGCTGCGCTCCCTGATCCGCAAGTAGGCGGACCGGTCCCGTCCGCGCCACGCGGCCCGGGCGGGACCGCTGCACGGACGCACCACACCCAGGGCCCCCTTCCGTACGTGGAAGGGGGCCCTGCGCGCTGTCAGCGGCCTACGGGAACGTACGGGAGACCGGCGGGCTCGGCCCCGGGCGCCGGCGACGGCTGCCCGGAGCCGTTCCCTCTCGGAGTACCCGCTACGGCGAACAGCCGCCAGCCGCCAGCCGCCAGCCGCCAGCCGCCAGCCGCCAGCCGCCAGCCGCCAGCCGCCAGCCGCCAGCCGCCAGCCGCCAGCCGCCCGCCGCCCACCTCCGGCCGACTCCTACTCCGCCGACGAGGGCAGGATCTGCGCGATCTCCCACACGTTCCCCGCCGGGTCGGCGAACGCCGCCGTGCGGCGCCCCCAGGGCCGGTCGACCGGCCCGTTGAGCAGCGGCACGCCGTGCCGCTCCAGCTCCGCGCACACCGCGTCCGCGTCCTGCACCGCGAAGGTGAACAGGGCCCGGGCCCCCGTGCCGGGCCCGGCGACCCCGACCGGCCGTACCAGGGTGTCCGCCTCGCTCGACCGGAGCAGGTTGATCATCAGGTTCTCGAAGCCGACCACCGCCGAGACCGCGTCCTCGTACACGACGGGCAGCCCGAGGACCGTGCTGTAGAACTCCTTCGCCGCGGGCAGTTCCTCGACGAACAGGGTGATGACCTCGATCTTGTCCAGACCTTTGATCATGTCGTTGTCCCTTTCTTCTGCTGTGCCTGCCCACGATCGCCATACCTCCGGCCGGGCAACGGAGTTCGTCCCGGGCGGGAACAATCTTCTGGGCCGGTATTACGGAAAAGTGGCTCTGTGCTGGGAGCTTGGGGAAAGGAGTCGGGCCCTCCCGTTTCCGTGAGGTCTCAACTAGGGAAAGACTGGCGGCCGATGAGGCTCTCGATCTTGCCCCTGTGACGGGAAGTGGACTATACCTGTCGGCGTCCGCCCGGCCGTGTTCCGCAGCCGGGTCGGCAGGGGGAACGGGGGAGACGGCCGGCGCACGGCGCCGGGCCGGTTCCGTCGCGCCTTCGGCGTACGCGTACGTCCCGTCAAAGCGGTCCCGTACGCGTTCCGCCACACACGACACAGCAGCTTCCAGCACGACCCCAGCTTCACTTCACCGCGGTGCCGGGGAAGGTCCGGTTCACCGCCTGAGTCCTGAAGAAGGCGAGGACTTGAGCATGGGATCTTCCGCAGCGCGCCCCCAAGGTGTCGGCCGGCGTGATCTGATCAAGCGTTCCGCGGCACTCGGCATCGTCGCCGTGCCCACCATGAGTTTCCTGTCGTCCTGCGCGAGCAGCGACAGCGGCTCGGAGGACAAGAAGGTCGACAAGGGGGAGAAGAGCGACAAGAACCCGCTCGGCGTCAACGCGAGCGCCCCCCTCGACTTCGTCCTGTTCGACGGCGGTTTCGGCACCGAGTACGCCGAGGACGCGGTCAAGCTCTACGAGAAGAACCACCCGAAGGCCAAGGTCAAGTTCACCCCGACGCAGAAGATCCAGTCGGAGCTCCAGCCGCGGTTCAACGGCGGCACCCCGCCCGACCTGATCGACAACTCCGGTGCCGAGCAGATGGACATGGGCGTCCTGGTCGGCAAGAAGCAGCTCGCCGACCTCACCGCCCTGCTGGACGCCCCCTCGGCCGACGACCCGAAGAAGAAGGTCCGCGACACCCTGCGGCCCGGCATCGTCGAGATGGGCCAGTACGACGGCGAGGCGTGTTACGTCTTCAACTACGCCTACACGGTGTACGGCGTGTGGTACTCGCAGACCGCCCTGGACAAGCTGGAGGTGGAGTACCCGGAGACCTGGGACGACATGCTCAGCGTCTGCGCCAAGGCGAAGAAGAAGGGCGTCGCCGGCTGGACGTACGCGGGCAAGTACCCGTACTACCTGCCGTTCTCGCTGTTCCCCTTCATCGGCAAGATCGGCGGCCGCGAGGTCCTCGACAAGATCGACAACCTGGAGCCGAACGCCTGGAAGGACCCGGCGGTCAAGGCCGGCTTCGAGGCGTACTACGAGCTGTACAAGAAGGGTTACGTCCTCAAGGGCACGCCCGGCCTCGACCACATCCAGTCGCAGACCGAGTGGACCAAGGGCAAGGCGCTGTTCCTCCCCAACGGCTCCTGGGTGGAGAACGAGGCGGCGAAGACCACGCCCAAGGACTTCCAGATGAAGGTGGCCGCGCCCTCCAGCCTGGACAGCTCCGACAAGCTGCCCTTCGGGACGCTGTGGGCCTCGGGCGGTGAGCCGTTCATCGTGCCGAAGAACGCGAAGAACCCCGACGGCGGCATGGAGCAGCTGCGCCTGATGCTGTCGGAGGCCTCCTCGAAGAACTTCACCACCAAGGTGAAGTCGCTGTCGGCCTACAACGGCGGCACCGACGGACTCGAACTGTCCACCGCCCTCCAGTCCGGGATCGACTCCCTGGCCAAGGCCGGCGACAACGTGCTCAACCCGCGTCTGCAGGACTGGTACGTCGAGCTGAACAAGCAGAAGATCGGCGTCGGCGTGCTCGGCGAGATGATGGCCGGCCGCATGACCCCGGCCGAGGCGATCAAGAAGTGCCAGCAGTACGCCGACGCGGCCGCCAAGGACAGCTCCCTGACGCACTACAAGCACCGCTAGGGGATCGTCCCGTCCGGAGGCCGCCGCCCCGCGAGGGCAGCGGCCTCCGGCTCCCGTCGGCAGCAGCACGGCGCAACCCGCCGCAGATTCGGGGTCGGTAGACACATGCAGCACGGCAAGTACCGGTTCATCGCCGGTTTCCTGATCGTCCCACTGGCGATTTACGCGGTCTTTGTCATATGGCCGTTCATCCAGGCCATCTACTACTCGTTCACCGACTGGACGGGCCTGAGCCCCGAGTTCAAGATGGTGGGCTTCGACAACTACACCAAGATGTTCGACGACGACACCTTCTGGAAGTCGGCGCAGCACAGCATCACGTACGTGCTCCTGCTGCCCGTGGTCGTCCTCGCGATCGCGCTCTTCCTGGCCTTCATGGTCAACGTGGGCGGCCGGCGCCGCAAGGGCGCCGCCATCGCGGGGGTCCGCGGCTCCGCCTTCTACAAGATCGTCTACTTCTTCCCGCAGGTGCTGTCCATCGCGATCGTGGCGCTGCTCTTCCAGTTCGCCTACAACCCCAAGAGCGGGGCGCTCAACTCGGTGCTGCGCGGGATCGGTCTGGGCAGCGTCCAGCCGAACTGGCTCGGGGACCCGAACCTCGCCCTGTGGTGCATCATGGCCGTCCTCGTGTGGACCCAGGTCGGCTTCTTCGTGGTGCTGTTCTCCGCCGGGATGGCCTCCATCCCGAAGGACTACTACGAGGCCGCGCTGCTGGACGGGGCGAGCCGCTTCACCACCTTCTTCCGCATCACCCTGCCGCTGCTGTGGGACACCGTGCAGTCCGGCTGGGTGTACATGGGCATCCTCTCGCTGGGCGCCGAGGCGTTCGCCGTCGTCCAGATCATGTCGGTGGGCCCCGGCGGCCCCGCCGACTCCACCACCGTGCTGCCGCTGCTCGTTTACCAGAAGGCGTTCCGCGACGGGCAGGCGGGCTATGCGACCACCATCGGCGTCGCCCTGCTGATCATCACGCTGATCTTCTCGGCCATCGTGATGCGGCTGGGCCGGCGGGAACGGCTGGAGTTCTGATGAAGACCACTGACACCCCTCCGCCCGCCGACGCGGTCCCCGCCGACAAGGTCCCCGGGCCGCGTGCCCCGCTCACGAAGACCGACGCGGGCGGGCGCCAGGGCAAGTCCGGCGGCGTGCTGAACGTCTTCTCGCACGGCGTCCTGATCATCTGGGCGATCCTCGTCGTGATGCCGCTGCTGTGGGCGGTCATGACCTCCTTCAAGGACGACGGGTCGATCTTCAACTCGCCCTGGTCGCTGCCCAAGAAGCTGCACTTCGAGAACTGGTCGCGCGCCTGGACCCAGGCGCACATGAGCGACTACTTCCTGCACACCGTGATCGTGGTGTTCTTCTCGCTGGTCGGCACCCTGCTCTTCGGCTCGATGTGCGCCTACGTGCTGGCCCGCTTCGAGTTCCCCGGCAACCGGTTCATCTACTTCCTGTTCGTCGGCGGGATGAGCTTCCCGATCATCCTGGCGCTGGTCCCGCTGTTCTTCGTCATGAAGAACCTGGGACTGCTCAACACCACGCACGGGCTGGTCCTGGTCTACATCGCGTACTCGCTGCCGTTCACGGTCTTCTTCCTGACCTCCTTCTTCCGGACGCTGCCCACCTCGGTCGCCGAGGCCGCGCTCATCGACGGGGCCTCGCACACCCGGACCTTCTTCCAGGTCATGCTGCCGATGGCCAGGCCCGGGCTGATCAGCGTCGGGATCTTCAACTTCCTCGGGCAGTGGAACCAGTACCTGTTGCCCACGGTGCTCAACACCGACCCCGACAAGAAGGTGCTCACGCAGGGGCTGGTGGCCCTCGCCACGAGCCAGGGCTACAAGGGCGACTGGTCCGGGCTGTTCGCCGGGCTCGTCATGGCGATGCTCCCGGTGCTCGCGGCGTACATCGTCTTCCAGCGCCAGGTCCAGTCGGGCCTCACCGCGGGGGCGCTCAAGTAGGCCCCGCGGCGACCGCGTTCACCGCGACCGCGACGGCGCCCGGTGCCGCGTCCCGAAAGGACGCGCACCGGGCGCCCTCGCGCGCGGTCCTCGCACGCCCCCCGCCGCCGCCCCCTGACCCGGCGAATCCTCCCGACGCGCACCACATCGCCACATACCCCCTCGGTTTCGGCCTGGGTCAAGGACTTGACTGCGGTAACCCGGACAGCGGAGTTTGGAGTTCACAACTTGTACGTGACCGGGGTCACTCCGGGTGACCGGTCGCGGACGGGCCGTCAGGGCCGTCCGGTTGAGGGCAGGAGTGGATGGGTCAATGGAGACTCCGGGGTCGCAGTCGTCTCTGCACCGGGCCAATCTGGAACGCGTCGTCCGGGCGGTGCGGCTCGCCGGCTCGCTGACGCAGGCGGAGATCGCGAGGACGACCGGCCTGTCCGCCGCCACCGTCTCCAACATCGTCCGCGAACTGCGCGAGGGCGGCACCGTCGAGGTGACGCCGACCTCGGCGGGCGGCCGGCGCGCGCGCAGCGTCTCGCTCAGCGGTGACGCGGGCATCGTGATCGGCGTCGACTTCGGGCACACGCATCTGCGGGTCGCCCTCGGCAACCTCGCCCACCAGGTGCTCGCGGAGGAGTCCGAGCCGCTGGACGTGGACGCCTCGGCCGCCCAGGGCCTGGACCGGGCCGAAGAGGTCGTCTCCCGGCTGGTGGCCAGGAGCGGGGTCGACGCCTCCAAGATCGCGGGCGTGGGGCTCGGCGTGCCGGGGCCGATCGACGTGGAGAGCGGGACCCTCGGCTCCACCGCCATACTGCCCGGCTGGACGGGCACCCGTCCCGCGCAGGAGCTGAGCGGGCGGCTCGGCGTCCCCGTGCACGTCGACAACGACGCCAACCTCGGGGCGCTCGGGGAACTCGTGTGGGGCGCCGGCCGCGGCGTCAGGGACCTCGCGTACATCAAGGTCGCCAGCGGTGTCGGCGCCGGGCTGGTGATCGACGGGCGGATCTACCGGGGCCCGGGCGGCACCGCGGGCGAGATCGGGCACATCACCCTCGACGAGTCCGGGCCGGTGTGCCGCTGCGGCAACCGCGGCTGCCTGGAGACCTTCACGGCCGCCCGGTACGTCCTGCCGCTGCTGCACTCCAGCCACGGCGCCGATCTCACCCTGGAGCGGATGGTGCGTCTGGCGCGGGAGGGGGATCCCGGCTGCCGCCGCGTCGTGGGCGACGTGGGCCGGCACATCGGCAGCGGGGTGGCCAATCTCTGCAATCTCCTCAACCCCCGCCGGGTCGTCCTCGGCGGCGACCTCGCGGAGGCCGGGGAGCTGGTCCTGGGGCCCATCAGGGAGTCCGTGGGGCGCTACGCGATCCCCAGCGCCGGGCGGCAGTTGCGGGTCCTTCCCGGGGCCCTGGGGGGCCGCGCGGAGGTCCTGGGCGCCCTCGCCCTCGCCCTGAGTGAAATGGGCGATTCGACCCTTTTGGATGGGTCCGTGAAGTCCTCTACACCTGCCTTCACTTAGAGAACGCATGACACCGTTGCCATCTCGTTAAGTATTTACTCCTTGACGCCGACCTGTGAGCCGAGTTGACTTCCAGCCACCTCGGCCGCAGCGACGCGGCCTCGTCAGGGAGGTTCCAAATGAACACGCGCATGCGTCGTGCGGCCATCGCTTTCGCCGCCACCTCAATGGCCGTTTCCCTCGCCGCCTGTGGCAGCGCCAAGGAGTCGGACGACGGCAAGAAGGGCGACGACAACGCCTCTGCCCCGGCCAAGAGCAAGGGCGACGCGCTGAAGATAGGTCTGCTCCTTCCGGAGAACCAGACCGCGCGCTACGAGAAGTTCGACAAGCCCCTCATCACCGCCAAGGTCAAGGAACTGACCAACGGCAAGGGCTCGGTCATCTACAACAACGCCAAGCAAGAGGCCAGCGTCCAGGCCCAGCAGGTCGACACCATGATCACCAACAAGGTGGACGTGCTGATCGTCGACGCGGTGGACGCCAAGGCCATCCGCAGCTCCGTGCAGAAGGCCGTGGACGCCGGCATCAAGGTCGTCGCCTACGACCGCCTGGCCGAGGGCCCGATCTCCGCCTACACCTCCTTCGACAACAAGGCCGTGGGTGTCGCCCAGGGCGAGGCCCTGCTCAAGGAGCTGGGTGACAAGGCGAAGAAGGGCAAGATCGTCATGATGAACGGGTCGGCCACCGACCCGAACGCCGCCGACTACAAGGCGGGTGCGCACTCCGCGCTCGACGGCAAGGTCAGCGTCGGCAAGGAGTACGACACCAAGGAGTGGAAGCCGGAGAACGCCAACTCCAACATGGAGGGCGCCATTTCGGCCCTGGGCAAGAAGAACATCGTGGGTGTCTACTCCGCGAACGACGGCATGGCCGGCGGTATCATCACCGCCCTCAAGGCCGCCGGTATCAGCCCGCTCCCGCCGGTCACCGGCCAGGACGCCGAGCTGGGCGCCGTGCAGCGCATCATCTCCGGCGACCAGTTCATGAGCGTCTACAAGTCCTACCCGCAGGAGGCCAACACGGTCGCCGAGCTGGCCGTCAAGGTCGGCAAGGGTGAGGACCTGGGCTCCCTGGCTCCCGACAAGGTCGACAGCGCCACCACCAAGGCCGTCCCGAGCAAGATCATCCCGGTTGTCTCGCTGACCAAGGACAACATCACGGACACCGTGCTCAAGGAGAAGTTCTACAAGCTCAGCGAGATCTGCACGAAGAACTACAAGGCCGCCTGCGACAAGCTCGGCCTCAAGTAGTCCTCCCGGGCCCGGCGCACGCCGCGAGGCGCGCCCGGCCCGTGCCACCCGAGACCTGTCCGGCATCCCGCCCCGTCAACTGTCCCGCTACGGGGGCGGGATGCCGGACGGAACACCCGGTGGCCCCAATCTTTCTGCTCTACCCCTTCCGCGCCCACACCCCCCGGGCGCGGCATCCCCGCCGGTCAGGCGGCGAAGGAGATGGTTCACGTGTCCGCTGCGCCCGTGTTGGCGTTGCGCGGGGTCTCCAAGCGATTCGGTGCCGTCCAGGCGCTCACCGATGTCGAGCTTGAGGTCCACGCCGGTGAAGTGGTCGCCCTGGTGGGCGACAACGGAGCCGGAAAGTCCACCTTGGTCAAGACGATCGCGGGTGTGCACCCCATCGATGACGGAGTCATCGAGTGGGAGGGCAAGCCCGTATCGATCAACAAGCCGCACGACGCCCAGGCCCTCGGTATCGCCACCGTGTACCAGGACCTGTCGCTGTGCGACAACATCGACGTGGTCGGCAACCTCTACCTCGGCCGGGAGCTGCGCAGGCGCGGCATCCTCGACGAGGTCGAGATGGAGCGTCGCTCGCGCGAACTGCTCACCACGCTGTCGATCCGCATCCCGAGCGTCCGCATCCCGATCGCCTCGCTCTCCGGCGGTCAGCGCCAGACCGTCGCGATCGCCCGCTCGATGCTCGGCGAGCCCAAGCTCGTCATCCTCGACGAGCCCACCGCCGCCCTCGGCGTCGAGCAGACCGCCCAGGTCCTCGACCTCGTCGAGCGGCTGCGCGAGCGGGGCCACGCGGTCGTGCTCATCAGCCACAACATGGCCGACGTCAAGGCGGTCGCCGACAAGGTCGCCGTCCTGCGCCTCGGCAGCAACAACGGCGTCTTCGACGTGAAGACGACCTCGCAGGAAGAGATCATCTCCGCCATCACCGGAGCCACGGAGAACGCCGTGACCCGCCGCGCGGCCCGTAGCGTGGGAGTGCAGAAGTGAGCACCGACAACACCTCCGTGGACACCGGGAAGACCGACGGCGTCAAGGACAGCATCGGCAACCCCGACGCGGCCGCCGCCGCGGTCACCGCCGTCGACCCCCGCCTGCTGGTCCGGGAACAGGGCTTCGGCGGTTACGTATCCGACTTCAAGCGCAAGATCCGCGGCGGCGAGCTGGGCACCCTGCCCGTCATCGCCGGTCTCGTGGTCATCTGGATCATCTTCGCCAGCCTCAACGGCGGCTTCCTGACCGCGGGCAACCTCACCGCCATGAGCATCACCATGGTCGGTACCGGGCTCATCGCGGTCGGTGTCGTCTTCGTGCTGCTGCTCGGCGAGATCGACCTGTCGGTCGGTTCCGTCAGTGGTGTGGCCGGAGCCCTGGCCGCCGTCCTCTCGGTGAACAAGGGCGTCTCGGACGGCCTCGCGATCCTCATCGCCATCGTCACCTGCGTGGTGATCGGCGCGATCCACGGCTTCTTCTTCGCCCGGATCGGCGCCCCCGCCTTCGCCGTCACCCTGGCCGGCCTGCTGTTCTGGCAGGGCTTCATGCTCCAGGTCCTCGGCGACAACGGGACGATCAACCTCAACCCCGACGGTCTCATCGTCAAGCTCACCACCTACTACTTCTCCGACGTGGCGGTGGCCTACGGCCTCGCGGTCGTGGCGGTGGCGGGTTTCTTCCTCAGCTCCTTCCTGGACGCCCGGCGCCGCGCGGCGGTCGGCGTGCCCTCCCGGCCGCTGAGCGAGATCATCCTGCGCAGCGCGCTGCTGGCCGTGCTGGCCTTCGCCGTCGCCATCATGCTCAACCAGTACAAGGGCACCCCGCTCGCGCTGGTGATCTTCCTGGCCGCGGTGATCATCACGGACTTCGTCCTGCGCCGCACCTCCTACGGTCGCAAGATCTTCGCGCTCGGTGGCAGCGTCGAGGCCTCCCGTCGTGCCGGCATCAACGTCACGCTGATCCGTATCTCCGTCTTCGCGATCGCGGGCGGGTTCGCGGCGGCCGGCGGGCTCTTCCTCGCCTCCAAGATCGCCACGGCCAACCAGGGCGCCGGTACCGGTGACCTCCTGATGAACGCCATCGCGGCGGCCGTCATCGGTGGCACCAGCCTCTTCGGTGGCCGGGGCCGCACCTGGCACGCCCTGCTCGGTGTCCTGGTGATCAGCTCGATCCAGAACGGTCTGGCCCTGGAAGGCGTCGCCTCCCCGATCCAGTACATGATCACCGGTGGCGTGCTGCTGGCCACCGTCGTGATCGACTCCGTCACCCGGAAGACCCAGAAGTCCGCGGGCCGCGCCTGAGCCCCCACGGCCCTCTGCCCACCGCCGGTGCCCGGCCTCCCCACGCGGGAGGCCGGGCACCGGCGCGTGCGCCCGCCGCCACCGGGGTGGATCATGACCGTGACACGCGCTCGCGCGTGACGCACCTCGCCCGGCGTCGATGTTCCCCGGCACCCGCCGGACCGACGGCAGGGCCTAGACTCACTGGATTCGGAAAGCTCGAACAGCTCTTACTGCAAGGAGGCACGGGTGCCGCTGCTGACCCGCATCACGGGACCGCGCGATCTGGACCGGCTCAGCCCTGAGCAGCTCGACCAGCTGGCCGAGGAGATCCGGACCTTCCTGGTGGACGCGGTCTCCAAGACCGGCGGCCACCTGGGGCCCAACCTCGGTGTGGTCGAGCTGACCCTCGCCCTGCACCGGGTGTTCGACTCCCCCCGGGACCGGGTCCTGTTCGACACCGGCCACCAGTCCTACGTGCACAAGCTGCTCACCGGCCGCCAGGACTTCTCGAAGCTGCGCACCAGGGGCGGCCTCTCGGGCTACCCCTCGCGCGCCGAGTCCGAGCACGACGTCATCGAGAACAGCCACGCCTCGACCGTCCTCGGCTGGGCCGACGGACTGGCCAAGGCCAACCAGGTCCTCAAGAAGGACGACCACGTCGTGGCCGTCATCGGGGACGGCGCCCTGACCGGCGGAATGGCCTGGGAGGCGCTGAACAACATCGCCGCCGCCAAGGACCGCCCGCTGATCATCGTCGTCAACGACAACGAGCGCTCCTACGGGCCGACCATCGGCGGCCTCGCCGACCACCTGGCGACCCTGCGCACCACCGACGGCTACGAGCGCTTCCTGACCCGCGGCAAGGACCTCCTGGAGCGCACCCCCGTCGTGGGCCGCCCGCTCTACGAGACGCTGCACGGCGCGAAGAAGGGCCTGAAGGACTTCATCGCCCCGCAGGGCATGTTCGAGGACCTCGGCCTCAAGTACGTCGGCCCGATCGACGGCCACGACATCGAGGCCCTGGAGTCCGCGCTGACCCGCGCCAAGCGCTTCGGCGGCCCGGTCATCGTGCACTGCCTCACCCAGAAGGGCCGCGGCTACGAGCCGGCGGAGCACGACGAGGCCGACCGCTTCCACGGCATCGGCCCCATCCACCCCGACACCGGCCTGCCGGTCAAGACCGCCGCGGCGAGCTGGACCTCGGTCTTCGGCGACGAGATGGTGCGCCTGGGCAAGGAGCGCGAGGACATCGTCGCGATCACCGCCGCGATGCTCCAGCCCGTCGGCCTCAAGAAGTTCGCCGACGCCTTCCCCGGACGGGTCTACGACGTCGGTATCGCCGAGCAGCACGCCGCCGTCTCCGCGGCCGGCCTCGCGACCGGCGGACTGCACCCCGTCTTCGCCGTCTACGCGACCTTCCTCAACCGCGCCTTCGACCAGGTCCTCATGGACGTCGCCCTGCACAAGTGCGGGGTCACCTTCGTCCTGGACCGCGCCGGGGTCACCGGCGACGACGGCGCCTCGCACAACGGCATGTGGGACATGTCGCTGCTCCAGGTGGTGCCGGGCCTGCGGATCGCCGCCCCGCGCGACGCCGAGCAGCTGCGCGGCCAGCTGCGCGAGGCCGTCCAGGTCGAGGACGCGCCGACCGTCGTGCGCTACTCCAAGGGCGTCGTGGGCCCCGCCGTCCCCGCCGTGGACCGGGTCGGCGGCATGGACGTCCTGCGCGAGCCCGGCACCGCCGAGCCCGACGTGCTCCTCGTCTCCGTCGGCGCGCTCGCCCCGATGTGCCTGGAGGTCGCCGGCCTCCTCGACAAGCAGGGCATCTCCACCACCGTGGTCGACCCGCGCTGGGTCAAGCCCGTCGACGAGGCCCTCGCCCCGCTCGCCGAACGCCACCGGGTCGTCGTCACCGTCGAGGACAACAGCCGGGTCGGCGGCGTCGGCTCAGCGATCGCCCAGGCCCTGCGCGACGCCGGCGTGGACCTGCCGCTGCGCGACTTCGGCATCCCGCCGCGCTTCCTCGACCACGCCTCCCGCAAGGAGGTGCTCGCGGAGATCGGGCTCACCGCGCCCGACATCGCCCGCCAGGTCACCGGCCTCGTCTCGCGGCTCGACGGCCGCTACGAGCAGCCCGAGTCCTCCTCGGTGGAGAGCGCGCGCGACTGACCGCCCCTCCTCCGTAACCGCCGCGACCGGCACCTCCGGGCCGCTGTCACCACCCCTTGCGGGTGGTGACAGCGGCCCGTTCGCGTGAACCTGCGGGTTCGGGGGCATACGTGGCCCATCGCTCTCCCGATCATGCGAGGACGCCGAGCGTGGGAGGTACGCCCGTGAGCAACCGCAGCATTTTCCGCACCAAGAACATCGAGCAGTCCATCAAGGACACCGAGGAGCCCGAGCACGCCCTCAAGAAATCCCTCTCCGCGCTCGACCTCACCGTCTTCGGCGTCGGCGTGGTCATCGGCACCGGAATCTTCGTCCTCACCGGGAAGGTGGCCAAGCAGAACGCCGGGCCCTCGGTGGCCATCGCCTTCGCGGTCGCGGGGGTGGTGTGCGCGCTCGCCGCCCTGTGCTACGCCGAGTTCTCCTCGACGCTGCCGGTGGCCGGCTCGGCCTACACCTTCTCCTATGCCTCCCTCGGGGAGTTCCCCGCCTGGATCATCGGCTGGGACCTGATCCTCGAACTCGCCCTCGGGGCGGCGGTGGTGGCAGTCGGCTGGTCCGGGTACATCCGCTCGCTCCTGGACTCGGCGGGCTTCCATCTGCCCCAGGCGCTCAGCGGCACCCACGGCGGGAAGTTCGGCTTCGACCTGCTCGCCGCGCTCCTGGTCCTCGTCCTCACCGGCATCCTCGTGGCCGGCACCAAGCTGTCCTCGCGGGTCACCAACGTCATCGTCGCCGTCAAGGTGACCGTCGTGCTGATCGTGATCGTCGTCGGCGCCTTCCTGGTCACCGGCGCCAACTACGACCCCTTCGTACCGCCCTCCCAGCCCAGCGAGGGCGGCAGCGGACTCGCCGCCCCCCTCATCCAGGTCATCGCCGGGTTCACCCCGTCCAACTTCGGGATCATGGGCATCTTCACCGCCGCCGCCGTCGTGTTCTTCGCGTTCATCGGCTTCGACGTCGTCGCGACCGCCGCCGAGGAGACCCGCAACCCGCAGCGCGACGTGCCGCGCGGCATCCTCGGCTCCCTCATCATCTGCACCGTGCTCTACGTCGCGGTGTCCGTCGTCGTCACCGGGATGCAGAAGTACACCGAACTGAGCGTGGACGCCCCGCTCGCCGACGCCTTCAAGTCCGTCGGACACCCCTTCTGGGCCGGGCTCATCAGCTTCGGCGCGGCCGTCGGCCTCACCTCGGTCTGCATGATCCTGCTGCTCGGCCAGACCCGCGTGTTCTTCGCGATGAGCCGGGACGGACTGCTGCCCAAGGCTTTTTCCCGGGTCCACCCGCGCTTCGGCTCGCCCTACCGCTCCACCCTTCTGCTCGGGCTGATCGTCGCCGCCGTCGCCGGATTCACCTCGATCGACGAACTCGCCGAACTCGTCAACATCGGCACCCTGTTCGCCTTCGTGGTGGTGGCTCTCGGCGTGATCGTGCTGCGCCGCACCCGGCCCGACCTGCACCGCTCCTTCCGCACCCCGCTCGTGCCCTGGCTGCCGATCGCCTCGGTCCTCGCCTCGCTGTGGCTCATGCTCAACCTGCCCTCCGAGACCTGGCTGCGGTTCGTCGTCTGGATGGTCGTGGGCTGCGTCGTCTACTTCACGTACGGCCGCTCCCACAGCAGGCTCGACACGGAGCCCGCGAAGCGTCCCTGAGCCACGGGGCGGCGGCGGGCGTACGGGCAACAGCGCGGGGGCGGTTCACGGCCGCACCGTGCGCGGCCCCGCGCACTCGGCGCCCAAGGCCTCGACCCGGCGGCGCAGTTCACGGTCGGCCGTGATGACGAGGGTGGGACCGGGCGCCTCGGCCACCGCCCGCACGATCCGGTCGTCCCCGCTGCCCCGCGCCGCGAGCACCCGCACCCCGGGCACGCTCTCGGTCCCGCGCGCCGCGCCCTCCACGACGAGGACCACGTCCAGCGGTGCGGGCCAGCCGGGCAGCCCCGCGCCGCCGTACGGTACGAGGGAGTCGCGCAGCCGGCGGGCGGCGCCCGCCCGGTCGCGCCACCAGCCGTCGGGGACCGAACCGACCACGTTGGCGCCGTCCACGACGAGCGTGCGGTGCGGATGCGAGGGTTCCGGAGGCTGTTCCATGCGTTCATGATGGGCCGGAACGGGGTGCAGGCGGTACCGGCCCGCCCCGGGGCGCGGGTTGTGATGATTCTATGATGAGCGCTGTCCCGCCTGCCGACGCGCGGGCACGGCGCGGGCCAGCAGCCCGGCCGGAACCACGGGAGGACGACCTCACATCATGCGGGCCAGAGCGGACAAGGCGGCACAGGGCGCGGTTTCCCGGACGGCGGGACCGGTGGCCGAAACGGACCCCGGCCCGCTCAGGACGCCGCGGGGCCGTTGGCTGCTGCGCGGCAAGGACGGCCGGCTGACCGCCTACGCGCTGACCGCCGAAGGCGTGTCACGGTGGACGGAGACCCGGCCGGGCGGCCCCGAGTGGTCGGGCCCCGATCACTTCCCCGGCCCGCACCTCACCGATCTGACGGTCGGGCAGGGCGGCGACGGGTACGCGCACCTCGTCGGCCGCCGTTCCGTGCCGCGGCAGGGGGCGCCCGGGACCACGGACCTCGTGCACGCGGTGCAGTACCAGAGCGGGCGGCCGCTGTCCCCGTTCCGCTCCCTCGGCTCGCCGCACCAGGAGGCGGAGCGCCAGGCGCTGATCGGGGCGCCGGCGGTGGTGGTGGACACTGCGGGCACCGTGCACGTCCTGGTCCGCAACGCGGGCCGGGGGCTCATGGTGCGCTGGGAGGACAAGACCGGCAAGTGGGCGGCGTGGAAGGACCTCAAGGGCAGCCGCCTGCACGGCGCTCCGGCCGCCGTCGCGACCGGCGCGGGCCCCCTGGAGGTGCTGTGCGCGGGGGAGGGACCGGCCGGACACTGGGTGCGTCCCCGCCCGGGCGTCGCCTTCGAACGAGCCGCGGACATCCCGCTGTCGGTCGTCCCCGACAGCCTCACCGCCCTGGAGACCGGCGAGGGCCGGGTCACCTACTACTGGACCGACCCCGACAACGGCGGCGTGGTCGGCCACCGGCCGGGGGGCTGGCTCCTGCCGCTGGGCGGGGCGCCCGCCGAAGGGCCGGTCAGTGTGGTGCGCGCGCCGCTCGACGGGTACGACTGCACGGTCTTCGCCTACCGGGACGCCTTCGGGCAGATACTGCTCGCCGCGTGCGGCACCGAGAACGAGCAGGGCGGTGTGTGGTGGGCACCGACCGGTGAGGAGAGCATCGGACAGCCGGGCCTCGCGGTGGACGCGCACGGCCGCGTCGTCCTCACGACTCTGGGCGCGGACGGAAGGCTGCGGGTTGCCCGGCAGAACAGTGACCCGGGTCTCGTGCTGGCGCCGTCGATCACTGTCTGAGCCGGGCCGGGCCCGGTCACGCACAGCGGTGAGGGGCCCGGTCCTCGGACCGGGCCCCTCACCGCTGTACCGCCGCTCGTGTCGCTACGGCTTGTCAGCCGCCGCTCGCGGGCGACTTCTTGGCGGACTCGGGGATCTCGCCGTCCTCCCGGATCGCCTTCCACAACTGGCCGGCCTGCGGCTGGGCGGGCACGACGCGGTTGCGGTCCTGAGCGTCGTAGGCGACCGGCAACATGATGGTGTCCATCGTGTTCGGGTCGATGCCGCGCATGCTGCGGGCGAACTCGGCGAGTGAGGTGATCGAGGCGAGGTCCTCGTCGGTGGTGAGCGCCTTGGTCGCCGAGTTGGCGATCTTGATGGCCTTGGTGGGGGAGCCGAGCAGGTCCTGCTTCTTGACCTCGCTGAGCAGTGCCAGCAGGAACTGCTGCTGCAGACCGATGCGTCCGAGGTCGCTGCCGTCACCGTGCCCGTAGCGGGTGCGGACGAACTTCAGCGACTCGGCGCCGTCGAGCTTGTGGGTGCCCTGGGGCAGGTCGAAGCCGCTCTTGCTGTCGTGGATGTCCTCGTCGGTCGTGACGGTCACCCCGCCTATCGCGTCGACCAGCCCCTGGAAACCGGCGAAGTCGATCTCCATCATGTGGTCGATGCGGACGTCCGACATCTTCTCGACCGTCTTCACCACGCACGCCGGACCGGCCACCGAGTAGACGGAGTTGAACATGACGCGGTGGGCGGCGGGGAGCGTCCCACCGTCCTGCTTGACGCACTCGGGACGGTCGATCAGGGTGTCGCGCGGGATGCTCACGGCGACCGCTTGCTGACGGCCCTCGGGAATGTGCACGAGCAGAGCCGTGTCCGAACGGGCACCGCTGACGTCGCCCGCGTCCAGCTTGCCGTTGTCCCCGGCCCGTGAATCGGAGCCGAGCACCAGGAGGTTGGTGGCGTTCGAGGCCGTGGCGGCCTTCTCGGGCCGGTCCTTGCCGAGCGCCTTGTTGATGTCGACGCCCTTGATGTTGCCGTTGAGGTGCTCGAAGTACCACCATCCGGTGCCGCCCGCGGCGAGCACGATCACGAGCAGGCTGAGCAGGATCCACCGCCCGACGTGGCGTCTGCCGGTCTTCTTGCGCCTGCGGTGAGTGGAGGCCGGAGGTACGTTCTGGCCTCCGGTCTCGGTTCCGGTCTCGGTCATGCCTGGGCTTCCTCTTCTGCGACGCCCGCTGGTCACACGGGGCAGGGCTCGGGTGGGGGGAGGCGGCCGGCCCAGGGTCGGAGTGATGGGACTGCACTATAGACACGTTTTCGAGGGGTGATGGTTGCACTCGTGTTGACGTCGGTTCGCCAGGGAGAAGGGAAGGGGCGGGACACGGGCCCTCGTCTCAGGCGTGCGCCTCTCGTCGGACGTGAGCCGCGCCCGCCGGGTGCGCGTGCGCGTCCTCGCGCGGCGGTGCCGAGGTGACCGTCGTGGTGAGCGTCGCCACCAACGCGGCGCTCAGACCCGGGTCGGTGCGCAGCCGGTGGCTCAACTCCACGTGGAGGAAGGGCACCCCCGCCTCGGCGGCGTAGCGGCCCTGGACGTTGGTCCGCCCCGCCAGCGGACAGCGCGGCACGGTCCAGGCGCGGCACACCTCGAAGCCCCGGCCGGCCAGCGCGCCGCTCAGCCGTCGGGCCTGCGCGAGCCCGTCCTCGCCGCGGCCCGGGGAGAGCACCACGTCGTCCCCGGGGGAGGAGGCGTCGGCGAAACCGTGGAGCTGGACTCCTGGAATGCCGCGCCGTGTCAGCAGCGCGCACACCGCCTGGAAGACGGTGTCCTCGCGGTGGGCCACGTCGGCCTCCCTCCCCTCGCCGGCCGCACGGTGCGCTCCCGCCAGGACGAGGACTCCGCCCGGCGTCTCGCGCAGCACCGCCACCCCGATCCGTTCGGTGCGCAGATCCGCCACCGGGTGCGGCACCTGCACCGACCAGCGGGCCGACCGGTCGAGATCCACGTAGACCCGGCCCCAGCCACGCGCCCGCCGCCCGGTGGGGAGGCGCTCGGCCAGTTCGGCGTAACGGCGGCCGCTATAGCGGTCGGTCAGCACGCGAAGGACGTACCCGGTCGTGGCGAGGGTGGTCCGGGCCGCCTCCCGCTTTCCGTCGAGGAGGAGGCCGAGGCCCGCGGCCACGGTCTCCCGCTCGGAGCGCGTGGGACCGGTGTAGCCCGTGTCCTTGCCGAAGGGGCCGGTGAACGAGGCTATGCGCTGCTCCAGGTCCACGGCTGTCGCAGGCCGCCGCTCCACTCCCGCGTGCGGCGGGCGGGAGGTCAGCATGTTTGATCCGAGAACGATGGCAGCACATGACGTGAAGAGCACGAGGAGTATGACAATGGCGACCATCTTTGTCCGATGTGTTGTCATGGCTGTATAAACCTATCCTTGTGAACAGACCCTCTTCCCGCCGTTCGTGGACGGTGCTCGCGTTGGCGACGGCCGTACTCATGGGAACGGCATCCTGCGGCCCGACGGAGGACGACGCCGAAGAAGCGGGATTGGGGCGGCACTTCAGCCTCGCCGCCGCCGGGGACGTACTCATCCACCCGCAGCTCACCGAGCAGGCCCGCAAGGACGCGAAGGCCACCGGGAAGGGTGCGAACGGACTGGACTTCGGCCCGATGATGGCCGGGATCAAGCCCGTGATCAGCAAGGCCGACCTGGCGATCTGCCACTTCGAACCGGTCGCGGCCGAACCGGCCGGGCCCTACGAGGGGTTCCCCGACTTCCAGGTTCCCCCGCAGATCGCGACGACGCTCAAGGACGTCGGCTACGACACCTGCTCGACGGCCTCCAACCACACCCTCGACCACGGCCGGGCCGGAGTGCGGAGGACGCTGGACGCGCTGGACGCGGCAGGTCTGCGGCACACCGGCTCGGCCCGCAGCGCCGCCGAGGCGGACAAGCCGCTCGTGCTGGAGGTGAAGGGGGTCAAGGTCGCTCAACTCTCCTACGCCTTCGGCTTCAACGGGAGAGAGGTCCCCGAGGACACCCCGTGGCTCGCCAACCGCACCGACTTCGACGCCATCAAGGCGGCGGAGAAGCGCGCCAGAGCGGCCGGGGCGGAGGTCGTCGTCCTCAGCATCCACTGGGGCCGCGAGTACCACGCCGAACCCAGTGGTGCCCAGGTGCGACTGGCCCGCCGCATCGCCCGCGAGACGTCCATCGATCTGGTCGTGGGTCATCACGCACACGTGGTGCAGCCCATGGAGAAGGTCGACGGGACCTGGATCGCCTACGGGCTCGGGAACCAGATCGCCCGGCACGACGTACCGAGTGGGGTCACCGAGGAGGGGGTGATCGGCTGGTTCGACTTCTCCGAGCGCGCGGGCCACTGGAGCGTGCGCGCCCGCTACGTGCCGACGGTGATGGTCGTCCCGGAGGACCGGGGCGACGACGCCCCGGCCAAGGGGGCCCCGAGCGACCACCGCCTGTACGACGCCGCGGCCGAACTGCGCGCGCACCACGAGCTGAGCGGCCGGCAGCGCGCCCGCTACCGGCTCGCCTTCGAACGGACCGAGGGCACGATGCTCAACCGGGGAGCCGACGCCGACGGTCTGCGCCCGCTGGAGACGCTCCCCGGCTGACACGCCCGGGCGTGGACCGCGGGCCCGTCACCGGGGAGCCTCCTGGGTGGCGGGCCCGCGGTCTCGATGCCGCCCCCGGGGGGCCGGCGAGCAGCGTGGTCATTTCTCTTCACAACATGTACAACCATGCGCACAACTTGTGTGTCTAACCACACCGGGTGCTCAAATCTCGCCCTTAGGTACAGACCATTCATCGATTACCCCACATGGCGACTTGTCATGCGTGGAGAGGAGTACGCGTTGGCCGCTTCGGCTGTGAAGCGGCGGCACAAGGTCCGTCGGAGGGCAGACATGTCCCTCCTGGGAGGCATCCGTCCTCCCATCGCGGTCCTGTCCGTCCTCCTCCTCGCGCTCGCCGGCGTCACCGCACTGACGCTCGGCCGGGTCGACCAGACCGGCCTGCCCAAGGCCGTCCGGGTTTCCCAGCAGCACTTCGCCGAGGACGGCGCGATCGCCCTGCGCGCCTCGATCGACGAAAGCGTCACCGACCTCGACCGGTCCGCGGCCCTGTTCAACGCGGGCCGCCCCGTCGACGCCGACACGGTGCTCGACAAGCTGGGCAGCGTCTACCAGAAGTGGACCGGGACGGCCGTCGTCGAGATCTCCTCCGGCAAGCTCCTGGCCGCCCGGGGCGAGAACCTGCCCCTGACGGCGGTCGACCTGCACACCCTCGGCGACGAGAACGGGCTCGCCCCCCGCATGGTCCGTCTCCAGAACGGCGAGACCCGGCTCCTCGCCTTCGCCCTGCTCAACTGGGCAGGCAAGCCCCAGCAGTTGATGGTCGCCTCCAGCAGCCTCAAGTTCCCCGGGATCAGCCTCGGCAAGTTCCGCTCCATCGCGGTGGTCGATCCCCGCGGAGCCGTCCTCAGCAGCGACGGTATCCCCCAGCCCGAGCAACTGCGCACCGACCGGCAGCGCTCCGACGCGGCCTGGAGCACCAAGCAGCTCAAGGCCGTGGCGCGCACCGCCGCGACGCAGGCCCGGCGCAAGCCCTCGACCACCAAGGAGCCCGGGTCCGGCGGTTTCCTCGGGGTCAGCGGCTGGGCCCTGGGCGGTGTCCGCTCCGGCGAGCGCGCCGTCGCCGGATACGCCTCCCTCGCCGCGCCCCAGCCGGGGGAGACCACCGTCGCCACCGGACTGGGCCTGTCGGTGGTCGCCGTCGCACAGGTCGCCGAGGACAACGCCGCCCGCGCCCACCCCGCGTTCGGGCTGCTCGCGGCCGGAGCGCTGCTGGTGATCGGCGCGCTCGCCGTGGCCGTCCTGCTCGCCACCGTGCAACGCCCGCTGCTGCGCCTCTTCCTGGAGAGCCGCCGCCTGACCCGCGGCGACCTCGCCCGCCCGGTGAGGGTGCCGCGGCGCGGTGAGGCGGCCCGGATCGGTACCGCCCTGGAGCGGATACGCCGGCAGCTGCGCGGCGAGTCCGACACCGACATACGCCCCGCCCGTCACCGGTTCGGCACCCGCACTCTTCTCGTGGTGTGCGCCCTCCTGCTGCTGGCCTGGTCCCTGCCGCTGATGCTGCTGCTGAACCGGCCGGGACAGACCGTCGTCGTCCCGCAGCAACTCGTGAGCGACCAGCGCGAACGCACCGACACCCTCAGCGACCGCGTGCGTCGCGCCCTCAACGAGGGGCACGCCGACCTCGCCTCCGTCGCCCAGCTCATCGGGGACCGCACCCCGCCCGCGGAGATGTCCCAGGTGCTCAGCCGCACCATGGCCGAACACCACCGCTACGAATCGCTCTACGTCCTCGACGACTCGGGCCGGGTCCTCGCGCGGACCGGCGCCGACCCGCACACCACGGGACACGGCCCCTCCGACAAGCCCCTCGGACTGCTGTCCACGACCGGCAAGAAGCCCGTCATCGTCGGCACGGCCGAGATACCCGGACGGGCGGGCGCGGCCGTGGTCGGCGAGCTGCGCATCGACTTCCTGAACTCGCTGCTCAAACGCCCCGGCCTCGGCACCGTACGGATCGTCGACGAGGACCGCCGGGTGATCGGTGGCAACGACGGTTACCTCGCGTTCCAGCGGCTGCCCGCCGGCCGCCTCGACACCCTCGTCGAGGGCACCAGCCAGAAGGCCGGACTCAGCGCCCACGCCAACGGCGTCCTCTACCGGGGAGGCGAGGACGGGATCGAGATCGCCGCCGCGGCCCCCTTCGCGGGCGGCGGTGCGGCCAAGGCCCTGCGGTGGAGCGTCGTCAGCTGGCAGCCGGCCTCGCACCTGGCCATCCCGGCCTACAGCGTGCGTTCGCGCACGGTGCTGGCCGGGCTCCTCGGGCTGACCGCGGCGGCGGCCTGTCTGGGCTGGCTCCAGATCGTCGTGGTCCGCCCCCTGCGCGCGCTCGCCCAGCAGGCCGAGGCGCTGGCCGACGGCGACCGGCGCACCGTGCTCTTCCCGCGCCACCACGACGAGGTCGGCGCCGTCACCCGCAGTCTGGAACTCCTGCGCCAGCAGACGCAGGCCCGGCAGCGCAGGCGGGACGGCGTGCCGTCCCCCGCCGGAAGGAACTGAAACCACCGTGCTCTTCCTGTACTTCGTGCTGCTCGTGTGCTGCGCCGTGCTGCTGGTGGCCGGTGTGGTGGAACAGCGGCGCCACTACGCCTCACTGCACCGGATACCGACCCGGGTGCTGGTCAACGGCATCCGGGGCAAGTCCTCCATCACCCGGCTGTGCGCGGGCGCGCTGCGCGGCGGGGACCTCGTCACCGTCGCCAAGACCACCGGGACCGCCGCCCGCTTCATCCACCCCGACGCGACGGAGGAGCCGGTCTACCGCAAGTTCGGCATCGCCAACGTGGTCGAGCAGATCGGCATCGTCAGGCGGGCCGCCGCCTACCAGCCCGACGCGCTGGTAATCGAGTGCATGGCGGTCATGCCGGCCCTCCAGGAGATCAACCAGTCCAAGCTCATCCGCTCGACCATCGGCGTGCTGTGCAACGTCCGCGAGGACCACCTCGCCGAGATGGGCCCCACGCTCGACGACGTGGCCCGCTCGCTGTGCCGCTCGATGCCCGAGGACGGAATCTGCGTCACCGCCGAGCAGGACCGTTTCGACATCCTCCAGGAGGAGGCCGACGCACGGAACTGCCAGTTGATCTACGCCGATCCACAGACGGTCAGCGACGAGGAACTGCGCGGTTTCAGCTGGTTCACCTTCAAGGAGAACGTCGCCATCGCCCTCAAGGTCGCCGAACTCCTCGGTGTGGCCCGCGACGTCGCCCTCCTGGGCATGTACGAGGCCCCGCCGGACCCGGGCGTGCTCTCCGTGGAGCGCTACGTCACCCCCGAGGACAAGCGGCTGCGCTTCGCGAACGTCTTCGCGGCCAACGACCCCGAGTCCACGCTGATGAACATCAACCAGCTGCTCGACCTCGGCGCCATCCACCGGCCGCTCAACGTCGTGATCAACTGCCGTCCCGACCGCGTCGAGCGCAACGGGCAGATGGGCGAGATCATCCCCGAACTCGACCCGGAGCACGTGTTCGTCATCGGGCATCCGGCCAAGAGCGCGATCGACGCGATCCCGCTCTCCCACCGGGACCGGGCCGTGGACCTCGGTGGTGACCGCCGCGAGCCCGAGGAGTTCATGCGCCAACTGCTCGGCTGGCTCGGCCCCGACTCCTCACTCGTCGCCATCGGCAACATCCACGGACAGGGTGAGGTACTCCTGGAGCACCTCGCGGAACTGCCCCCGGACGAGGACGAGTCGGACCCGTCCGCCGCAGGCCCGCCCGAAGGCACGCGGCCGGGCCCCGACCCGCTGCCGCGCCATGCCGAGACGCTTGCGCTCTACGCCCCGCGCATCGACCCCTACGCGCCCTACCCGGCGGCCTTCGAGGACCGCTGGACCCAGCCGCAGCGGGAGTACGCGCCGCCGCAGTACCGGCAGACCGGGTACGTGGAGCCGCTCGCCCCCGGCCACGACGTCCCGAACGTGCCGCAGCAGGTGGCGTGGGGCGCCCGCGACCAGGACGGTCCAGGACCGCAGGGGCGGCACGAGGGCGAACCCCACCGAGCGGCCCCCGCCCCGGAAGACCGCCCGCGCGGCATGTTCGAGCCGCGGCGTCCTCCCGTTCCGCCCACCCCTACGCCCACCGACGAACAGCCGTGGCACAGCCCAGGAGAGACCCGTTGATCCCCTCCGTCCTCACCCCGGAGATCGCCGCCCTCGGCATCGGCCTGGGCCTGATGTTCTCCCTGGTCTGCTACCTGACGACCAACCTGTCACCCGGCGGCATGATCACCCCGGGCTGGCTCGCCCTGACCCTGGTCGAGGACCTCCAGCGCGCCGCCATGATGGTGGGCGTCACGGTCCTCACCTACGCCGCGATCCTGCTGCTCCAGAAGTTCGTGATCCTCTACGGCAAGCGGCTCTTCGCCGCCGTCGTCCTCATGGGCGTGCTGCTCCAGGGCACCGTGATGATCGTGCTCTCCCTGGAGTACCCGCTGATGTACGCGAACCAGACGCTGGGCTTCATCGTGCCCGGCCTCATCGCCTATCAGCTGCTGCGTCAGCCCAAGGGGGCGACCATCCTCGCCACCGGTTCGGTGACGCTCATGGCCTACGTCGTCCTCACCGCCGGAATCCTCCTCGGCGTCATGCCGTCCGCCTGACCGAGCCCGGAGCCCTGCCATGCCCAAGAAGAAGAAACACCCGGTACTGCACGCCACGACGGTGGTCGCCCTGCTCGGCGCCAGCGCCTACCTCACCGTGGCCCTGCGCGACGACGAGCAGGCCAAGGCCCCCGTCGTGCAGACGGTCACCGACCGCCCGGCCCTGGAGTCGAGCGCCGGCCAGAAGGGCGGCGCCCAGACCTGGGAGAGGCTGAAGAACCCCGACCGTTCCGTGCTGCGCGGCGAGAAGGGCCAGGTGCTGGCCACCTTCACCGACGGCGCGCGCACCGCGACGCTGCGCGGCCCCTCACGCACCTTCACCGAACCGGTCAACACCAAGTCCCGGGTGGTCACCGAGGACTGGGTGCGCCTGATGCCTGAGGCGTGGCGCAAGGGCGCCGAGAAGGAGAAGTGGTTCAAGGACTGGTTCAAGCAGTACTACGGCAGCGAGGAGGACGACGTCTTCGCGATGGCCTTCCAGTACGTCGACGGCGCCCCGGTGAAGAAGGACGACGAGGGACTGCCGTACGCGGGCGACGCGAGCTTCGGCCCCCTCAACCCCAACGGCAGCGAGGGCAACGACCTGCGCCAGGAGCTGTCGGACTTCTACGACTACCTCGGCATCCCCTACACGTTCCGGGACGGCCAGACCATCCCCGCGGAGACCGAACGGGCCCGCTCCGTCGACTGCTCCGGCTTCATGCGCCTGTTGTGGGGCTACCGGGCCCGCTATCCGCTGGCCTCCTCCGACAAGGGCGGCGACGGCCTGCCGCGTACCGCCAACGGCATCGCCCGCTCCGGCGTCGGCACCGACATCCTGCCGCTCAAAGGCATCACCCCGGCGGACCGCCCCACGACCATCGACGTCCTGCAACCGGGCGACCTGGTGTTCTTCAAGCTCGACCAGCGCACCGGTGAACGGCTCGATCACATCGGCATGTTCCTCGGGCGCGACACCGACGGGCACCTCATCTTCATCTCCAGCCGCGAGGAGGCCAACGGTCCCACCATCGGCGACAAGGGGGGCACCTCCCGGCTGGACGGCAACGGCTACTACGCGCGCACCCTGCGCAGCGCCAAACGCCTCTGACCTTCAGGTCCCGCACCCGGCGGGACACGAGGGCGGGCCGCCCCGGGTACCCCCCGGGGCGGCCCGCCCTTTCGCTGTTCTCCGGTGTGCCGCGCCTCAGGCCGCCGGGACCGAGGCGATGCCCGGCTGGAGGAAACGCTTGCCGTTGACGCGTTCGGCGATGCCCTCGCGGTCCAGGTACGGCGTGATGCCGCCCAGGTGGAAGGGCCAGCCGGCGCCGGTGATCAGGCACAGGTCGATGTCCTGGGCCTCGGCGACGACGCCGTCCGCGAGCATCAGGCCGATCTCCTCGGCCACCGCGTCCATGACCCGGTCGCGCACCTGCTGCTCGGTCAGCGCCGTGTCGCCCTGCTTCAGGAGCGCCGCGACCTCCGGGTCCAGCTCCGGCTTGCCGGAGTCGTAGACGTAGAAGCCGCGCTTGCCGGCCTCGACGACCGCCTTGAGGTTCGGCGAGACGGTGAAGCGGTCCGGGAAGGCGCCGTGCAGCGTCTCCGAGACGTGCAGGCCGATCGCCGGGCCCACCAGTTCGAGCAGCACCAGCGGCGACATCGGCAGACCGAGCGGCTCGACGGCCTTCTCGGCCACCTCGACGGGCGTGCCCTCGTCGATGACGTTCTGGATCTCGCCCATGAAGCGGGTCAGGACGCGGTTGACGACGAACGCCGGGGCATCCTTGACCAGCACCGCGGACTTCTTCAGCTTCTTGGCGACACCGAAGGCCGTCGCGAGCGCCGCGTCGTCGGTCCGCTCGCCGCGCACGATCTCCAGCAGCGGGAGCACCGCGACCGGGTTGAAGAAGTGGAAGCCGACGACCCGCTCGGGGTGCTGGAGCTTCGAGGCCATCTCCGTGACCGAGAGCGAGGAGGTGTTGGTCGCCAGGATCGCGTGGGCCGGGACGACCGCCTCGACCTCGGCGAAGACCTGCTGCTTGACGCCGATCTCCTCGAAGACGGCCTCGATCACGAAGTCCGCGTCCGAGAAGCCCTCGGCCTTGTCCAGGACGCCGGAGACCAGGCCCTTGAGCCGGTTCGCCTTGTCCTGGTTGACCCGGCCCTTGCCGAGCAGCTTGTCGATCTCGGCGTGCACGTAGCCCACGCCCTTGTCGACGCGCGCCTGGTCGATGTCGGTCAGCACGACCGGCACCTCAAGACGGCGCACGAACAGCAGCGCGAGCTGCGAGGCCATCAGGCCCGCGCCGACCACGCCGACCTTGTTGACCGGACGGGCCAGCGACTTGTCGGGCGCACCCGCCGGACGCTTGGCGCGGCGCTGCACGAGGTCGAAGGCGTAGAGGCCGCCGCGTAGCTCCCCGCTCATGATCAGGTCCGCGAGGGCCTGGTCCTCGGCGTCGAAGCCCGCCTGGAGGTCACCGGACCTGGCGCCCTCGATGATGTCCAGCGCGCGGTAGGCGGCCGGGGCCGCACCGTGCACCTTGGAGTCGGCGATGGACCGGCCGCGCGCCACGGCCTGGTCCCAGCCCTCGCCGCGGTCGATCTCGGGACGCTCCACGACGATCTCGCCCTTGAGGACGGCGGCCGTCCACAGCAGCGACTGCTCCAGGAAGTCCGCGCCCTCGAAGATCGCGTCGGCGATCCCCAGCTCGTGGACCTGCTTGCCCTTGAGCTGACGGTTCTGGTTCAGCGAGTTCTCGACAATGACCGAAACCGCTCGGTCGGCGCCGATCAGGTTCGGCAGCAGCGTGCAGCCGCCCCAGCCCGGGACGAGCCCCAAGAAGACCTCGGGCAGCGAGAAGGCGGGCAGCGCCGAGGAGACCGTGCGGTACGAGCAGTGCAGACCGACCTCGACACCGCCGCCCATGGCCGCGCCGTTGTAGTACGCGAAGGTCGGCACCGCGAGGTGCGACAGCCGCTTGAAGACGTCGTGGCCGCCCTTGGCGATCGCCACCCCGTCCTCGTGGCGCCCGAGCAGGCCCACGCCCTTGAGGTCGGCGCCCACCGCGAAGATGAACGGCTTGCCGGTGACCCCGACGCCGACGATCTCCCCGGCCGCCGCCTCCTTCTCGACCTGGTCGATCGCGGTGTTCAGGTTCGCGAGCGAGGCCGGGCCGAAGGTGGTCGGCTTCGTGTGGTCCAGCCCGTTGTCCAGCGTGATCAGGGCGAAACGGCCCGCGCCCGGCAGGTCGAGGTGGCGTACGTGCGCCTGGGTCACGACCTCCCCCGGGAACAGTTCGGCCGCGCCCTTCAGCAGCTCAGCGGTGGTGCTCACTTGCCCTCCCAGTGGGGGTTTTCCCAGATCACGGTCGCGCCCATGCCGAAGCCGACGCACATGGTGGTGATGCCGTACCGGACCTCGGGCTGCTCCTCGAACTGCCGCGCCAGCTGCGTCATCAGCCGGACACCGGAGGAGGCCAGCGGGTGACCGAAGGCGATCGCGCCGCCGTACTGGTTCACGCGCGGGTCGTCGTCGGCGATGCCGTAGTGGTCGAGGAAGGCCAGCACCTGCACGGCGAAGGCCTCGTTGACCTCGAACAGGCCGATGTCGGAGACCGACAGGCCCGCCTTGGCGAGCGCCTTCTCGGTCGCCGGGATCGGCCCGTAGCCCATGACCTCGGGCTCCACACCGGCGAAGGCGTAGGAGACCAGCCGCATCTTGACCGGCAGGCCGTTCTCGCGCGCGAAGTCCTCGGAGGCGAGCACCGAGGCGGTCGCCCCGTCGTTCAGTCCGGCCGCGTTGCCCGCGGTGACCTTGCCGTGCGGGCGGAACGGCGTCTTGAGGCCGGCCAGCTGCTCCAGCGTCGTGCCCGGGCGCATCGGCTCGTCGGCGGTCGCCAGGCCCCAGCCGGTCTCCCCGGCCTCGGGGGAGGTGCGGCGGATCGAGACGGGGACCAGGTCGGCCTGGATCTGCCCGTTCGCGTACGCCTTCGCCGCCTTCTCCTGCGAGCGCACCGCGTAGGCGTCCGCGCGCTCCTTGGTCAGGTGCGGGAAGCGGTCGTGCAGGTTCTCCGCCGTCATGCCCATGAACAGGGCCGACTCGTCGACCAGCTTCTCGGACACGAAGCGCGGGTTGGGGTCGACGCCCTCGCCCATCGGGTGGCGGCCCATGTGCTCGACACCGCCCGCGATCACCACGTCGTACGCGCCGAAGGCGATCGAACCGGCCGTCGTCGTGACGGCGGTCAGCGCGCCCGCGCACATCCGGTCGATCGAGTAGCCGGGCACCGACTGCGGCAGGCCCGCCAGGATTCCGGCGGTACGGCCCAGGGTCAGGCCCTGGTCACCGATCTGCGTGGTCGCGGCGATGGCGACCTCGTCGATCTTCTGCGGGTCCAGGTCCGGGTTGCGGCGCAGCAGCTCCCGGATCGCCTTGACGACGAGATCGTCGGCCCGGGTCTCGTGGTACATGCCCTTCGGGCCCGCCTTGCCGAACGGGGTGCGGACGCCGTCGACGAAGACGACGTCCCGGATGGTACGAGGCACGTTGGCTCTCCTCCAGGGTGCGGGATGGCGCTGCCACGCGGCACGCCGGAGCGTGTCGCCAGGCTCATGCTACTTGCGGGTAACCAAACTGTGCCACCCTGTCCTGCGGAGCGTCGAAGGTCACACCGGCCCGCGGCCGGGCGCTTGTCCACACCCCCCGGAGGGGCTGGATGCATCCAGCCCGTCCGGCGTTTGAGGACAGCTCTTTCACGCGTGTTCGCGCAGCGCCTTCAGCAGGACCGGAGTCACCAGCTCGACCTGCCACGGCCGCGCGCCGTGCGCGCGCAACGCTTCGGCGACCGTCTCGGGACCGGCCTCGGCCGGCGGCTCCCAGCACAGCCGGCGCACCGTGTCCGGGGTGATCAGGTTCTCCTGCGGCAGGCGCAGTTCCTCGGCGCGGGCGATCACCCCGGCCCGCGCGGCGGACAGCCGGGCCGCGGCCACCGGGTCGCGGTCGGCCCAGGCGCGCGGCGGCGGCGGGCCCGCCAGCGGCGAACCCGGCTGCGGCAGCTCGCTCTCCGGCAGCTCCCTGGCGTGGTCCACGCACGCCTGCCACTGCTCCAGCTGCCGCCGGTTGACCCGGTGGCCGAAGCCCGGCAGCGCGCCGAGGGCGTGCACGTTCGGGGGCAGTGCGAGGGCCGCCTCGACGATCGCGGCGTCGCTGAGGACCTTGCCGGGGGAGACGTCCCGGCGCTGCGCGATCCGGTCGCGGGCCTCCCACAGCTCCCGGACGACCGCCATCTGCCGGCGCTTGCGCACCTTGTGCATCCCGGAGGTGCGGCGCCAGGGGTCCTTGCGCGGCGGGGCGGGGGGAGCGGTGGCGATCGCCTCGAACTCCTGGAGGGCCCAGTCCAGCTTGCCCTGCCGCTCCAGCTCCTTCTCCAGCGCGTCGCGCAGGTCGACCAGCAGCTCGACGTCGAGCGCGGCGTATCGCAGCCAGGGCTCGGGCAGCGGGCGGGTCGACCAGTCCACGGCCGAGTGGCCCTTCTCCAGCGTGTAGCCGAGGACGCCCTCGACCATCGCGCCCAGGCCGACGCGCGGGAAGCCCGCGAGCCGCCCGGCCAGCTCGGTGTCGAAGATCGTGGTGGGGATCATGCCTATGTCGCGCAGGCACGGCAGGTCCTGGGTCGCGGCGTGCAGGTCCCACTCGGCGGAACCGATCGCGGCACCGAGACCGGAGAGGTCGGGGCAGGCCACCGGGTCGATGAGCGCGGTGCCCGCTCCCTCGCGGCGCAGCTGTACGAGGTAGGCGCGCTGTCCGTAGCGGTACCCGGAGGCCCGTTCGGCGTCCACGGCCACCGGTCCGCTGCCGGCCGCGAAGGCGGCCACGACCTCGGCGAGGGCGTCGGCGTCGGCGATCACCGGGGGGATGCCCTCGCGCGGCTCCAGGAGGGGGATCGGCTGCGCCTGAGGCGTAACGCCGCCCTCGTCCGGAGGGGCGCCCCCGGTGGTTCGCAGTGAACTGTCTGCTGCGGTTTCTTGGGCGTCGGTCACCTGTCAAGACTATCCGTGTTACGCCGGAGGCCACCGACAGAACGTTCTGTCGGTGGCCTCCGGCGTAACACGAAGGGTCAGAACCGGTCAGTTTCCGGTCCGGGCCGGTCAGTGGATGATGCCGGTGCGCAGGGCGACGGCGACCATCCCGGCACGGTCTCCCGTGCCGAGCTTGCGGGCGATCCGGGCGAGGTGGCTCTTGACCGTCAGGGCCGACAGGCCCATCGAGACACCGATCGCCTTGTTGGACTGCCCTTCCGCGACCAGTCTGAGCACCTCGACCTCACGGCCGGACAGCTCGCGGTAGCCGCCCGGGTGGCTCGGTGCCCCCGGAGGACGGCGGTGCATACGGGCGCCGGCCCCGATGGGGGCGGCGCCGGGGCGGCCGGGCATACCCACGTTGTTGCGGGTGCCGGTGACGACGTAGCCCTTGACCCCGCCCGCGAGGGCGTTGCGCACGGCGCCGATGTCGTCGGCGGCCGAGAGGGCGAGGCCGTTGGGCCAGCCCGCGGCGCGGGTCTCGGACAGGAGGGTCAGTCCTGAACCGTCGGGCAGGTGGACGTCCGCGACGCAGATGTCACGAGGGGTGCCGACGCGGGGACGGGCCTCGGCGATGGACGAAGCCTCGATCACGTCACGTACACCGAGCGCCCAGAGATGACGGGTCACGGTGGAACGCACACGGGGATCGGCGACGACGACCATCGCGGTCGGCTTGTTCGGGCGGTAGGCGACCAGGCTTGCGGGCTGCTCGAGAAGAACGGACACCAGGCCTCCTGCTGGGGATGGCGGGACGGGGCCGGCTGGGGAAGAAGCCGGGGCGAAACCGTGCTGACAAGGTCAAAGTGGTCTTCGGCAGCATTCGTGCCCGGCTTTAGGGGATGATCACGATCTGGTGAGTAACAATCGGGGCGATTAGGACACCTGATCGATCATTAGAAGATCGAAACGAGAACTCGAACGTTCCAGGAGTGCGCTGTCATCCGTTCGTGAACGGCCGAGATCTGTCCCCCTACCGGTCCGTAATCGATCCGTAATCGTCAGGCCGAAACCCGCGCCCGGTCGCGGGCCCCCGCGCCCGCCTCCGGCCCGCGCGCCCCCGGCCCGCCGCCGGGTGGCGCATCCCGCGCCCGTCTCACGAACCGCGCGGCCCGCGGCGCTGCGGCAGCGAGACCACCGCCGCCTCCCCGGGGGCGGTGGCCGGCGGCAGTCCGGCGATCTGGGAGAGCAGATCGCACCAGGCCGCGAGATGCGCCGCCGTATCCGGCACCCCGTTCGCGCCCTCGCGCGGGGTCCAGGAGGCCCGGATCTCGATCTGCGAGGCGGGGGGCCGCTCCCGCATCCCGCCGAAGTAGTGCGAGCCGGCCCGGGTCACCGTGCCGCTCGCCTCGCCGTACGCCAGCCCGCGCGCCTGGAACGCGCCGGTCAGCCACGACCAGCACACCTCCGGCAGCAGCGGATCGGCCGCCATCTCTGGCTCCAGTTCGGCGCGGACCAGGGTGACGAGCCGGAAGGTGCCCTTCCACGCCTCGTGCCCGGCCGGATCGTGCAGCAGCACGAGCCTGCCGTCGGCGAGGTCCTCCTCGCCGTCCACCACGGCGGCCTCCACGGCGTGCGCGAAGGGCGCCAGCCGCTGCGGGGCCCGCGTCGGCTCGATCTCGATCTCCGGCCGGGGCCGGGCCGCGCGCAGCGCTTCGACCGCGGCCGTGAAGGCGGGCGGGGTGTCGTCACCGCCCGCCCCCGCGCCCGGCGTTCCCGCGGCGCCCCCCTTCTTCCCGTCCTGCCCGTCCGTACCGTCCGACCGTTGTCCGTGAGCCGCAGCCATGCCGGGAAGGTTAAGGGGAAGCGCTGTGCCTTGTCGGGAGAGACACCCGCGAGTGACATGCGGGACGGGCGCGCGGGGGGAGGACGCGCGGAGCGGACGGGTACGGCTGGGCGGGCCGGCCCGCGTGCGGGGGCCGGACGGGGCGTCCCGGGCCGGGCGGGGGACACGGTTGCGGCCCGGCATGGGAAACTCGGTGCCGTGAGTGCCAACGACAGTTCCTTCGGACCGCCCGCCGCGACCCGTGAGTCCGCCTTCGTCAAGGCGTGCCACCGCGAGCCCGTCCCGCACACCCCGGTGTGGTTCATGCGCCAGGCGGGACGCTCCCTCCCGGAGTACCTCAAGGTCCGTGAGGGCATCCCGATGCTGGACTCCTGCATGCGGCCCGACCTGGTCGCCGAGATCACCCTGCAGCCGGTCCGCAGGCACGGAGTGGACGCCGCGGTCTACTTCAGCGACATCGTCGTCCCGCTCAAGGCCATCGGCATCGACCTGGACATCAAGCCGGGCGTCGGCCCCGTCGTCGACGAGCCGGTGCGCAGCCGCGCCGACCTCGACCGGCTGCGCGCGCTGACCCCCGACGACGTCTCCTACGTCACCGAGGCCGTCGGCCTGCTCACCGCCGAACTCGGCGCCACGCCCCTCATCGGCTTCGCGGGCGCGCCCTTCACCCTCGCGAGCTACCTCGTGGAGGGCGGTCCCTCGCGCAACCACGAGCGGACCAAGGCCCTCATGTACGGCGACCCGCAGCTGTGGGCCGATCTGCTGGACCGGCTCGCCGGAATCACCACCGCCTTCCTCAAGGTCCAGATCGAGGCCGGTGCCTCCGCCGTCCAGCTCTTCGACTCGTGGGTCGGCGCGCTGTCCCCGGCCGACTACCGCCGCTACGTCGCGCCCGCCTCCGCGAAGGTCCTCGCCGCCGTCGCCGGCTACGGCGTGCCCCGCATCCACTTCGGGGCCGGCACCGGCGAACTGCTCCACGACCTGGGCGCGGTCGGAGCCGACGTGGTCGGCGTCGACTGGCGCGTCCCGCTCGACGAGGCGGCCCGCCGCGTCGGCCCCGGCAAGGCGCTCCAGGGCAACCTGGACCCGGCCGTCCTGTTCGCGGGCCCCGAGGCGGTCCGCGCGAAGACCACCGAGGTCCTGGAGGCCGCGGCCGGACTGGAGGGCCACATCTTCAACCTCGGCCACGGCGTCCTGCCCACGACCCCGCCGGAGGCCCTGACGGCCCTGGTGGCCGACGTGCACGAGCGCACCCGCCGCTGAGCGGGGCCGGAGCCCGCGCCCCTCCGGTACCTGCCGGGGCGCGGGCCCCGCCGGGCTCAGTTCCCGGCGCCCGGCGCGTACCTGCGGCGCATCTCCCGCTTGAGCACCTTGTGGCTGGGGCCCAGCGGCAGCGCCCCGACGGTCCCGACGCGGCGCGGGTACTTGTGGCCGGCCAGCCGCTGCCTGGACCAGGCCACCAGCGCCGCGGGGGCGGGTGCGGCGCCCGCCACCGGCACCACGACCGCGCACACCTCCTCGCCGACCCGCTCGTCCGGGAGCCCGACCACGACGACCTCGGCCACGTCCGGATGCCGGGAGAGGACCTCCTCGACCTCGCGCGGGGACACGTTGTCGCCCCGCCGGCCCGCGCGCTCAGCTCCCGCCGCCCGCGCCCTCCGCCCCGCGCACCGCCTTCACCGCGCGCCGCGCCGCGACCAGCACCGGGTCCCACACCGGGGAGAACGGCGGCGCGTACCCCAGGTCCAGCGCCGTCATCCGCTCCACCGTCATCCCGGCCGTCAGCGCGACGGCCGCCACGTCGACCCGCTTGCCCGCACCCTCACGCCCCACGATCTGCGTGCCCAGCAGCCGCCCCGTACCGCGTTCCGCGAGCATCTTCACCGTCATGGGCGCGCTGCCCGGGTAGTAACCGGCCCGGCTCGTCGACTCGATGGTCACCGTCACGAACCGGAAGCCCGCCGCCAGGGCGTCCTTCTCCCGCAGCCCCGTACGGCCGATCTCCAGATCGCACACCTTGCTCACCGCCGTACCCACGACCCCCGGGAAGGTCGCGTACCCGCCGCCCACGTTCGTGCCGATGACCTGACCGTGCTTATTGGCGTGCGTGCCCAGCGCGATGTGCCGCGTGCCGCCCGCGACCAGGTCGAGGACCTCCACGCAGTCCCCGCCCGCCCAGATGTCGTGATGCCCGCGCACCCGCATCGCGAGATCCGTCAGCAGCCCCCCGGAAGGCCCCAGCGGCAGCCCCGCCTCCCGCGCCAGACCCGTCGAAGGACGCACCCCGATACCGAGCACCACGACATCCGCCGGGTACTCCTCGTCCTCCGTCAGGACGGCGACCGCGCGCCCCTCCTCGTCCGTGCGCACCCCCGTGACCGCCGTCTCGTGCACCAGACGGATCCCCATGCCCGTCATCGCCTCGTGCACGAGACGGCCCATGTCCGGGTCGAGCGTCGACATCGGCTCCGCCGCCCGGTTGACCATCGTCACGTCGAAACCGCGCCGGATCAGCGCCTCGGCCATCTCCACCCCGATGTACCCCGCGCCCACCACGACCGCCCGCCGGCCCCGCGCCCCCTCCAGCGTCGCGAGCAGCCGCTCCCCGTCCGTCAGCGTCTGCACCCCGTGCACCCCGCGCGCGCCGATCCCCGGCAGATCGGGACGCAAGGGCTCCGCCCCCGTCGCGATCACGAGCTTGTCGTACGAAGTCCAGTACTCCTCCCCCGACTCCACGACCCGGGCCAGCACCCGTCGCCCCTCCACGTCGATCCGCACCACCTCGGTCCCCGTACGCAGATCGATGTCCCGCTCCCGGTGCTCCCGCGGGGTCCGCGCGACGAGAGCGTCCGGACCCTCGACGTCCCCGCCCACCCAGTACGGGATGCCGCACGCCGAGTACGACGTGAAGCGCCCCCGTTCGAAGGCGACGATCTCCAGCTCCCCCGGGCCCTTGAGCCTGCGCGCCTGCGAGGCGGCGGACATCCCCGTCGCGTCACCGCCGATGACGACCAGTCGTTCACTCATACCGCCACGCTCTCACCTTTTTCTGGGAAGCTCGGTTCGCCTCCGGGCGCCTGAGTGGGTGTCGAGAGCGCCACCGTGCTCAGCCCTCCTTCGTCGGGCCTGCGCGCGGTGGCGCTCTCGACACCCACGCGCCCTTCGGCTCACTCGCCCGGGGTGTGCTCCGGCTTCCGTGTCGCGACTGGTTCTGCTCCGGCCGGGACCGCGCGGCGGCGCCGTACGAACCTGCGGGTCAGGAGCGTCAGCAGGGCCACCACCGCGAGCGCCGCCGCGAACGGCAGAACCGCGCCCAGGACCACGCCGATCACCCGCAGCGTCGCCCCGAACGCGTGCCAGCCCTCGCCGAGCGCCGACACGAAACCCGCCTCCTCCTTCGGGGCCTCGTGCGTGACGTGCGCCGTGCGCGACAGCGTCAGGGTGATCGTCGCGAGCGAGGTCCGGTCCTTGAGCGAGGCCTGCTGGGCGAGCAGCGCTTCGAGATCGGCCTCACGGGTGCTCAACTCGCCCTCCAGCGCCGTGACATCACTGATCTTCGTCGCGTCGTCCATGAGCGCCCGCACCCGCGTGACGCTCGCCCGCAGCGACTTCACGCGGCTGTCGACGTCCACGACCTGCTGCGTCACGTCCTTCGTGTTCACCGAACGCCGCACCAGCGTGCCCGGCCCCTGAGCGAGCCTCGCCACGACCTCCTCGAAGCCCTCCTGCGGGACGCGCAGCACCACACGGGACCGCTCCCGGCCCGCGCCGTCCCGGTCGGTGGCCTCCTCGCCGACCAGTCCGCCCGCCCCCGCCGCCGTCTCGCGCGCCCGCTCCAGCGCCCCCGCCACGTCCTTCACCCGCATCGTGAGGGAGGCGGTCCGAATGAGATGGACGCCCTGCGGCGCGGAAGCGGCCCGCGAGGCGGCCGAACCGGAGGGGGCGGCCTTGCCGCCCGCCGCGCCCGCCTCCCGCCCGTCCGCGCGGCCCCCGCCGCGGCCGGTGTCGGAGGCGGCCTTGGCGTCGCCGGAGTCGGTGGCCCCGTCGCTGTCGCGGCCCGCCGAGCAGCCCGCGAGGGCCAGCAGCAGCGCGAGGACGGCGGCGAGCACCGGGGCGAGTACGGCCGTGGGCCGGCGGCGGACCCGTGACCCGACGGGCCCATCCGGTACGGGCCTGCGCGTTATGGGAAAGGACGGACTGGACATGGCGGAACCCCCGAGGTCGTGCGTGCCCTGCCGGGCCTGACGACTCCTGCGACGCACGGAGCGGGCCCCGCGATCGGCCGCGCCGGTCCCGAAGCGGTCACGTTCCGGACTCGGGACGGTCGCCGCCCCGGGACGCCGCAATACCGCGCGCCCCCGCGCCCCGCTCCACCGGGTCCTGCGGAAGGCGGCCAAGGCCCTTTGAGACAGTGGGGTCATGAGCGAAGCCGCCAGCGCACCCACTTCGTCCGCACCCGGCAGGGCCCCCGCACGGGTCCTCGTCCTCGGGGGAGGGATCTCCGGACTGGCCGCCGCGCTGCGCGCCCTCGACGCGGGCGCCGAGGTCACCGTCCTGGAGGCCGCCGAACGGCTCGGCGGCAAACTGCGCTCCGGCGAGATCGAGGGCGTACGCGTCGACCTCGGCGCCGAGTCGATGCTCGCCCGCCGCCCCGAGGCCGTCGGTCTCGCCCGCGCCGCCGGCCTCGGCCACAAGCTCCAGCCCCCGGCCACCGCGAACGCCTCGCTGTGGACCCGCGACGCCCTGCGCCCCATGCCGAAGGGCCACGTCATGGGCGTCCCCGCGGAAGCCTCCGCCCTCGCGGGCGTCCTCTCCGACGAGGGGCTGCGCCGCATCGAGGACGACGCGACGCTGCCCGCCACCGAGATCGGCGAGGACGTCGCGGTCGGCGAGTACGTCGCCGCCCGCCTCGGCCGCGAGGTCGTCGACCGCCTCGTCGAACCGCTCCTCGGCGGCGTCTACGCGGGCGACGCCTACCGCATCTCGATGCGCTCGGCCGTGCCCCAGCTGTTCGAGGCGGCCCGCACCCACCGCTCGCTCACCGAGGGCGTCCGCGCCCTCCAGTCCGTCACGCCCACCGGGAAGCAGCCCGGGGGGCCCGTCTTCCAGGGCCTCAAGGGCGGCATCGGCACCCTGCCGCTCGCCGTCGCCCGCGCCGTACGCGACCGGGGCGGCGAGATCCGCACCGGCGCCGCGGTCCGCGAACTGCGCCGCACCCCCGACGGCTGGCGCACCGTCCTCGCCGACGGCACCGCCCTGCACAGCGAGGCCGTCGTCGTCGCGCTGCCCGCCCCGCAGGCCGCCGCCCTGCTCGCCGACGAGTCCCCGGGCGCCGCCGCCGAACTGCGCACCGTCGAGTACGCCTCGATGGCCCTGATCACCCTCGCCTACCGGCGCGCCGACACCGCCGCCCTCCCGGCCAACAGCAGCGGCTTCCTCGTCCCGCCCGTCGACGGGCGCACCATCAAGGCGGCGACCTTCGCGAGCCAGAAATGGGCCTGGATCGCCGAGGAGAACCCCGAACTGCTCGTCCTGCGCACCTCCGTCGGCCGCTACGGCGACACCGCCGACCTCGACCGTGAGGACGGCGAACTCGTCGACGTCTCACGCCGCGACCTGCGCACCGCGACCGGACTCGACGCCCGCCCCGTCGCCTCCCTCGTGACCCGCTGGAACGACGGGCTCCCGCAGTACCCGGTGGGCCACGGCGCCCGCGTCGCCCGCGTCCGCGAACACGTCGCGAAGCTCCCCGGGCTCGCGGTGTGCGGCGCCGCCTACGACGGGGTCGGCATCCCGGCGTGCGTCGCGAGCGCCCACACGGCCGTCGACGCGCTGCTGCCGGGCCCGGCGTCGGACGCGTCCGGGCAGGCGGGACAATAGGGCGCATGAGTGCTGCTGCCGAGAAGACCCCCAACGCGGGCAAGAAGGCCAAGGACCTCAACGAGGTCATCCGCTACACCCTGTGGTCCGTCTTCAAGCTCCGCGACGTGCTGCCCGAGGACCGGGCCGGGTACGCCGAAGAGGTCCAGGAACTGTTCGACCAGCTCGCCGCCAAGGACGTCACGGTGCGCGGCACCTACGACGTGTCCGGGCTGCGCGCCGACGCCGACCTCATGATCTGGTGGCACGCCGAGACCTCCGACGAACTCCAGGAGGCGTACAACCTGTTCCGCCGCACCAAGCTGGGCCGCGCCCTGCTGCCCGTGTGGTCGAACATGGCGCTGCACCGCCCCGCCGAGTTCAACAAGTCCCACATCCCGGCCTTCCTCGCCGACGAGACGCCCCGCGACTATGTGAGCGTCTACCCCTTCGTCCGCTCCTACGAGTGGTACCTGCTGCCCGACGACGAGCGCCGCAAGATGCTCGCCGACCACGGCAAGATGGCGCGCGGCTACCCCGACGTGCGCGCCAACACCGTCGCCTCCTTCTCGCTCGGCGACTACGAGTGGATGCTCGCCTTCGAGGCCGACGAGCTGTACCGCATCGTCGACCTCATGCGGCACCTGCGCGGCTCCGAGGCGCGCCGCCACGTGCGCGAGGAGGTCCCCTTCTACACCGGCCGCCGCCGCTCGGTCGCCGAACTGGTCGCCGGCCTCGCCTGATCCGGCCCCGTCGGCTCGCGGGAAACGGCGCGGGGCGCCGGACCGGACTCCTCGTCCGGTCCGGCGCCCCGCGCCCTCACATCTGACCAGGTCACCGCCGGGCTCAGGCCGGGCGGTGCACGCGCAGCTCCCGCGTCCGCTCCCGTGCCTCGTCCCGCGGGGCGGCGTCCTTGTCCTGGGCCGGTTTGGCGGGCGTCGGCTCCGCGTGCGGGGCGCAGCTCGCCGAGCCGTTCGCGGGGACCTCGCCGCGCAGCAGGTACGCGTCCACGGCCTCGTTGACGCAGTCGTTCGCCCCGCCCGCGATGCCGTGCGTCCCGGCGTCGCGCTCCGTCACGATCGCCGCCCCGCCGAGTCGGCGCCGCAGCTCAAGCGCCCCCGTGTACGGCGTCGCCGCGTCCCGTTCGGCGGCGAGGATCAGCGTCGGGGGCAGCGCCCCGGGGCGGGTGCCCACGTCGAGGGGCTGCTGCCGGGGCGCGGGCCAGTAGGCGCACGGCAGGTTCATCCAGGCGTTGTCCCAGGTCTCGAACGGCGCGACCGAGGCGATCGCGGTGTTGTCCCGGTCCCAGGTGCGGAAGTCCGTCGGCCAGGCCGCGTCGTTGCACTCGACGGCGGTGTAGACGGCGGTGCCGTTCTCGTTCTCCTTCTCCGCCCCGGCGACCGGCGCGGCCAGCTTCAGCAGCGGCTTCTCGTCGCCCTTGAGGAAGCGGGACAGGGCCTCGGCGCGCGAACGCCAGTAGTCGTCGTAGTAACCGGCCTGGAGGAAGGCGCCCTGGAGCTGGGCCGGGCCCACCGTGCCGCCCGCCGGTTTCCTCGCCACCCGCTCCCGCGCCTCGTCGTACGCCTGCTGAACCTGCGCGGGCGTCGTCCCGAGGTGGTAGGCGGCGTCGTGCCGCGCGACCCACACGCGGAAGTCCCGCCAGCGCGACTCGAAGGCCAGGGACTGGTCGAGGTTGTTGCGGTACCAGATCTGCCGCGGGTCCGGGTTGACCACGGAGTCGAAGACCATGCGCCGTACGTGGCCGGGGAACAGTGTCGCGTACAGCGCCCCGAAGTACGTCCCGTAGGAGGCGCCCATGAACGTGAGCCGCCGCTCGCCGAGCGCCGCCCGGATCACCTCCAGGTCCCGCGCGTTGTTGAGCGAGGTGTAGTGCTTGAGGCCGGGCCCCGAACGCCGCGCGCAGCCCCGCGCGTACGCCTTCGCCCGCTTGACCCGCTCGCGCTTGTACGCCTCGTCGGGGTGCACGGGGGAGTCGCTGGGCGCCTTCGCGTACGTCTTCGGGTCCTGGCAGGACAGCGGCGCCGAGCGGCCGACCCCGCGCGGCGCGTAGCCCACGAAGTCGTAGGCCGCCGCGAGCTTCCGCCACTCGGGCAGCACCCCGATCATCGGGAAGTACGTGCCGGAGGCGCCGGGACCGCCCGGGTTGAAGACGAGGGCGCCCTGCCGCTTCGGCTTCGGGCCGTCCTTCTTCGCGGGCTTCCCGGTCGCGGGCGTACGGCTCACCGTCAGCGGGATCTGTTTGCCGTCCGGGTCCGCGTAGTCGAGCGGGACCCGCACCGTCGCGCAGCGCACGGCGGCGGGCAGCCGCTCCTCCTTGGGACAGGTCCCGAAGGCCAGACCGCTCTTGGCGGCCCGCCGGGCGGCTACTTCGGTGCCCTGCGCCTGGGCACGGAGCGCCGGGGAGCGCGGAGCGAGGGGGGAGGCGGCGGAGGCGGCCGGGGTGGCGAGCGAGCCGAGCAGGAGTGAACCTGCGGCGGCCGACAGCAGCCCGTGACGGAGGGGGGCTCTCATCAGTATCCCTTCGAGCGGCGGAAGCAGCGGGAGGATAAAAGGGATACTTCGGGTGTGGTCGTATGAAGTAAAGGACCGTCAGACCGTGTCGGCCGAGGCGACCGTGGTGAAGGCCGCCCGCAGTTGCGGTTCGTGCACGACGCGCAGCCCGTGCACGGCGAGCGCGGTGTCGGCGTCGGCCGCCGCCTGTTCGAGCGCCTCCTCGCCGAGCGGCGACGCCCAGCGCGCGTACGGCAGGACCTCGATCCGGCCGATCAGCGCGCAGCCCGCCACGAGCAGGAGGGGCAGCCCGAACCACCCGGCGAGTTCGGCGGTGGAGTGCCCGGGGTGCGGGACGCCGAGCAGCGTGCCCAGGCCCACGAAGAGGACGAGCAGGACACTGGCCCGCACCTGGCGCATCGCGCCGTACACCCGGGACCGAATCTCCTCGGGCACGGCGAGCCCGGCGGCGGTCAGCCGCGCCGCGAGGGCGCGTACCGCCTCGGAGTCCGCGAGCCGGGTCCGCAGCCCCGCCACCGGGTACTGCCCCTCGGGGCCGAGCGCGCCGAGCACGGCCCGCTCCATGGGATCGCTGCTGTCGGGGACGACGGCGGTGGCCCAGCCGGTGTGCGCGAGGAGCAGCCGGCCGCGCCTGGCCATCGCCACGAGCGTCAGTTCCACGACCCGCGCGGGTCCGCCGGAGAGGAAGGCCGTCTCCGCGAGGGTGAGGGGACGGGCGCCGGGCCGGCCCCGCCGGTCGGTGAGCCGGAAGCCGGGGTCGGCGGCCCGGACGGCGGCCAGACAGAGCCGGGCGGAGGCGAGGGCGGACGCCCCGCACGCGAGAAGCAGGAGCGGTATCCACAGCACCAGCGAGTTATACCGCCCGGGCCGGGGCCCCAGCCATGTCCCGCCTCACACAGGGGAGGTGATGTGCGGCACGTGACCTGCGCGTTCGCCCCCGGCCGCCGGTCGGGGCGGGGGTCAGCGGCGCCCGAGGAAGGTGTGGAACTCCTCGATGCCCGTGCCGCCCGTACCGCCCGTGGAACCGGTGATGGCCGTACCGTGCGAGAAGCCGACGACGGCGGTCTCGGCGGGGACGCGTGCGGCGCCCGCCGGACGCCGGGCGGGGTCGGCGGCCATCGCCTCCGGCCCGTAGGACAGGGCGCCCCGGTGGAACACGGCGTCGCCGACCAGCGCGGTCCGGCCCGGCTCGTGGAACAGGACGACGTGACCGGGGGTGTGGCCCGGCGTGTGGAGGACCCGCAGCCCGCCGGAGCCCTCGATCACCGCGCCGTCGGCGAGGAGTCCGTCCGCCTCGAACGGTGTCCAGTGCACGAGCGGCAGCCGGTCCAGGAGCGAGCCGGCCCGCGTGGAGCGCTGCCCCGCGGGGACCCGGCCCACGGGCAGCCAGCCCGCGTCCCCCTCGTGGATCAGGACCTTCGCGCCGGTCGCCCGGCGCAGCTCCGGCACGGCCTGGACGTGGTCGGGGTGCGCGTGGGTCAGCACGATGCGCCGGACGTCGGACGGGCGGTGCCCGAGTCCCGCGAGCGCGTCGAGCACCTGGCCGGGCGCCTTGCGGCCCATCCCGGCGTCGACGAGGGTGAGCCCGTCGTCCCCGGCGACGGCGAACACGTTGACGCGCGAGCCGAGCGGGATCTGGGTGACACCCGGGGCGAGGGCGAGGGTCGGCATGCGGTTCCTTCGGGTCGGTCGGTGCGTGGTTCGGGCCGGTCCGCGTCCGGCTCGCCTCGGCCCGCAACGGGTCCGCGTCCGGCTCGCTTCGGTCGGCGACGGTCCGGGATCAGGACTGCCCGGCGCCGGTCCGCCCGGTCCCGGTCCGCTCGGGATGGGTCGTGGCGAGCAGGCCGAGCACCTCGGCGGTGGTGCCCCGCTCGCCGATGCGCGGGAAGATCTTCTCGACGCTGTGCCGGTGGTTGTCCGGGTCCCGGTCGGTCATGGCGTCGGTGACGAGCGTCAGGTGGTAGCCGTGCTCGTGCGCCGCGCGGGCCGTGGACTCGACGCCCGCGCTCGTCGCCACCCCGGTCAGCACGATCTGGGTGACCCCGCGCCGGCGCAGCTGGAGGTCGAGGTCGGTGCCGTAGAAGGCGCCCCAGGAACGCTTGGTGACGACGACGTCCTCCGGGTGCCCGGCCAGCTGCTCGGCGATCAGTTCGTAGCCCTCGGGCCGGACGGTGTGGCGCGAGCCGGTCTCGCTGCGCCCGGGGGTCGCGTCGGCGCCGTCCGCCGCGAAGGCGACCCGGACGAGGACGACGGGCAGCCCGCGCCGCCGGAAGGCCTCGGCCAGTTCGGCGCTGCGGTCCACGACCTCGGCGACGGTGTGCGGAGAGCCGGGCACCGACAGGAGCGCGTTCTGCAGATCGATCACGACGAGCGCGGTGGCGGGGTCGAGCGTGGTGGCGGTCATGGAACAGCCTTTCGTGAGCGGGGGTGTGGAGAGGAAGAGGGCGGCCGGGGCCTCGCGGGGCACCCCGTCAGGTCCGCGACGGTGCCTTCTCCTCGGCCCGGTCGCGGCCCCGGTCCTTGCCGACGTGCCGCAGGGACCGGTCCAGGAGGGTGAGGAGGAGCAGCAGACCGGACACGCCGACCAGGAGCGCGCTCAGTTCGTGCATTCCGCCGGTCGTCGCCCCGTCCTTGTAGAACGTGGCGTTGGCGGCGGAGGAGACCAGGGCGCCCAGGTACATGAAGGTGCGCAGCAGCCCGGCCGAGGAGCCCATACGGGCCGGATCGGCCTGCCCGTACAGCGCGTTCTGGTTGGCGAGCCCGTTGAGCCCCTGCGGGAGGCCCATGAACGCGGCGACCAGGACCAGCACCCACACCGGGGAGCCGGGCCCGAGCAGCAGCAGTGCCCCGCAGCCCAGCACCTGCGCGAGCCCGCCCGCGACGAGCTTTCCGTGCACCGCGGCGTGGCGGCCGGTGACCGCCGTCACCACGATCGCCATGGCCGACATGGGCAGCAGCAGGAGCCCGGCGCCCGAGGCGCTCAGTGAGCGCCCCTCCTCCAGCCACTGCGTGAAGCCGTACAGGAAGGAGTACGAGCTGATGGCGGCGAGCAGTCCGCGCGCGTACGTGGCCAGCAGCGGGGCGTTGCCGCCGAGGACCCGCAGGTCGATGAACGGCCGCGCGACCCGCAGCTCCCGCAGGACGAAGCCGGTCCCGAGGAGCGTGCCGAGCACCAGCAGGTACCAGTGCGCGAGCCCCGGGTTCATCAGGAACAGCAGGAAGGACGTGAGCGTGCCGGCGAACAGGACCATGCCGGGCACGTCCACGCTCTCCCGTGCGGGCGCCGCCGGGACCGGCCCGCCCCCGGCCGCCGCCCGCTCGGCCGCCGCCGCGCGCAGCGCCGACAGCCTCGGCAGCCGCCGTGCGCCGAGCAGCAGACAGGCCGCCGACAGCGGCACGTTGATCCCGAAGACGAGGTGCCAGCCGCCCGCGCCGATCAGCAGCCCGCCGAGGGTCGGCCCGACGACCGCGATCACCTGGTTCGAGAGGGACAGCGCCGACAGGATGCCGCTCGGGCTCTTCAGTCCCGTACGGTCCGACTCGCTGCGCAGCAGGTACATGGAGGCCGGGTACGCCGCCGAGGTCCCGAACCCGAGCAGGACCCGGGAGACGACGAGCACCGCGAGGCTGGGGGACAGGACCCCGAGGAGCCCGGCGACGCCGACCAGCGAGGTGCCGACGAGGTAGAGGGTGCGGGGGCCGAAGGAGTCGACGAGCCGCCCGATGACGGGCTGTCCGACCGCCGTCGCCAGGTACAGCGCGGACACGAGCCACGCCGTCTGCGAGGGCGGTGCGTCGAAGGCCCGGCCGATGGGCACGAGGGCCACCGCGAGCATCGAGGAGTTGACCGGGTTCAGGATCGAACCCAGGATCATCGGCGCGACGAGCCTCCGGTCGAAGCCCTCGGCCCGGCCGGAGGCCCGCCGGCCGCGAAGGCCCGGGAGGCGGAAGCGCACGGGGGACCGGCTCACGACTGGGTCACGTCGTCGAGCAGCGCCATCGCCTCGATGACCGTCTCGATCTGCTCGGGGGTGCAGCGCTCCTGGAGCGCCCGGGCCATCCACTCGGTACCGGCCCGGCGGGTGTCGAGGCGCTGCGCGCGACCCCGCTCGGTCAGGCTCACGAGCTGCCGTCTGCCGTCGTGCGGATCGGGGTTGCGTTCGACCAGCCCCGCCCCCTCCAGCGCGAGGACGATCTTCGCCATCGACTGGGGCCGGACCCGCTCCGCGTCGGCGAGGGCGCTCGCGGTGGCCGTCCCGTGCTTGTCCAGCCGGATCAGGACGGAGGACTGGGCCGGGGTGAGATCGCCCTCGGCGGCCAGCTCGCGCAGTTTGCGGCGCAGCCGGCTGAAGACGACCCGGGCGTCTCCCGCCGCCCGCACCGCCGCCTCGGACAGCGGGGGCTCGTTGCTTCGGGATGCACTTCCGCGCACGTCGTTGCTCTCGGACATGCCTCCACCGTAAAACCGACAGTCCAGACTGTCCAGTTTCAGGTGGGCAGTTGTCTTGTGAAGTTGTCTGGGCGGGCCTGACCGCCTCGTGCTGGGCCCGGGCCTGGGCGAAACGTGGATGCGCCGGGCGGGCGGTGGCGGCAGGATGCCCGGGGTGACCGATCAGCCGAACCGGACCAGCCCGCTCCCGCCCGCCTCCGTCCTCGCTGCCTTCGGCGTACGGGGCGATCCTGTCCCGCTGCCCGGGGGTCAGGGGCGGAGCGTGCGCGTCGACGGATACGTGTTCAAGCCCGCCGGTCCGGACGAGGACGAGTCGGAGTGGGCGGCCTCCCTGCTGGAGAGCCTGTCGCCCGGCGAGGGATTCCGCGTGCCCCCGCCCCTGCGGACGGCGCAGGGGCACAGCGTCGTGGACGGCTGGACCGCCGCCCGGTTCCTGCCGGGAGAGCCGGGTCCGCAGGGGCACTGGGCGGGGGTGCTCGACGCCGGCCGCGCGTTCCATGCCGCCCTGCGAGGCGCGCCCAGGCCCGCGTTCCTCGACCGGCGTACGCACCCCTGGGCCGTGGCCGACCGCGTCGCGTGGGGCGAACAGGACGTCGAGGTGATCGAGGAACTCGCCGCGCCGTTCGCCACCCTGCTGAGGCTGAGGCGCCCGGTGCCGCAGGACGGGGCGCAACTCGTCCACGGCGACCTCACCGGCAACGTGCTCTTCGCCCCCGGCGAACCGCCCGTGGTGATCGACTTCTCGCCGTACTGGCGGCCGCCGCTGTTCGCCGAGGCCGTCGTGGTCGTGGACGGACTGCTGTGGTTCGACCCCCCGCCCGGGCTGCTGACGAGCGCCTCCGGCCATCCGCACTGGCGGCAGATGCTGATCCGCGCGCTGATCTTCCGGCTCGTGGCATACAGCGGGATCGCGGGCCCCTCGGTCAAGGACCGGGCGCGGGAGCGGGAGCGGTACGTGAGGGCGACCCGTGCCGTGGTGGACCGGCTCCGGCCGGGGACTTCCGGCTGAACGGCCCACCACGGCTGAACGGCTCGGTCTCCGCCCGCACGGGCAAGGGGGCGGGAAGCGGGCGCGGATGATGCTCAGTCACCCGTGCGGCCGGCGGCCTCGTCCCACGCGCAGGAGCGCGCGCGGTCCGGGGCGTGGCGCAGTGGGCCCCGACCGCTCGCGCCACCAGACGTCGAGGCGGCGCCTGGCCCGGCGTCCCAGGGAGTCGTCCTCGCGCAGCACGTGCCCGGCGAAGTCCAGCGCGTCCCGCCGGTAGCCGCCGGTCAGCGGCTTGCGACGGGCGTAGGCGAGGAACGCGGGGCGGTACGCGGGACCGAGGATCACCGGCAGCTCCGGCGCCACCTTCGCGACGACCTCCGCCCGCTTCCCGGCGAGCGCCCGGCTCTGCACGGCCAGCCGCGCGGCGTCGAAGCCCTCCGGGGCGGGCGCGCCGGCCACCAGCGCGGACAGCAACGCGGCCTGGGCGAGGCCGAGTCCGGTGCGCACCGGGTCGGCGACGGCGTCCGGCGCGGCCTCCCGGACGGGGCCCGGTACGGCTCCGGCGACCTTGGCCCGTACCGGTTCCGCGTCCCGCCGCGCCCCCGCGCCCCGCACCGTCTCGCGTATCGCCCGCAGCTCCGCCTCCAGTTCGGCGGGCGGCGGGAACGCGTCGTCCCGCTCCAGGAGGACGCCCGGCGGTTCGGCGCGGGCGCACAGGGCCGCGAGGACGCCGAGGACCTCGGGCGGCACCGGGTGGGCGTGGGTGTCGTGCCACACGCCCTCGCGCAGCACCCCGCCCGCGACGTGGACGTACGCGAGGGCCTCGACGGGCAGTTCGGCCAGGGCCCGCGCGGCGTCCTCGCCCCGGTTGACCTGGTTGGTCCACAGGTTCGCGACGTCGATGAGCAGCCGCACCCCCGTACGCTCCACCAGCTCGTACAGGAACTGCCCCTCCGTCAGCTCCTCCCCGGGCCAGCCGAACAGCGCGGCGATGTTCTCCACGGCGAGCGGCACCGGCAGCGCGTCCTGGGCGATCCGGACGTTCTCGCACAGCACGTCCAGGGCCGCACGGGTACGCGGCACCGGCAGCAGGTGACCGGCCTCCAGCGCGGGCGTCGCCGTACGCGGACCGCCGGCCCTGACGAAGGCGATGTGCTCGGTGACGAGCGGGGAGCCGAGCGTCAGGGCCCGTTCCGCGAGGGCCGCGAGCCGGTGCTCCGCGGGGCGTTCCGCGTCGCCGAGCCCGAGGCCCACCCCGTGCGGGACGACGGTCACCCCGCGGGCGCGCAGCCGCAGCAGGGACTCGGGCAGGTGTCCGGGGCACAGGTTCTCGGCGACGGCCTCGACCCAGTCGACCCCGTCCATCCGCTCCACGGCCTCCGCGATCTCGGGCCGCCACCCGATCCCGGCGCCCAGGCGTGGCGGCCGGGCCCCCGCCCCCGTACGCCGCGCGCTCGCCGCCGCCGTACCCGCTGCCGTCATGTGATCTCCCCCTCTTCGCGCGTGTGCCGCGTGCCCTGGTGATGGCCCCGGCGCGGCCGTCCGAACCCTGTCCGCGCGTTTCCAGAGCTGGATCTGAGCTTCGCGGCACGACGGGACGACCGCCCTAGGGGGAAGGGGTGCGGGTTCACGGGCGTGTTCAGGCGGTCAGCCGCCCCGGACGGGGCATACGCCTTCCCGTACCGATCGTTTGTTCACGTCGTTCGTTCATGGCGCCGCCGCGCGGCCCGGGACGCCAGGGAGGGGCCGGATCACATGACCGCGACTGTCGAACCGCCTTATGCAGCGAGCCGCACCGAGGACGAGGCCGCAGGAGAGGCGGTCACCGAGGACCCCTCCGTGCCGGCCGAGGGCCCCTCCGTGCTGGAGGACCGTGCCCGGCGGGTGCGTCGCCGGCTGGAGCGGCTGCTCGGGATCGCCATGACCGAGGGCAACGGTCTGCGGGTCCTGCGCAACGGCGACGAGATCTTCCCCGCGATGCTCGACGCGATCGCCGGGGCCCGCCACACCGTCGACATGATGACCTTCGTCTACTGGCGCGGGGACATCGCCAGACGCTTCGCCGAGGCGCTCGCGGAGCGGGCCCGGGCCGGGGTCCGGGTGCGGCTGCTGCTCGACGGCTTCGGCTGCCGCACCATCGAACCCCGGCTGCTGGACCTCATGGAACGCGCGGGCGTCGTCATCTCCTGGTTCCGCAAGCCGCTGCTGATCTCGCCGCTCAAGCAGAACCACCGCTGCCACCGCAAGGCCCTCGTCATCGACGAGAGACTCGCCTTCACCGGGGGCGTCGGCATCGCCGAGGAGTGGTGCGGCGACGCGCGCGACGAGCACGAGTGGCGCGACACCCACGTCGAGGTGCGCGGCCCGGCCGTCGACGGCACCGCCGCCGCGTTCGCGCAGAACTGGGCCGAGTGCAACCCGGAACTCTTCGACGACCGCGACACCTTCGCCCCGCACCGGCCGGCCGGTGACGCGGTCGTGCAGGTGGTGCGCGGATCGGCCGCTTTCGGCTGGCAGGACATGCAGACCCTGCTGCGGGTCACCATGGAGTCGGCCGAGGAGCGCCTGCGGATCTGCACCGCCTACTTCGCGCCCGACGACTACTTCATCGACCTCATGTGCGCGACCGCCCGGCGCGGGGTGGAGGTCGAACTGCTCCAGCCCGGCGCGTACACCGACAAGCGGGTGTGCCAGCTCGCCGGGCAGCGCCACTACGAGCAGCTGCTCGACGCCGGGGTGCGCATCTGGCAGTACCAGCCCACCATGATGCACGCGAAGATCATCACGATGGACCGGGTGCTGTCCCTCGTCGGCTCCGTCAACCTCAACCGGCGCTCCCTCGAACACGACGAGGAGATCATGCTCGCGGCCCTCGACCCCGCCCTCACCGCGACCCTCGACGCGCACTACACCGAGGACGTCGCGCGCAGCGAGCGGATGCGCGCCGCCCGCTGGAGCCGCCGCTCCCCGGTCCAGCGCACCCGTGAGGCACTGATGCGGCCCATCGCCCGCTACCTGTGAGGCCCTGACGGCGGCTCCCCGGGGGAGCCCTCAGCTCCGCGGCAGTCCCAGCCGCCGCCGCAGGACGGGCAGGTCCGCGAGCGCGGTACGCGAGTTGGGCGCGACCTCGGTGAAACCGGCGTCCGTCACCACGGGCAGCCCGCTCCCGGCCAGCGCGTCCCAGCGCTCCGGCTCGGCGACCCGTACGGCCAGCGGGAAACCGGCCGCCCGCCACGCGGCGCGCTCCTCGCCGCCCAGCTCCCACCAGGCGAGCTGGGCGGCGTGCCCGGCCTGCGCCATCGACTTGCCCGCCGACATCGGCACCCCCGGGTTCATCCAGATCACCGGGGCGTCCCGGTCCACGGCGGCGGGCGGCTCGGAGTCCTCCAGTTCGGTGCCGGAGACCTGGAGCTTCGCGAGGTCCTTCGGCCACGCGTCGACCGGGACCGGCGGGTACACCCGCACCTCGGCCGACTTCCCGGCCAGCGTGATCCCCGGCAGCTCCTGGGCGCGCCGCCACTCGGCGCCCCGGGCCCGCCGTACGACCTTGCGGATCCGGGCGTCCTGCCAGTCCCGTACCGCGCGGGCCCACTCGCCCTCGTCCGGGGCGGCGCCGAGGGAGCGCGGGTCGGACAGGAGCGACAGCACGGCCCGCGCCGCCGTCTCCAGCGCGTCGGTCCGGCCGGGAGGCGCGGACTTCTCCAGGCGCACGACGAGGGGGAGGACGAACTGCGGGGCCTCGTCCCGCGCGCTGCGCCCGTCCCGGAAGGGGCTGTCGGCCGACTCGTCCGCAGGACGGTCGAAGGAGGGGAGGCCGGTCTCGGTCGGAGGAAGGTCGCTGCTGCTCACGCCTCAAGTCTGCCAGCCGCCGTCTTCCGGCCTCTTGGCGCGGGCGCCGGCACCCGGTGAGGATGAGCGCATGAAAAGCGATCTCTTCGCCGCCGAGTACCTCGCGCAGGCCGCCCCCGCCCCCGGAATGACCCTGGAGAACCCCAAGGCGATCAAGTACGCGGTGCGGGGCGAGATGCTCGCGCGCCAGGGCGCGATGATCGCCTTCCGCGGAGACCTCCAGTTCGAGCGCAAGGGGCAGGGCATCGGCGGACTGCTCAAGCGCGCCGTGACCGGCGAGGGCCTGCCGCTCATGGCGGTGCGGGGCCAGGGCGAGGCGTGGTTCGCGCACGAGGCGGCGAACTGCTTCGTCGTCGAACTGGAGGGCGGCGACCAGTTCACCGTCAACGGCCGCAACGTCCTGTGCTTCGACGCGACGCTGTCGTACGAGATCCGGACGGTGAAGGGCGCGGGCATGACCGGCGGCGGACTGTTCAACAGCCTGTTCTCCGGCCACGGGAAGCTCGGCCTGGTCTGCGAGGGCCACCCGATCGTGATCCCGGTGACCGACCGGGACCCGGTGTACGTCGACACCGACGCGGTCGTCGGCTGGAGCGCGCACCTCGCCACGTCCCTGCACCGTTCGCAGAGCGTCGGCTCGATGCTGCGGGGCGGCTCCGGCGAGGCCGTGCAGCTCAAGCTGAGCGGCGAGGGCTTCGTCATCGTCCGCCCGAGCGAACTCACCCCGGAGAAGAACAAGGCGAACTGAGGAAGTGACGGGACGGCCCCGCCCCCGTCCTCGGCCCCCGCCCCTCATTCCCCGGGGTCCTCCCCGACGAGGCCGTCCACGGCCTCCCGCAGCAGGTCGGCGTGGCCGAGGTGGCGCGCGTACTCCTCGATCAGGTCCGTCAGGACGCGCCGCAGGCTCGGCGACTCGCCGGACCGCGTCACGTACCGGCCGAGCTGTCCGAGCCCGCCGTGCGTCAGGGCCTCGTCGACCACCGCACGCGAGCGGTCCGCCGCCGCCCGCCACAGCGCCATGAGTTCCTCCGGGGTGTCCCCGGCGGCCGAACGCCACTCCCAGTCGGGTTCGGCGTCCCAGTCCACCGCGTCCCACGGCGGACCCGGCTTCCGCGCGAGCAGCAGACGCGCGAAATGCGTGTCCTCGACGAGCGCCAGGTGCTTGAGCAGCCCGCCCAGCGTCATCGTGGACGGAGCGAGCCGGGCCCGCAGACCCGCCGCGTCCAGGCCGCCGCACTTCCATGCGATGTACGCGCGCTGCTGCTCCAGGGACCCGAGGAGAGTCGCGGTCTCGTCGCCCGCGAGGGGCGGCTCGGCGGGACGGGGGACGAGGGTGCCGCTCGCCGCGAGCAGGGTGTGATCACTCATGGCCGCACGCTAGGACCCTTTCCGGACAGTCCGCTTCCGCAATAGTCTGCGGTTCCCCATCACCGGAGCACGCCCTTGGAGAGCGCCGTGACGGCGAGCGAGACGAGCCCCACCGCCAGGGCCCTGCTGACTCTTGAGCTCATCCAGAACAGCCCCGGCATCACCGCGCGGCGGCTCGCGGACCGGCTCGGGGTCTCCGAGCGGGCCGCCCGCCGCTACACCGCGATCCTGCGCGAGGCGGGTGTGCCCCTCGACGCGGAGCGCGGCCCCTACGGCGGCTACCGCGTGGGCCGGGGAGCGCGCCCCGCGCCCCTGAGCCTCACCACGGACGAGGCGCTCGCCCTCGTCATGGCGGCCCGGCAGAGCAGACCGGCGGCGGACGGGCCGCCCGGCGCCGTGGACAGCGCCCTCGGCAAACTCGTCCGCGTGCTGCCGGCCCGGGTCGCCGCGCCCGCCGAGGCGCTGCTCGCCGTGCGGGGTCCCGCCCCGCGCACCCCGGACCCGGCGCCCGGCACGGCCGCGCTCCTCGTCGGCGCGTGCGCCGAGGGACACCGGCTGAGCCTGGGCTACCGCACCGGTCCGGGACGGGAACGCCGCATGGAGGTCGACCCGTGGGCCGTCGTCGTACGCGAGGGCCTCTGGTACCTCGTGTGCTGGTCGCACACCCGGAACGCGCGAAGGGTCCTGCGGGTGGACCGGGTCCTCACCGTCGACGTCCTCCCGGACACCTTCGGCCCGCCCGCTGGACTCGATCCGGTACGGACCCTGGAGGAGCACCTCGCCGCCGGCTGGGCGCACCCGGTGGACGTCGTGATCGACGCGCCGCCCGAGGCGGTCGCCGAGTGGCTGCCGCGCAGTCTTGGCGCCCTCGAACCGCACGGTGCACGCGGTACGCGGCTGGTCGCGAGTACCGAGGAACCCGACTGGTACGCGCGTCAGCTCACCGCGTTGCGGGCCCCCTTCCACGTCCGCGACGGCGCCGGGCTGCGGGCCGCGGTGGACGCCCTGGGCCGTCGGCTGCGGGAGGCGGCGGCGCCCGGCGCGCGGGGCTGAGTGGTGCGCTCACACCCGGCGCGCGGGGCTGAGCGGTGCGCTCAGCCCGAACAGGCGCCGCGCTGGGCCTCCTGCCACGCGCACACCGGGCACAGCGTGACGCCCTTGTACGACTCCGGGTACTCGCTCGGCTCCCGGCACAGCACGCACTCGGCTCGCGGCTCGTCCGCGCCCCGCGCCGGGGCCTGCGGGGTGGGCGGGAGGGCGGCCGGTGCGCAGTACTCGCCGGTCTCGGACGCGGAGGGCTCAGCCATGTCCTCCAGGGTAGTGCGGCGCGCGGCGGCGCCCAGGATGCTCCTATGGATGTCAGTCCTCTCCCACGAGCCCCTTCGCGTCGCGGGCGAGCGCGGTGAGCCGGGAGATCGCCCGGAAGTACTTCTTGCGGTACCCGCCGTTCAGCATCTCCTCGCTGAACAACTGGTCGAAGGGCAGCCCCGAGGCGAGCACCGGCACCTCGCGGTCGTACAGCCGGTCCGCGAGCACCACCAGACGCAGCGCCGTCGACTGGTCCGGGACCGGTCCCACCCCGGTGAGGCATACGGCCGACAGGCCCTCGGTCAGCGCCCCGTACCGGCTCGGGTGGACCCGTGCGAGGTGGCCGAGCAGCTCGGGGAACGCGTCGAGGCTCGCGCCGGGCGTCGCGTGGGCGGCGCGCGTCACCCGCTCCTCGGCGAACGGGGCGGGCGCCTCGGGAAGCCCCCGGTGCCGGTAGTCCTGGCCGTCGATGCGCAGCGGGCGGAAATGCGCCGACAGGCCCTGGATCTCGCGCAGGAAGTCCGCCGCGGCGAACCGCCCCTCGCCGAGCTTGCCCGGCAGCGTGTTGGAGGTCGCCGCGAGCGCGACGCCCGCCTCGACCAGCCTCCCGAGCAGCGAGGACACGAGCACCGTGTCACCGGGATCGTCGAGTTCGAACTCGTCGATGCACAGCAGCCGGTGGCCGCTGAGCGTGCGCACCGTCTCCTGGAAGCCGAGCGCCCCCACGAGGTTCGTCAGTTCCACGAAGGTGCCGAACGCCTTGGCCTCGGGGGCGGCGGGCGTCGCGTGCCACAGCGAGGCGAGCAGGTGGGTCTTGCCGACGCCGTACCCGCCGTCGAGGTAGACGCCGCGCGGCGCGGCCGGTGCCTGCGGCTTGCGCGCGAACCACCTGCGCCTGCCGCCCGCCTCCGGGGCCTCGCCGAGGGAGGCCGCGAAGGCGCTCAGCACCGACACGGCCTCGGTCTGGCTCGGCTGCGCGGGATCGGGCACGTACGTCCCGAAACGCACCGAGTCGAAGCGCGGCGGCGGCACCATCTCCGCGACCAGGCGCTCCGGCGGGACACGGGGCTCGCGCGCGCAGAGGGACAGCGGCTTGGCCCCGGCTATGGGCGTGGAGGCGGAGGAGGTCGACACGAGTGACGAGTTTAGGCGCCGTGCGAGACTGCACCGTATGCGAAGCCTGTTCCCCGTGACCGACGAGAGCGCGGCCGACGCCGACCGGGAGTGGTCCCTCGACGAGCTGGCCGAGGTCTACGCGTACCCCGAGGACCTTCCGGCCGGGACCGGGCTGCTGCGCGCCAACATGGTGTCCACGCTCGACGGCGCCGCCCACCACGAGGGCCGCTCCCAGGGCATCTCGGGCGCCGCCGACATGCGGGTCTTCGGGGTGCTGCGGGCCCTGGCCGACGTGATCGTGGTCGGCGCGGGGACCGTACGGCAGGAGGGGTACCGGCCCGCGAAGGCCCGCGCGGCGTTCGCGGACCGGCGCGCGGCGGCCGGGCAGGCGCCCGCCCCCGCTATCGCGGTGGTCTCCGCCGGACTCGACCTCGACTTCGGCCTCCCGCTGTTCACCTCGCCGCTCGTGCCGACCCTCGTCGTGACCGGCGCCGAGGCGCCCGAGAAGCGGGTACGGGCCGCCGAGGAGGCCGGGGCCGAGGTGCTCTTCGCCGGCACCGGCGCCACGGCCGACCCGGTGCGGCTCCGCCGCGAACTGGCCGCACGCGGACTGACCCGCCAGCTCACCGAGGGCGGCCCCCGGCTGCTCGGCGAGTTCGTCGCCGCCGGGATGCTCGACGAACTGTGCCTGACCGTCTCCCCGACCCTGGCCGCGGGAGACGCGCCCCGCATCGCCTTCGGCCCCGGCCGGGCGGCCCCCGCCGCCCTCGCACCCGTCTCGGTCCTGACCGAGGACGGTTTCCTCTTCACGCGCTACACCAGCCGCTGACCCACGCCGCCGCGTCAGCCGCTGACCCCCGCGGCGTCACCGCCGGCCCGCACCCGGTGACACCCGCTAGACCGGTCCCGGCCGTACCCGGCCGCTCGCGCGTGCCCGGGAGCGGCCCTTCGGCGGATCATGGCGGAATGTGTCGTTCCGTTTGGCTTTCGCTGGGCAGACTTACGTGAGCGGACCCCGACCCGGGGTAGCAGGATGTTCCCGGCCCGGGCCCACCGGCCCGTACAGACCCGGGCCCACCGGCCCGTACAGAGAAGAGGCGCCTGTCGTGTTCACGAGCGTATTGCTGATCGAACAGCCGCTGTCCCCGGTGGACGTCGACTTCGTCACCACCCTGCACGGCGACGAGAAGGTCCGGTTCGCCGTTCTCATGCAGCCCCGGGGAGACCGGGACCGGCTGCTGCGGGCCATCGACGACGTGGCCCTCGGCGAGCTGACCGAGGTGGTCAGGGAGGCGGAGATCCCCGAGGGGGAGTCGGCCGTGCCGCCGGCCAGAATCGCCCTGGAGCACTCGCTGACCGCCCTGCGCGCGGCGGGCGCGCAGGCCGAGGGCCGGGTCGTGGAGAACCATCCGCTGAACGCCCTCACCAAGGCCGTCGCCGAGATCGGCGCCGACGAGGTCATCGTGCTGACCGCCCCGCACTACGTCGAGGAGTTCTTCCACCGCGACTGGGCCTCCCGTGCCCGGCACGAGGTCGGCGTCCCGGTCCTGAAGCTGTACGCGCACAGCGAGGCGTGAGGCGCGCGGAGAGCTCCGGGGAGCCCGGCGGGGCGCGACCCCTTCCGGCCCGCCGCCCGGGGGACGGGGACGCGGGCGGGGCGCGGCTTATGGTGTGGGGGATCAGATCAGCCGTACCCGGGGCCACCGCTCCCGGGCGCACCTCAGCCGTGGAGACGTGACAGATGGCAGCCGGCCTTCCCCCCGCCCTGGACCGACCGCACTTCATCGGCATCGGCGGCGCCGGTATGTCGGGCATCGCGAAGATCCTCGCCCAGCGCGGCGCGGCCGTCGCCGGGAGCGACGCCAGGGAGTCGGCGACCGCCGAGGCGCTGCGGGCGCTCGGCGCGAGCGTCCACATCGGGCACGCCGCCGGCCACCTGGCAAAGGACACGTCGAGCGTGGTCGTCTCCTCGGCGATCCGCCCCGACAACCCCGAACTGGTCCGCGCCGCCGAACTCGGCGTGCCCGTCGTGCACCGCTCCGACGCTCTCGCCGCCCTCATGACGGGCACCCGCCCGCTCGCGGTCGCCGGCACCCACGGCAAGACGACGACGACCTCGATGCTCGCCGTGTCCCTGGGCGCCCTGGGCCTGGACCCCTCGTACGCGATCGGCGGCGACCTCGACGCGCCCGGCTCCAACGCGCACCACGGCGCCGGCGAGATCTTCGTGGCCGAGGCCGACGAGAGCGACCGCAGCTTCCACAAGTACGCCCCCGAGGTCGCCGTCGTCCTCAACGTGGAACTCGACCACCACGCGAACTACGCCTCGATCGAGGAGATCCACGAGTCCTTCGAGATCTTCGCCGGCCGCGTCGTGCCCGGCGGCACCCTCGTGATCTCCGCCGACCAGGACGGCGCCCGCGAGCTGACCTCCCGGCTGCGCGAGCGCGGCGGCGACCTGCGGATCGTGACGTACGGGGAGGCCGAGGACGCCGACGTACGCGTCCTGGCCGTGCACCCGCGCGGACTGCGCAGCGAGGTCACCGCCCGCATGACCGACGGCACCGAGCTGAGCTTCGGCGTCTCGGTGCCGGGCCGCCACTACGCGCTCAACGCGGTCGCCGCGCTCACCGCCGGGGCCGCGCTCGGCATCCCCGCCGCCGAGCTGGCGCCCGCTCTCGCCGCGTACACCGGCGTCAAGCGCCGCCTCCAGCTCAAGGGCGAGGCGGCCGGGGTCCAGGTCATCGACTCGTACGCGCACCACCCGACCGAGATGAACGCCGACCTGGAGGCGATGCGCGGAGCCGCCGAGGGCCACCGCATCCTCGTCGTCTTCCAGCCCCACCTGTTCTCCCGCACCCAGGAGCTGGGCACCGAGATGGGGCAGGCCCTCGCGCTCGCCGACGCCTCCCTGGTCCTCGACATCTACCCGGCCCGCGAGGACCCGCTGCCCGGGATCACCAGCGACCTGATCATCGACGCGGCCCGCCGCGCCCACGCCGACGTCGCCCACGTCGCCGACAAGGCCGCCGTCGCCGAGGCCGTCGCGGGAATGGCGAAGCCCGGTGATCTCGTTCTCACCATGGGGGCGGGCGACGTCACCGAACTGGGCCCGCAGATCCTGGACCGGCTCGCGGCAGCCGGACCGCACAGCGAGCAGTAGGAGGAACACGCGATGGCGTACGAGATCGACAAGCCGGACGAGGAGTGGCGCGCCGAGCTGAACCCGGCGGAGTTCGCGGTACTGCGTCAGGCCGCCACCGAACCGGCCTTCACCGGCGAGTACACCGACACCAAGAGTGAAGGCGTGTACTCCTGCCGGGCCTGCGGCGCGGAGCTGTTCACCTCCGACACGAAATTCGAGTCGCACTGCGGCTGGCCGTCCTTCTTCGACCCGAAGGACACCGACGCCGTCGAGCTGATCCAGGACCGTTCCCACGGCATGGTGCGCACCGAGGTCCGTTGCGCCCGCTGCGGTTCGCACCTCGGCCACGTCTTCGAGGGCGAGGGCTACGCGACCCCGACCGACCAGCGGTACTGCATCAACTCGATCTCCCTGCGGCTGGAGCCGAAGGAGAGCTGAACCACGACGCGCGGGGCCCGGTCCGACGAGGACCGGGCCCTTCGCATGTCCCCGGTCACCCCCGCCCGTCCGTCCCGGGGCGAGGAAGACCCCAGGTCGGGCTGGACTTCGGGGCGATGAGCGCCGAGCCGGCCGCCATGGCCGAGCAGGACGCGCTGATCGCGGCCGGTCTCGCGGAGGAGGCGCGGATCACCCAGCGCTTCCTGGACCACCGGGACACCCTCGATCCCCGGTGGCTCGACGTGGCCCGCCTGGACAACCTGGTCCTGCGGGCCACCCCCGAGGAGGTGGGCGAACTCGCCGACCGGATCACCGCCCTCCTGCGGCCCTACCTGGCCTCGGTACGGCAGGCTCCTCCCGAGGACGCCGAGCTGGGCTACGTGGGGCTGCGCTTCCTGCCCCGGCTCGACTCGGAGGGCGAGCCCCGGTGACCGGCCCCGGCGAAGGGGCGCGTCATCCCTTGCGGGAGGCGCCCTTTGCCCGTCTGTGGGTGTCCGGGCTCCTGACCGAGACCGGCAGATGGGTCCTCCAACTGGCGCTCCCGCTGTACGTGCTGGCGCTGACCCGTTCGCCACTGGTCACCTCGGTCGTGGCGATGCTCGGGCTGCTCCCGAGTCTCGTCGTCGCCCCGCTGGCCGGCGCCCTCGTCGACCGTTTCGACCGGCGCCGCTTCCTGATCGTGGTGAGCCTGGCCCAAGCGGCGGCGCTCACGCCCCTGTTGTGGGTCGAGGACGCGGGCGACCTGTGGAGGGTGTACCTCGTCGCCGGCGCCGAGGCGGTACTGACGATGGCCTTCGAGTCGGTCAAGAACGTGGCGCTGCCGGCCTTCGTCGCCCCGGGACAACTCGTGAGCGCCAACGCCGCGATCGGCCTCAACGCCTCCCTCGGCCGGCTCGTCGGCAGCTCCCTCGGCGGGCTGCTGCTGGGCTGGGCGGGGCTGCGTCTCGTCCTGGGGTCCGCGATGGCCGCGTTCCTGGTCGCCGCCGTCCTGGCGGCGACGATCCCGCGAGCGACGGGAGCGCACGAGCCCGGGGGTGCGGGCCGCGGCGAGCTGTGGCCGGGGCTGCGGGACGCCCTGCGGGCGATCCGGGAGGTCCCGGCGCTGCGCGGCACCTTCCAGTGCGTGGCGCTGCTGTCCCTCGCGCAGGGCATGTTCGTCGTCCTGTTCCTCCTCTTCGTCACCGACCTGCTCGGCGCGGGAGAGGCGGAGGCCGGTCTGCTGCGCGGTGTACAGGCCGTCGGCGGCTTCGCCGGAACGGTGACCGTGGGCGTAGTGACCCGGCGGCTGGGGGCGCCGAGGCTGCTGAGCGTGGGCGTCCTGTGCTTCGGCGCCGTCAGCGCCGTGACCTGGAACCTGTCGCAGGCACCCCTGGGACTCACGGTCTACGCGGCGCTGTTCGCCCTCGCGGGGGTGCCCGCGGTGTGGCTCATGGCGGCCTGGCTCTCCCTCGTCCAGCAGTCCTCGCCGCCGCGCGTACGGGGCCGGGTCATGGCCTGCGTCCTCGGCCTGGCCGACGGCCTCCAGGCGGTGGGCATGCTCGCCGCCGGCCTGCTGACGGGCGTGATGTCACCCCTGGCCGCCCTCGACCTCCAGGCCGCGCTCCTGCTCGCGGCCGGACTGCTCACCCTCCGGACCCTGCCCGCGGGGCGCTCGGGGGCCACCGCCGGCGCCCCGGCTGACGCGAAGGCCGCCGGCCCCGTCCGCCGGGCGGCCGACTGAAGACCGCTCGCGCGGCCCCGTCCGGGCGCGGGACCGGCCCCGGGGGCGGGTCTGCGCGTGGCGGAGAGCCGCCGTTCACCTCGCCGGTCCGTGAGAACGCCGGTGAGACCGTGGCGGCGGGCGCACTGTGCGGGTTCCGCGCGGATCGCCGAAAGGGCCGTGCGCCCGGCCACGCCTCGGTACACTCCGTCACTGTCCGCAACCATGCGTGATTCGGGGGCTGGGAGTGACGGTGCTGGTGACGCCGGAAGCCGGGGACAGGATCGCCGCCGGCCGGTACCTCTTGGAGGAACTCCTCGGTAGAGGGGGGATGGGCGTCGTCTGGCGGGCCTGGGACGAGACGCTGAAGCGGCGCGTCGCCCTCAAGTGCGCGCGCCCCGACGACGCCGAGGCCGCGAGGAGGCTCAAGAAGGAGGCGCAGTACGCCGCGCGGCTGCACCATCCGAACATCGTGCCAGTCTTCGACTTCGTGGAGGAGGAGACCGCCTGCTGGATCGTCATGGAGTACGTGCCCTCCCGCAGCCTCGCGCAACTGGTCTCCGAACGAGGGCCGTTGACGCCCGAGGACGCCGGATCGGTGGGCTGCCAGATCGCGGCGGCGCTCGCCCGGTCGCACGCCGGGGGCGTGGTGCACGGCGACGTCACCCCGGAGAACGTGCTCGTGACCGACGAGGGCGTCGCCCGGCTGACGGACTTCGGCATCGCCCGCGCCCTGTGGAGCCACAGCACGCAGACACACACCGCGCCGGGCACCGTGCGCGGAAAGCCCAAGTACCTGGCGCCCGAGGTGGCCAGAGGGGAACGCGGCGGCGAGAAGGCCGACGTCTTCTCGCTGGGCGCGTCCCTGTTCGCGGCCGTCGAGGGCCACTCCCCGTACGGGGAGGTCGAGCATCCGGCGGCCTACCTGGTGCGGGCCATGGAGGCGGACATCGGGACCGCTCGCAGCGCCGGCCGGCTCGCCGCCCCGCTGGACGCGCTCCTCGCGCCGGAGCCCCGGCACCGGCCCGACGCCGCTGCCGCGCACGAGCTGCTGACGCGCGCGGCGCCGCCGCCGGAGCGCGTCCAGGAGCTGCTGCACGACGGCCGCACCCTGGCGTCGGCGCTCGACTCCCTGACGGTGCGGCTGCCGCGACCCCTGCGCCGCAGGCGTCGTGCCCTGGCTTACTCGACAGTGGCGCTCCTCGCGGTGGCGGCGCTCACCGCGGGCCTTCTCGTCCTCCTTCACAGCGACGACGAAAGGGGCGGGGCCGGAGCGGGCGGGCCGGGCGCGACCGGCGCCCGGTCCTCGACGCCGGTACCGGGCCCGGGGAAGGAGGGCACCATCGGCGCCGCCCGTACGGCGGACCCCTGCGCACTGCTCGACGCCCCCTCCCTGAGCCGGTTCGGCGCGACCGAACGGGACCCGTACTACGGGCGGTTCGACCGCTGTGACGTCCTGGTGCGCAACGAGGGCGGGAGGGAGGTGGCCGGTGTCCAGGTGAACCTCGTCAAGGACCCGGCGAGGTTCGGGGACGACGTGCCCACCAGGCGGGTCGGCAACGTCACGCTCGGGACGGCGCGGCGCGACGGGGACGACTGCGAACGGACCATCGCGACCGCCGACAGCGAGCAGATCGTGGTCGTCGGCGAGCGGTACGAGTCCCCGTCCCCCGACCCGTGCCGACTGGCCGACGCCGCCGTCGATCACGCCCTGGGCGTACTGGGCCGGGGCGCGGTCCCCCGGCGCACCGCGAAGCCCGCCGCGCGGTCCCTGGCCCGGCTCGACGCCTGCGAGCTGCTGGACGCCGCCGCACTCGGGCGCCTGCCGGGCGTCGACCCGCGCGAGCCCACCGCCGACTTCGGCCACTGGGGGTGCGGCTGGCGCAGCGCGGACGGCGACACGGGGGCGGAACTCGTCTTCAGCCGGGACAACAGCCTGGAGGACGACGGGGACCCGGTCGTCCTCGCGGGGCGCAGGAGTTACGTGTCGCCGCAGGAGTCAGGCGACGACGAGTGCGTCGTGCGGACACCGCACCGTACCTTCACGAACTCCGCCGGGGAGGACACCGTCGAGCACCTGATGGTGACCGTGTACGGGCCACAACCGGCCGGTCGCCTGTGCGACGCGGCCAAAACGCTCGCGACCACGGCCACCGAGAACATCAGCAAGGAGTTCGAGGACCTGCGGAGTCCGACGCCGAAATGACCGCGAACCGCGCAGCCCCCGCGCGGCGCGGCGGGCCCGCGGTACGGGTCGGCCGCGCGCCTGGGAGCCCGCGGTCCCGGAGGGGTGCCGCCCGGGGCGGCTGACCGGCGGCGGGTCTCACCACTCGCGCGGTCGCGTGTTCCGCGCCGCCCCGCTCAGTCGCCGTCCCAGCCGCCCCAGCGCGCCCGGGCGGGACCAGGCGCGGAAGGCGTCGGCGCGGTGCGGCCCCGAGTGTCCGAGGTGGTCCTCGGCCGCGCGCCGCACCGGGGCGGGCAGGCCGCGCACGGCGGGGCGCAGCACCTCGTCGAGGAGCCCGGTGCTCACCTCGCGCCACACCGGGTCGGCCGCCGCGTGGGCCGTCCAGTCCACGAAGCAGCCCGCGATCAGGGCGGGGTCCGCGCGCAGGAGGCCGCGGAACTCCTCGGTGCGGGCCGTCTCGCCGTACGCGGCCACGAGATCGGCGTCGCCGCTGTGGGCGAGGCCGTACAGCTCGCCCTCCGGGGTGCCGGGGGAGCGCAGCAGCGCTTCGGCGAGCGCGCGGTGCGCGCGGGAGCGGACCTCGGGTTCCAGGGGTTCGGCGGCCCGCCGCAGCCGCACCGCGTGCGCGGCCCAGTCGGTCACCTTCCCGGCCCTGACGTCGTGGGCGAGTTCCAGCAGGAGCAGCGCCGAGCGCTCCCGGGTGTCGAGCCGGTCGGGGAAGGACCGCAGCAGGAGCGGTGCGAGGGCGAAGTCGTAGGGCTCCGTTGTGGGCGTGTGCAGGGCCACGCGCAGCGCGACCTGCCAGGTGCCGGCCGCCCGGTGGCCGTCGGAGCCGGCGGTGTGCAGGACGCGGAGCATCTCGGCGGCGGTGGGCGGTTGTTGTGGCCATATGAGACGTAGTGCGGTGCGCAGCAGCAGGGGCTGGGCGGACCACGAGGGCCGGCTGCCGCGCAGCAGCGTCTCCCAGGCCGTCACCGGGTCGGGGGTGGATTCGCGTACCGCCACGGCCTGCGCGCACATCCGCAGGTGCGGTACCGGTCGCGCGGAGTCCGTCAGCGGCAGGTGCGTCCGGTGCAGGAGCGAGCTGGCCGCGGCCGGGTCCGCGCACGCGAACGTGTCGAGCGAGGGCAACAACGCGGCGCACAGTTCGGGTAGTTCGGCCAGGGCGTCGGGGGAGGGGAGCGCGGCGGCGACAGGGTCCTCGTCCGTCCCGGGGGCGGTGGTGAGGGCGGCGGCCAGGCGGTCGGCGGCGCCGTCGAGGGCGGGTCCGCAGTCCACGCCGAGGACGGCCGCGACCTGGAGGAGTTCGACGCAGCGGCGCGGGGCGGTCGCCGGATCGGCGGTCGCGGCCCGCAACTCCGGTCCGAGCAGCGCGTGCAGCCGCTCGCGGTGCTCCTCGGTGAGAGCGGAGCCGGGCGGTACGGGCGTCCCGGTGAGCAGTCCGCGGACGAGCGCGGCGAGCACGGAGGCGGCGACCGGGGCCGTCGCGGAGAGCGGCACCCGTGCGTCGAGCCGCGTGTACCAGCGCGCGACGGCGACGGCCTCCGCCCGGGTCTCGGGAGGCTCGGCGCACAACACGGCGGCGACCGCGCCCGTTTCAGGGGCCGGTGGGCACTCGTCCGCGAGGTGCCGGGCCGTCGCCGCCCGCAGGTGCGCGGGCAGCCGCAGCCCGCTCGCGAGGGCGGCGAGGCGGAGGGCGTCCGCGTCGAGAGCGGGACGGGCGGCGGCCGCGACGCCGGGCCGCCCCGCGCGCCACAGGAGCGCGGCGACCTCTGCCCACGCGTCCGCGCCGGTCACGTCCGGGGCGGCCGTGTCCGGGGTGGCTGCGGGCGACATGCAGTCCAGCACGTACGGACCGGTTCCCGCAGGGGGCAGGCCGGCCGCCTCCCGGGGCCCGGTGCCCACGATCCGTTGGTGCGCCTGGCCGGGGCACGGGCTGTACGTCGTGAAGGTGAGCCCCCGGGCCTCTTCCGGGGGCAGGACGGCACAGGCCAGGGCGATCCAGCGGGCGACGAGCCCCGGATCGCGTTCCACGACGACCAGGCGCGGTGCTCCGGGCTCCACGAGGACCCGCCGCACGTGGGCGAGGAAAGCCGTGAGCCAGGGACGACGGGAGGCGGCGAAGTCGGCCATGGCCTCGATACCGAGGGCCCCGTCCGGCGGGGCCGTGAGCAGGGCCCCGCGCAGCCCCTCCTCCGCCGCCGTCCCGCGCACCGGCCGGACCGCGTCCCAGAAGGCGACGGGCGGCAGACCGCCGGGCAGTCCCGTTCCCGGCGGCAGATACACCGCGACCGGGCGCGGCACCGGGCCCGCGTGCACCGCGCTCGACAACAGCAGCCCGCCGTCAGCGAGTTGATCCACCGAGTAGGAGAAGGGGGCGGCGGACTCCGTCTCCGCCCGCCGGGTCTCGGCCGCCTGCGCCACGAGGTGACCGAGGAGCGTCCCGGCCTCCTCCAGCACGGAGGGCGCAAGACCCGGCCCCGCGGCGGGCGGCACGGTAAGCCGTACGCGGCGGAGCGGGACGCCCGGCCCGGGCTCCTCGACGTCCACGCGCAGCGGCACCGGCCCCCGGCCGTCCCGGCTTCCGGTACGGGCGCCGCGACCCCCGTTCACCGGTCCGCCCCCGGCCACCCGGCGGCACGTGCACGGCGGACACGGCACGAAGCCGCCGCCCGCCGCGTGTCCGCCGCCCCGGGCAGTCGTCCGAACCTCAGCCCCACGGAACGCTCCTGGTCCCTCGCGCACGATGAGCCCGACGGGCGTCCCTCGCCTCGTACGGGTGCTCGACTCTAGCGGGTGCCCGTCGGCCCGGGCCCGAGGGGCGGGGCACGTGGCGGAGCCGAACTCCTCTTTCCGGACAGACCCTAGGACGACGCACCCGACGGCGTGAGCCCGCGCATGCGCTGGTCCAGTTCGCGGCGGTAGAAGTCGATGAACCCGTCCGGGTCGGGGCCCGCGTTCTGCATCACGAGGCGGTCGAAGCCGGCGTCGACGAAGGGCTGGGCGACCTCGACGTACCGTTCCGGGTCACTGCCGCAGGCGAACCGGGACAGGATGTCCTCCTCGCGGACGGTGGCCGTGGCGGCCTCGAAGTTGGCCGGGTTGGGCAGTTCGCTCATCACCTGCCAGCCCGTCACCGCCCACCGCGAGGTCTTCAGCGCCGCCTGCGCCGCGGTGTGCTCGTCGGCCGCCCAGGCCATGGGTACCTCGACGTAGCGCGGCCCGTCGCCGCCCGCGGAGCGGTAGGTGTCCACCATCCCGCCCTTGGGCTCGGTCGCGAACAGGCCGTCGCCGAGTTCGGCGGCCAGACGGGCCGAGAGCGGGCCGCTCGCGGCCACCGCGATCAGCGGCGAGCGCTGCGGCAGGTCGAAGACCCGGGCGTCGTCCAGCCGCAGGTACCTGCCGTGGTACGACTGGTAACCGCCGCTCCACAGCAGCCTGATGATCTCCAGGGCCTCCCGCAGCCGGTCGTGGCGTTCCGGTACCGAGTTGGGGAAGCCCTCGCCGGTGACGTGCTCGTTGAGGCGTTCTCCCGAGCCCACGCCCAGCGTGAAGCGGTCGTCCGAGACCAGCGCGAGGGTCGCGGCCGCCTGCGCGATGATCGCCGGGTGGTAGCGGACCGTCGGGCAGGTCACGCCGGTGGCCAGACCGATACGGTCCGTCTTCGCCGCGATCGTCCCGAGGACCGTCCACGTGAAGGGCGAGTGCCCCTGGACGTCGAGCCACGGGTGGTAGTGGTCGCTCATCTCCACGAAGTCGAATCCGGCCTGCTCCGCGAGCACCGCCTGCCGGACCAGTTCCTTGGGCCCGAACGCCTCCGAGGCCAGCTTGTAGCCGATCTGCACCGTTTCCTCATTCCTGTCGCCGCCGGTCCTGCGCCGCCCGCCCGTCCTGTGTCGCCGGCCCTCCGCCGCCGGCCGGGGTTCCTGCCGGAGCTGTCGCCGGTGGAAGTGCTCACCGGGCCGTCCGGCTCCTGGTACGAGGATCGGCGGGTGTCACAGGTGTCGGTGGGGTCGGCCGCGTCCGGTCGGCAGAGATCGCTCCCACACTCGCAAGAGGGCCCGAAGGGCGGCCGCCGCCACGCCGCCGGACGACCGGGGCCACCGGTTCGGCCCCACGCGCCGCGCCGGACGGCGCCGGCGGTACGGGTCCGGCGCCGTCCGCCGGTGCCCGCCACGGCAAGAGCACCGGCCGGAGGGCCGCCGAGGGGCCGTACGCGGCCCGGCGTGCGAGCCTGGAAGCCTGGGAGAGGGGGACGGGAGGCAGGTGATCCGGACATGCCCGAGCTGCCCGACGTCGAGGCGTTCCGCGCGATTCTCGTGGACTGTGCCCGGGGCCGCACCATCGCCCGGGTCGAGGTCCACGACCCCGGGGTCCTGCACGACGTCGACGCACGGCACCTGGGCGACGCCCTCGAAGGGCGCCGCTTCACCGAGCCCGGACGGCGCGGCAAGTGGCTGCTCGCGCACACCGGCGGCCCGACCGTGCTGTTCCACTTCGGGATGACGGGACGGCTCGTGTGCGGTGACCCGGACGAACCCCGCCACCCGCACGACCGGGTCGAGTTCGTCCTCGCGGGCGGACGCCGCCTGCGCTATCGGGACCAGCGCAAGCTGAAGGGCCTGTGGCTCGCGGACCGTTCCGGCGTCGCCCGGCTCCTCGGCTCCCAGGGGCCCGACGCCACCGAGGTGACCCGCGGCGCCTTCGACGCGCTGCTGTCGGACCGGCGCGGTGCCGTCAAGGCGGTCCTCACGGATCAGGCCGTCCTGGCCGGGCTGGGCAACCTGCTCGCCGACGAGATCCTGTGGCGTTCCCGGGTCCGCCCCCAGGAGCCGGCGGCAGCCCTCACCCGGGAGCGGCGCCACCGCCTCTACCGGGACATGCGCACCGTCCTGAAGACCTCGGTCCGCGCCGGGCACGTCCCCCCGGAGAACTCCTGGCTGACCGGCCACCGCACCGAATCCGATCCGCACTGCCCGAGGTGCGGCACCCCGCTGAGCCGGACCCGGGTCGGCGGCCGGACCACCTTCTTCTGCCCCCACTGCCAGCGGGCCGGTGGCTGAACCCGGTGACGGGCCCAGGGCTGAGCCGGGCGGTGCGCGCCGTGCGTCACCCGTCGGCTCGCGGCTCCGTTGCCGGAGGGCGGATCAGCTTCGGAGTGCTCGGGGCCTCCGGTCCTCCGGGCGTTTCCGGTACCGCCGGGGCGCGCACCGCCCGGTCACGGCCCCCGGACCGGGCGCCGCAGCGGTCCCGCCCGCCCGGTCCGGTCAGCGCGCGCCGGGCCCAGTCGAGGCCGGGGCCGGGGGGCTGTGGCGCCGGCCAGCCGTTGACCTTCGCGAGGAGTCGCGCGTACCGGTCCCGCTCCGGATCGTCCGCGTACTCCAGCAGGGCCAGGAGCCGGCCGGTTCTCTCCCCGTAGCGGTCCAGGAGGGCGGCCACGAACGGCGCGGCCTCCGCGGCCTCCGGACCGATCCCCTGCGTGAGCGCGGCGCCGGCCACCTCGCGTACGGCGGCGAAGGGGTCCTGGGGCGGCGCCTCGGGGCCCGGAGCGTCCTCGGCGAACGCGATGAAGAGTTCCGCCGCTCGCCGCAGCCGCGTACGGAATTCGGAGTCGGCCAGGAGCTCGGTCAACTCGGCCCAGGCAGACATCTGTTCCGCGTCGGGGCCGGGTTCCGTGTCCGAGGGAAGCTCCGGTGTCAGCGACCGCGCGGCCTCTTCGAGGGCCCGATGCGGACGGACCGTGCCGAGGGTCGTGTCCAGGAACTCCGCCACGATCCGGTGCCGTTCGCGTTCCGTTGCCCCGACCCGCTGGTGCATGAGATCCAACTCCTCAGCTGAGAGACCGTGTCGGGCTGCTGTCTCCAGCACGGCCCGGTGTCGGCGCAGTACCCGTATCTGCGCGTCGAGCGCGTCGATGTGCGTGGTGGCGACCTCGGCGAGCGAGGAACGCCCTTCCACCAGCGCCCGTACGGTGGGCAGGGGGACCCCGAGCGCGCGCAGCGTGCGCACCAGGTTCAGCCGCGCCGTGGCGTCGGCCCGGTAGAGGCGGTACCCGGCGGGGCTGCGGGCGGCCGGCGCCACGATCCCCTCGTCGGAGTAGAAGCGGACCGCCGACACCGACAGCCCTGTGCGGCGCGCGAGTTCACCGATCGACAGCAGCCTGGAGCAGGCGCTTTCGTCCTCGGGCCCGCCGCCTTCGCCCGCAGCCGTTCGGAGGCCGTCCCCGCCCACGCGGCCATCGTGCTCGTTCATTCGGCCATCGTGGGGTCTCAAGCGGGTGGAGACTCAAGGGGAGGGCGAAAGGTGCCAGGCGTGGTCGCCCCCGGAGGCGAAGGGGCCGTCCAGCGCGGCCCATTGCAGGAGCAGGATCGTCTTCCCGTCGGTGACGCGTCCGTCACGGGTCATGGCGAGGGCCTCGGCGAAGGGCAGTTCGAGGACCTCGATGTCCTCGCCCTCCTCCTCCACCCCGCCACCCGTCCCGGTCCGGTCGGCCGGGGTGTAGGGGGCGGCGAAGAAGTGGAGGCGTTCGGTCACGGAGCCGGGGCTCATGTACGCGTCGAGGACGTGGGTGAGCGGGCCGAGGGCAACACCGAGTTCCTCGGCGCTCTCACGGCGGACGGCGGCGGGCGCGTCGTCCGCGTCGAGCAGTCCTGCGGCAGCTTCCACGAGCATGCCGTCCGGGTGGTCGTTGACGTAGGCCGGGTAGCGGAACTGGCGGGTGAGCAGGACCCGGCGGCGTTCGGCGTCGTAGGGCAGCACGACGGCGCCGTCGCCGCGGTCGTAGGTCTCGCGCTGCTGGGTCTCCCAGCGTCCGTCGCGGCGGCGGTAGTCGAAGGTGGTGCGCCGCAGGACGTGCCAGCCTTGCGAGGTCACCTCCACGGCACGGACCACGACGCCGGGATTGCGGTCCAGGCCGCGTCCGGCCCGGTCGAGGCCGGTGCGGCCGCGGTGGTCCGGGATGTCGACACCGGGACGGTCTGTCACGCGTTCTCCTGAGGGGTACGTCGGGGGCCCGGCCATGTCGTGGCGCACGACGGGCGGCGCGGTCGTGCGTCGTCGGCGGGGGAGCCGCACGGCCCCGAGACCGTGACGAGCATGGGCCTTGGCGATCACGGGGCGCTACACTACACGCAGAAACGTGCAAGAACGGGAAAGAGTGTGTCCGCTCGTGCGTGGTGAACGGTACGACCCGTGCTGGGAGCTGGAGGGGTGAGACCTCCATGTGTCCCGGCCGTGCGAGGGGGTACCTAGGATTCCGGAATGACGAACAGCGCCTACTCCCTGCTCGGGCCGCGTGTGGCCATACGTCACCTGCGGCGTCAGGACTACGAGGAGCTCACGGCGCTGGGCCGGGAGAGCGCCGAGATGCTCGACCGCTGGCTGGGCACCCGCGATGACACGGTGGAAGCGTTCGAGAAGTACCTGGAGCGGTTCGAGCGGCCCAGTCACGAAGGATTCGTGATCTGCCTGCGCGCCACCCACGGGATCGTCGGTGGCGTGAACATCAACAACATCGTCAGGGGTGCGCTCCAGAGCGGGACCCTCGGCTTCACCGCCTACGCCTCCACGACCGGCCGTGGCTACATGACCGAGGGGGTGGGCCTCGCGATCCGGCTCGCCTTCGGGCCGCTGGGACTGCACCGTCTGGAGGCGAACATCCAGCCGGACAACGCCCCCTCACGAAAGCTCGCCGAGCGCCTGGGTTTCCGGCGCGAGGGCTACTCCAGCTTCTTCCAGCGCGTCAACGGTGAATGGCGCGACCATGAACGCTGGGCCCTCACCGCCGAGGCGGCGTGAACGATTACGGCTCGGTGGCCCGTCAGGGATGTGGAGACCTTCCGAAACCTAAACAGTGAAGGCATTTGCCTTGGCTGCTTAGGGGAAGTTACCTTCGACGGTATGGAACCCCTGACCGAAACCGGCATCCGTGCGTCCTTCGTGAACTGCACCAAGGGCGAGGCGAAGCGGCTGCACGTGCCCCGGGATCTGGGGGAGCTGCGCTGGGGCGACCTGGACTTTCTCGGCTGGCGCGATCCGGCCGCCCCCGATCGCGGGTACCTCGTCGTGCCCGGCGGGTCCGAGGGGGCCGGCCCCGTGGGTGTCGCGCTGCGGGCCACGACCGCGCGGCGCGGCACGGCGCACCGGGGCATGTGCTCGGTCTGCCTGACCACCCACCCCGGCAGCGGTGTGGCCCTGATGGCTGCCCGCAAGGCCGGGGCGGACGGGCGTAAAGGGGACTCCGTGGGGGCGTACATGTGCGCCGGTCTCGACTGCCCGCTGTACGTGCGCCGCATCAAGGTCTCGAAGGCCGTCGGCGGCCGTCCGCAGGAGTCGCTGACGCTCGACGAGCAGATCGCCCGCACGCTCGCGCGCCTCGACGCGTTCGTCGGCAAGGTCCTGCGCTGACCCCGCGTGCTCTCGCGTGCATACGTGACATGGCCCGCGTGCACCCGTGACTTGGCCCGTGCGCACGCCTGACGGGGTCGCGGCAGCCCGTCCGCAAGCGGGATTCCTCTCGCGCCGCGTCCCCTCGCGCGGCAGGATGGCGGGGGCGCCCGGCCCGGACGCCACGCACGCGTCGCGAGGCACGGGACACGCGCACCGCACACGCGAAGGAAACGCCCCCACAGCCGGAACGCACGCACACCTGAAGAGCACGCAACGCACAAGCACGCAACGCACAAGCACGGATCACACGTACGCACTGCGGAGGCAATCGACCATGGCGGCGACACCCACCCCCTTCACCTCGGACGACTACCGGTCCCGCATGGACCGGGCGGCTGAGGACGCGCGGGACGCGGGTCTGGGCGGGCTGGTCGTCGCGCCCGGGCCCGACATGGACTGGCTCACCGGCTACCGTCCGCCGGCGGCCACGGAACGGGCCACCCTCCTGGTGCTCGCGGCCGGCCGCAAGCCCGTCCTGATCGTTCCCGCCCTGGAGGCGCCCGACGCGGAGAAGGCGCCCGGCGCGGCGGTCCTCACCTTCGAGGCGTGGCGCGACGGGGTCGACCCGTACGGGCTGGCCGCACCACTGCTCGCCCAGGGCGGACGCTTCGGGGTCAGCGACAACGCGTGGGCGCTGCACCTGCTGGGCCTGCAGAGGACGCTTCCCGGGACGCGGTACGTCGCGCTGAGCGAGGCGCTGCCGATGCTGCGCGCCGTGAAGGACGAGGCCGAACTGGACCGGCTCGCGGCGGCGGGCGCGGCGGCCGACGCGACGTACGAGGAGATCAAGGGCGTACGGTTCGCCGGGCGCAAGGAGACCGAGGTGGCCCGCGATCTCGCCGCGCTCCTCATCGGGCACGGCCACTCGCAGGTCGACTTCACCGTCGTCGGCTCGGGCCCCAACGGGGCGAACCCGCACCACGAGGCGGGGGAGCGGACCATCCAGGAGGGCGACACCGTAGTCCTCGACTTCGGTGGCCTCAAGCACGGCTACGGTTCCGACACCACCCGTACCGTCCACGTCGGCGAGCCCTCGCAGGAGGTACGGGACGTGCACGCCGTGGTCCTCGCCGCGCAGCGCGCCGGTTGCGCGGCGGTCCGTCCCGGTGCGGCCTGCCAGGACATCGACCGCGCCGCCCGCCAGGTCATCGAGACGGCCGGGTACGGCGAGTACTTCATCCACCGCACCGGGCACGGAATCGGCGTCACGACGCACGAACCGCCGTACATGATCGAGGGGGAGAGCCGGGAACTGGTCCCCGGCATGTGCTTCTCCGTCGAGCCCGGCGTCTACCTCCCCGGCCGCTTCGGCGTCCGGATCGAGGACATCGTGACCGTGACGCAGGATGGCGGCCGACGCCTGAACCGGACCTCCCGCGAACTGGCGATCGTGGAGTAGGGGGTCCCGGGGCGAGGAGGAGGGGCACGAGGTCAGCGGCCGGTCGCGGGCGGCACGGAGGCCGCCCCATCGGCCGCGGCCGCCCGCTCCGCCGCCTTCGTCGCCGTCCGGACGCGGTCCGGCCTCCGGTGCGGGCGCAGCAGCAGGCAGGCCAGGGCGCCGACAGTCAGTACGGCGACCGACAGGCGGGCCGTCGTGTGCAACGTGGCGGTGAAGGCGTCCGCGTAGCTCTCGCCGTGCGCGAGTCCGGAGGCGAGCCCGCTCTGGAGCAGCGCGCTCACGGCGGCCGCCCCGACCACTGAACCGATCTGGCGCACCGTGCCGTTGACGCCCGAGGCGGCCCCGGCCAGATGGCGCGGCACGTACCGCATCGCCTCGGCGGACATGGGCGCGAGGACGCAGCCGACACCGACACCGGTGAGGAGGGTCCCGGGCAGGAAGTCGGGCCAGGTGCTGCCGGGACGCGCGAGCAGCGCCAGGGTGACGACCCCCGAGGCGTAGCAGAGCAGTCCGGTGAGCAGCACGTAGGTGCCTCCGACACGGTCCGCCAGCCGCCCCGCGAACGGGCCGAGCGCCAACGAGACGAGGGAGGACGGCGCGAGAACCAGCCCGGCCTGCGCGGCGCCGAGGTGTGCCACCGACTGGAGGTACAGATTGAACGGCAGCACCAGGCCCAGCATCGCCACGGAGAAGAGGCCCACGAGCGCCGTCATCGCGGTGAAGTTGCGCTCCCGGAAGAGGGCGAAGGGGACGAGCGGTTCCCGGTCCTGCCGACGGCGCTGGTGCAGTACGAAGGCGACCGCCAGCACCGCTCCCGCGCCCAGCAGCGTCAGGATGCCCGCGTTCCAGTGGTGGCCGCCGCCCTCCTGCAGGCCGAAGGCGAGGCAGAACAGAGCGGCCGTCACCAGCAGCACCCCGGGGAGGTCGAGGCGGCGGGCACGACCCGGCCGGAGGTCGGGCACCACCAGGAAGGTCAGAACGAGCGCCGCGGCGCCCACCGGCAGATTGACCAGGAAGACCCAGCGCCAGCCCGCCGCCGACACCAGGAAGCCGCCGAGCGTCGGCCCGCACAGCGTGGCGAGACCGGCCACCGACCCCCACACGCCCATCGCCGTACCGCGCCGCTCGGCGGGGAAGACGGCGACGATCAGCGTCGTCGTCTGCGGGGTGAGCAGCGCCGCCCCCAGGCCCTGCACGATCCGCGCCCCGATGAGCGCCGCCGCGGTCGGGGCGAGCCCGCACGCCAGGCTCCCGAGGGTGAAGACCGCCAGCCCGGCCGCGAACAGGTTGCGCGGCCCCCACAGGTCGCCCAGCCTGCCGGCCGTGACGATCAGGGCCGAGAGCGTCAGCGCGTAGGCGCTCACCACCCACAGGGTCTGGCCGAGCGAGGCACCGAGGCCCGCCATCAGGTCGGGGATCGCGATGTTCACGATCGTCAGGTCCAGCAGGGTCATGAAGAACCCGAGCGAGAGCGTCACCAGGACCGCCCACGGATTCACTCGCCGAGCGCGCATACGTTCGTCCGCCTCTTCTCCCCGTCCCGGCCACCCCGGGCGTCTGGCGAGAAAGGTAACCCATCTATTTCGATGCATCAAGGTGAATGCATCTAGAGGGATGGATTGGGTGGGGGCTGTGATTGCGCTGAGGGGCAGTGGGCAGTGATCTCACCGGCCCTGGATGCATCCCCTGCGATGTATTGATCACGATGTAATCTGCGGGCCATGAACGGAGTCGAGCTGTTTCTCCTCGGGCGGACCCTGACGAAGATCGGTGAGGCCGCGATGCCGGAGCCGGAGGGCGGTGCGGCGCGGCACGGTGGCAGTACGCGGTCGGTCCTGATCGTCGCGAGTGACGTGGCCGGTCATCCCGACAGCGCGGTGGGGGAGATCGCGGCGCGGACCGGCCTGCCGCAGAGTCAGGTCTCCACGGCCGTCGCCCGCCTCAGGCAGGCCGGCGCCGTGGTCACGGCCGCCGACCCGGCCGACCGCAGGCGCCTTCTGGTCCGTCAGGCGCCGCAGCTCTCCGCCCGGGTCGCCGAAGTCCGGTCCGGCACCGTGGACGAGGCGCTGGCCTCGGCCCTCGGCGAACACGCGCCCGAGGCCCTCGACGAGGTCAGGCGAGCGCTGGACGTCCTGGCCCGCCACCTGTCGCCCGGCGCCGCCACGCGCGCACGGCCCTGAGCCCGTCCCGGCCTCCGGGCGGCACCCGAGCGCGGCCTCTTGCGGACCCGTGAGCCGCGCGCTTTCATGGCAAGCCCCCACGGGGACCGCCCCACCGGTCCGCACGCCAAGGAGCAACGCAGCCATGCGTATTCGTCCCGCTCGCACCGTCCGTCGCCGCCGCCTGCTGACAACGTTGTCCGTTCTCGTGGTGCTCGGCGCCACCGCTCCGGCCGCCGGTGCGGCCCCGGGTTCCTCACCGGGCGTCGCCGCCGCGCCCGGCGACCACCGTGTCGTCGTCTACTACCAGACGCAGTTCGCGGGTGACACGTACGTCTCCCCGCGCGAACTCACCGATCGCGGCACGGGGGTCACCGACGTGATCGTCGGCGCGATCCACCTCAACGACGACGGCGGGGTCACCCTCAACGACACTCCGCCGGGCGACGCGAAGTTCGACGGGATGTGGGGCGATCTCGCGGCCGTCCAGGACAGTGGCGTGCGCGTCCTCGGCATGGTCGGCGGCGCCGCGGCCGGAAGCTTCCAGCGGCTCGACACCGACTTCGACACCTACTACCCGAGGCTGAAGCAGGTCATCACGGACCACGGTCTCGACGGTGTCGACCTCGACATCGAGGAGTCCATGTCGCTGGGCGGCGTCGAGCGGCTCATCGACCAGTTGCGGGCCGACTTCGGCTCCGGGTTCACCATCACCCTCGCCCCGGTGGCCACCGCGCTCAACGGCGGCGGGAACCTCTCCGGGTTCGGCTACGACCGGCTCTACGAGGACCGCGGTGACTCCATCAGCTGGTTCAACGCCCAGTTCTACTGCGGCTGGGGCTCGCTGAACGACACGAGTGGATACGACGGGATCATCGGCCACGGAAAGGTCCCGGCCTCCAAGGTGGTCGCCGGAACGCTGACCAACCCCGCCAACTGCGGCAGCGGCTACGTCCCGGTCGACACTCTGGAGTCCACGGTCTCCGCGCTCTCCGCCAAGTACCAGGACTTCGGGGGAGTGGCCGGCTGGGAGTACTTCAACTCCGAACCGGGCGGCGCCGCGGCGCCGTGGGAGTGGGCCGCGCACATGTCCGGCGCCCTGGGCTGAGCAAGCGCCGGGGCGGTGGGCGCGGCCGCACGCTCATCGCCCCGCGAAGCCGCCCCGGTCCCCGTCCTCGTTCCGGTCCCGCTCGGGGTTCGGCAGGGGGTTCTCGAAGCTGACGTGCGCGGCGATGTCGCGCAGCATCGCGCGGTAGTGGGCGCGGTGGCGGACGGCGGTCGTGGCCAGGGTGAGCAGCGCGAGCCGCGTACGGTCGGGGTGCGGAAGATGCGCGTGGAACTGGAGCAGTGACTGCTCCCGAGGCAGCCCGAGACCCGGCGGGGCGTGTCGCACCGTTTCACTGAACGAGACGGGACCGCAAGCGAGTTCACTCAGCTCGATCGCCTCATGGCCACCGCCCGTCACGGCACGCGCGGCGGTCACGCGCCCCGGCGCCCAGGCCGTCTCACGCCAGGCGACGGTGAAGAGGGAGAGCAGCGTCGATCCGGAACCGGCCGTACCGTCGTCGCCCTCGTCGTCCTGGTGCAGACCCAGGGAACAGTGCACGGTCCCGACCTCGGTGAGCGCCTTGACGTACTCCCGCGACTGCGCCAACTCCCCCTCGAACCGGCGCCGGGCGTCCTGCGGCAACCTCTCCACCAGGGGCGCGATCCCCGCGCGCAGCCGTACGGCCTCCACCGAGCCTTCGGGAGCCAGCAGGGCTGCGAACGGAAGGGGCCGGAACCCGGCGGGTTGCGCGAACCAGATGCCGGTGTGCGGCGCGTACGCCGAGTCGTCGATGAGGTAACGGGGCTCGTCCCGGCCCGTGTTGACGTCGCCGGTCATTCGGGCCGCGCCGGGGTGGGCGGGGCGTGACCCGGGGCCTGCGCGCGGCGTGCGGACTCGGCCTGTTCGAGCGCTCTGACCAGGGGGAACCAGGGCGGGACGACTGCCTTTTTGTCCTGTTCGTTTTTGGGGAGGTGGCGCACTAGGTGGAGTCGGCGGGGGGTGTCCTTGCGGCCTGGTCCGGCAATCACGCCAGCGAGCCAGGGATTGCCGGAGAACCAAAGGGGAGTGATGTCGGCCCGTTGCTCCGGTGTGGGCTTGGGTACCAGTCGCCTCAGCCACCACTGGGTGCGGTAGTGGCTGGAGAAGACGACGGGGACGAGGTCGCTGCCCCCGGTGGGGTCGGGGAATTCGAACCATCCCATGGAGGAACCGCCCTGATCCGGACGTTCGTTGCCGTCACGCGGTACGTCGTACAGGATGTGCCAGGGACAGGTGCGCAGGACTTGGGCGATCCGCAGGACGTCCCGCACGCAGACGCCTTGCACCAGCAGCCGATATCCGCAGTACCCCATGGTGAGCGCGATGATGAGGGCCATCCATGTGGGCAACAGGATGACGTACACGGCGAGCGAGCCGGGTAGCGCGACGGCCCAGCCGACCACTCCTGCGAGGGTGATCGCCAGATGGCGCCACCACGCGCGGCGGGTTGGCCGGTGCTCCCAGGCTGTTGCGGCTTCGGTTGGGTTCACGATGTTGGGCTTTCTGGTTGGGCGGGTCAAGTCCTGTGGGTCAGGTACCGGCAAGATGACGGACCAGGTCGAGGAGCGCGCCTGCGTCCATGACACCGCGCGAGCCGTCGACGCCGGTCGTCACGTCCTTCGCCGTGTCGTTGTCGACGGCGTCCACAGCGCTGGAGACGAGTCCGTAACCGGCCGTCACCACGCCCAGACCGCCCGACACAGTCTCCAGCGCCTCGCCGAGGGCGGCTGGATTCCGTGCGCCACGCACGAACCGCTCCAGCAGAGGATTCCCGAGACCTGAGATCGAGCGTGCCTCGTTCATGGTCTGACTGCCGAAGAGGCTGAGTCTTTGGCCCAGCGAAAGAACCTCCTCGCCGCGTCGCAGAACGTTCGCGGCTCCGGTGATTCCCTTCCCCGCAGCACCGGCCCCGGGCAAGAAGCCCAGTACGTCCCCGCCGACGCTGACCGCGTTGCCCCAGAAGTCCGAGTCGAACTCCCCGTTCGCGAAGCCGTCCTTCAGAGAGGCCAGCACGGCGGGATCGCTCAGGCGCAGCGCCAGCGCCCCCGCGCTCATCGCCGCCGCGGCCAGCAGCAGCACCGCCGCCGCCGTTCCCCCGGTCACCACGAACAACGCTACGAGGCCTACGACACCCGCCACGAAGCTCAGGATGTCCGGCAGGTTCTCGCTGATCCAGGAGCCGAGGTCCTCCAGCCAGCCCGGCTCGTGCGGGGCCAGTTTGTGGGTGGCCTCGCTGATCCCGCGGGCGCGTAGGCGGGCCTTCTCCTCGTGTTCGGTGGCGAGGTCCTTGGCCCGGCGCAGGATGCCGTCCAGGACGTCCTGGACGTCGTCGGCGGAGGATTCCGCCCGCTTCAGGTCCTTCTTCGCCGAGTCGTGGCGGGTGCCCTTCCTGTCCAGGTCGGGGTCCTCGCGGGCGGTGTCCGCGCGGCCCTTCGCCTCGGCCAGGGCGGCGCGGGCGTCCTCCGCCTCGCCGTCCAGCTTCTTCGCGCGACGCCGGAACTCCTCCAGTTCCGTCTCCCACAAGCCGAGTTGCTTCGCCGCCTTGCTCAGGGAACGGGCGGCGTTCTTCAGGTTGAGCGGGAGCGGGCCGCCGTCGATCTGCTCGCGGAAGGCGACCGCCGCGTCGCCCTTCCAGTAGCCGCCGTCCATGAGCCTGCTGACGAGGTCATGGGTCTCGGACAGTGTCCTGGCCGCTCCGGTGACCTTCCGGCGCAGTGCGGCGACCGTCTCCGTGTCGCCGGGGACGGGGTGGAAGCCGAGGTGCGGGTAGTCCGGGTTCGGGATGTGCGGGCTGGACTGGAGGCCCTGGGGTTTGTCCAGGTCGGCCAGTACGGAGTTGGACGGCGGCTTGCCGGTCCCCGTCCCGCCCCCGGCGCCCGGTCCCTCCAGCCCCGGTGTGTACGTCATGAACGAGCCTTACCGGACGCGCCCTTGCCGCCCTTGATGTTCTCCTCCAGGGCGCGGTCGACCTCGCGGTAGCTGTCCCGGCTCTGGCCGATGATCTTCGCGAGGTCCTCGGTCTGCTTGCCGATCTGCTCGGCCCCGTACTTCCAGTCGCCCTGGAAGTCCTCGCAGGCACCGTCGAGATCGTCCGTGCCGAGCCCGGTCACCGTGGCACCGCCCAACGCCTTCCGGATGCCCTTCATCGCATCGGCTGATTTGCTGAGCATCTTCATGAAGTGGTCGAGTTCGTCACCGTCCACTGCGAGCCGGTCGGCCACCTCTTCCCCTCCCGCGCCGTGGATCGGTCGGTATCCGGCGCGGACCTGAGCCTAACGATCGAGGCGACGGGAGAGGTGCGGGAACGAGAGGGGCCGGCCGCGGGTGTCATTCCGCGAGGAGCACGCACGAGGCGGCCGGTACGGTCACCGTTCCTCCCCCGTCCGGCTGGCCGGCCTCGTCCCACGCGGCCAGTACGCGCAGGGGGCCGGGACCGACCGGGATCTCGGCGGGCGCCCCGCCGAGGTTGACCGCGAGGCGTACGTCCCCGCGCCGTACCGACAGCAGGCGCCGTTCCTCGTCGAACACGACCTTGACCGCCGCCAGGTCGGGCGCGAGGAGGTCGGGGCGGGACTGGCGCAGCGCGATCAGGGTCCGGTACCAGTCGAGGAGCCGGGCGTGCGGGGCGCGGTCCGGCTCCGACCAGTCCAGGCAGGAGCGGTCCCGCGTCGCGTGGTCCTGCGGGTCCGGGATGTCCTCGGCGGCCCAGCCGTGCGCCGCGAACTCCCGCCTGCGGCCCTGCCGTACGGCCTCGGCCAGTTCGGGATCGGTGTGGTCGGTGAAGAACTGCCACGGCGTCCCGGCGCCCCACTCCTCGCCCATGAACAGCATCGGCGTGAACGGGGCGGTCAGCACGATCGCCGCCGCGCAGGCCAGCAGGCCCGGCGGCAGCGTCGCCGGGAGACGGTCCCCCTGCGCGCGGTTGCCCACCTGGTCGTGGGTCTGCGCGTAGCCGAGGAAACGGTGTGCCGAGGTGTGCGTACGGTCCACCGGGCGCCCGTGGTGGCGGCCCCGGAACGAGGAGTACGTACCGTCGTGGAAGTAGCCCCCGGTGAGCGTCTTCGCGAGCGCGGCCAGCGGGGCGCGCGCGAAGTCCGCGTAGTAGCCCTGCGCCTCACCGGTGAGCACCGTGTGGAGCGCGTGGTGGAAGTCGTCGTTCCACTGCGCGTCCACGCCGAGGCCGTGCTCGGGTCGCGGGGTCACCACACGCGGGTCGTTGAGGTCCGACTCGGCGACGAGGAACAGGGGGCGGCCGGTCTGCGCCGCGAGCGAGTCGACGGCCGCCGAGAGCTCCTCCAGGAAGGTCAGCGCCCGCTCGTCGCACAGCGCGTGCACCGCGTCGAGCCGCAGCCCGTCGATCCGGTAGTCCCGCAGCCAGGCCAGCGCACTGCCCAGCAGGTAGGCGCGCACCTCGTCGGAGCCCGGGGCGTCCAGGTTGACGGCCGCGCCCCACGGCGTGTGATGCGTGTCCGTCAGGTACGGTCCGAAGGCCGGGAGGTGGTTCCCCGAGGGGCCGAAGTGGTTGTGGACGACGTCGAGGACCACGCCGAGGCCCCGCGCGTGCGCCGCGTCCACGAACCGCTTCAACGCCTCGGGACCGCCGTACGGTTCGTGCACGGCCCACAGCGACACCCCCTCGTACCCCCAGCCCCAGCGCCCCGGGAACGGGCACACCGGCATCAGCTCGACGTGGGTGACGCCGAGGTCGGCGAGGTGACCGAGGCGGGCCGCCGCCGCGTCGAGGGTGCCTTCCGGGGTGTACGTGCCCACGTGCAGCTCGTAGAGGACGGCGCCCGGCAGCCCGCGCCCCGCCCAGTCGTCCGACCACGCGTGGCGGTCGTGGTCGACGACGGCGCTCAGCCCGTCCGGCCCGTCCGGCTGACGCCGCGAGCGCGGATCGGGCAGGACGGGACCGCCGTCCACCGCGAAGCCGTAGCGCGTGCCGTCCCGGGCCTCCGCCCGCGCCGCCCACCAGCCCGGCCGCTCCGGATCGCGGGTCATCGGCCGCGACTCGTCCTCCACCCGGAGCGTGACCTGCTCCGCGTCTGGTGCCCACACTGCGAACTGCACGGACGCTTCCCCTCGGTTCCTGGCCGGCTGCTGACGGTGACAGCGCCCGTCCATGGTGCGTCAGCGACACGCTTCGTGCCGGTGATTCACCGAGCCCGGCCGGGCCGTGCGTGTCGCGACGCGCTCCACACGCGGACCCGGCGGTCGAGCGGGCAGGCGCGAGCGACGTCCGGCCGTCCCGGCCGAGGGCGCTGCCGGTCACCGTACTGATGTCCTCCGGGGCGGCGTTCCAATCCGGGGCGGGGCTCCGATCAGGAGAGCGGCCGGTCTCACGCTCACGACGTCCACGGCGGACCGCCCGACCGTCGCCGTGCGCCCCGGGCGCACTCTCCTTCGCCACAAGCACGCAACAGCCCTCCCGTCGCGGCCCGTTTCCTTTGCGCGGACGCCGTGGCCTGGCCGACAATCGGCGGTGTGACGTCGTCCTACGAGTTCCCCGCCCTGCCGCTGCCGCGCCCCCGGGTGACGGACGCGGACCGCGACCGGGCCCTCGCGGCGCTCCAGCAGGGCGCGGCCGAGGGCCGGCTCTCGCAGGAGACCTTCCTGCGCCGCCTCGACCTGGCGCTGGCCGCCCGGCACGCGGAGGAACTGGCCGCGCTCACCGCCGACCTCGACAGCCCCGGCCGCGTCTCCCGTGCCGTCTTCGGCGCGGTCGGCGCGGTCTCCGGATTCGCCGAGGGGCTGCGCCGCGCGTGGTGGGCGGAGCGCCTGCCGAAGCTGCTGCTGCCCTCCCCGCTGCTGGGCGTCCCCCTGCGCATCGGCCGCGACCCGGCCAACGGGCTTCGCCTGAGCCACGACACGGTGTCCCGCGTACACGCCGAACTCGCCCACCAGGCCGGCGTCTGGGTCCTGCGCGACCTCGGCTCGACCAACGGAACGACGGTCAACGGCCGTCGCGTCGTGGGCGCGGCCGTCGTCAGGGACGGCGACCACGTGTCCTTCGGACGGATGACGTACCGGCTGGCGGCGGCCTGACGGGCGGGGCCGGGCGGGACGGGCCCGCCCGTCTCCCGCGGGCGGCCCGGGACGGCGGACCGTTCACCTCTGGTGCAGCCCTCTGCCCGCCAGCGTGAGGAAGCTTTCGCCGACCGCCTCGGAGAGCGTCGGATGCGGGTGCACGTGCTGCGCGACATCGCCCGCCTCCGCGTCCCAGCCCACGATCAGCTGGCTCTCCGCGATTATCTCCGAGACGTGCGGGCCCACGAGATGCACCCCGAGCACGCGGCCCGCGCGCTCCGCCACGACCTTCACCAAGCCGCCCCTGCCGTGCACCATGCCCTTGGCCACCGCCGTGAGCGGCATCCGGCCCACGACCACGTCGTAGCCCTCCGCGCGCGCCTGCTCCTCGCTCAGCCCGACCGCTGCCGTCTGCGGGCTCGCGTACGTCACCCGGGGCACCGTGGCATAGTCCACGGGGCGCGGCGCGCCGCCTGCCAGGACCTCCGCGACGAGCATCCCCTCCGCGAACGAGGCGTGCGCGAGACCGAGCGAGGGCGGCGGCAGCAGATCACCGACCACGTGCACCCCGGGCGCCGAGGTCTCCAGCCGCGACCAGTCCGCCGGCGCCACGAAGCCGCGGGCGTCGGTGCCCAGCCCGGCCGCCGCGAGGCCCAGCCCCTCGGTGACCGGCTCACGGCCCACCGCGACCAGGAGCCGCGCCGCGCTCAGCGTCGTCGTATCCCCGCGCGGGGATACGATCCGTGCCCGCACCCCGTCGGGCGTGACCTCCGCGTCCAGGAGCCGGGTGCCCTCCCGTACGTCGATGCCGCGCCCCCGCAGACCGCGCCGCAGATGCCTGCTCACCTCGGCGTCCTCCAGCGGAACGATCCGCTCGGCCGCCTTCACGAGCGTGACGTGCGCGCCGAACGACCGGTGCAGCGAGGCGTACTCGACGCCGATCGCCCCGCCGCCCAGCACCAGGACCGACTCCGGCAGGCCCGGCGCGAACAGCGCGTCGTCGCTCGTCACGACCCGGCTGCCGTCCGGGGCCGGCCCCGGCAGGGCACGCGGGCGCGAACCGGTGGCCAGGACGATGCCGCGCCGCGCCGTCCACGTGCCCGAACCCGCCGTACGCACCGTGCGCGGACCGCCGAGCGCCGCCGTGTCCCGCACCACGCGGACCCCGGCCTGCGCGAGGTGCGATGCGACGCCCCGGTGATTGCGGTGCACGATGTCGTCCCGCGTCGCGACCAACGCCGGCCAGTCGATCGACTCGACCACCGAGCGCAGCCCCCAGCGGTCACGTCCCTCGGCGATGCCGTCGGCCAGTTCCGCCGCGTGCAGCATCGCCTTGCTCGGCACGCACCCCCGGTGCAGGCACGTCCCGCCGACCTTGTCCCGTTCCACGAGCGTCACGTCCAGTCCGAGGGCCGCCGCGCGCAGGGCGGTGCTGTAGCCGCCGGTACCGCCGCCGATCACCACGACATCCGCGACCAGAGGAGCATGAGAGGAGTTCATGCCCGCAAGTCTTCGCCGGACAACGGTGCGCGGTCCAAGGCAATAAAGTCGGCGCAGCCATGCAGAATCTTCATGGCGTCGCGGTCGCGGGGTGCGGCCGGAACGAGCGCGGGAGGCGGGGAGCGGGATGAGTCTGCGGCAGATGGAGTACTTCCTGACGGTAATCGAGGAGGACTCGTTCACGCGGGCCGCCGAGGCCCTGTACGTCACGCAGTCGGCGCTCTCCCACCAGATCAAGGCCCTCGAACACGCGGTGGGCGGCCCGCTGCTGGAGCGGCTGCCGCGCGGCGTCCGGCTGACCCCGATGGGCCGCGCCTACCTGCCGCACGCCGCCCGCGCCGTGCGCAGCGCGGCCCAGGCGCGGCGCGCCGCCCGCGCCGCCGCGGTGGAGGGCGGCGAACTGCACATCGCGGCGCTCCACGCCCTCGCTCTCGGCGTCATGCCGCGCCTGTTCGCCCAGTGGCGGCGGCTGCACCCCGGCACGGTGCTGCACCTGCACGAGTTCGCCACGACGGAGGCGCTGGAGGAACAAGTCCAACGGGGCGCCGCCGACCTCGCCTTCGGCCCGCCGCCGCGCGACTGGACCGGCACGGTGCGGGAGGTCGGGACCGAGGAGATCGTCCTGGTCGTCCCGTTCGACGACGCGCTGGCCGGCCGGACGGAAGGCGTCCGGCTGGCCGAACTCGCCGACCGCGACTGGGTCCGGTGCGCGCTGGAACCGGTCGTCCACGGACAGCCGTTCCTCGACCACGCCTGCGCGCTGGCCGGGTTCACCCCGCGGACAGCCGTGCGCACGGAACACACGTCCACAGCGGTCCGGATGGCCGCTGCCGGCCTGGGCCTGAGCGTCGTCCCCGCCCACGTGGCCCGCGAGAGCGTCGGCGAGGACTGCGCACTGGTGACCCTCGACCCGCCGTGGTCCCGCCCCGTCTGCGCCCTCTCCCGCCGGCCGCCGGAGGGCGCCGCCGCCGGTTTCGTGGATCTCGTCGTACGGGAGTGGCGGGAGGGGGCGGGGCGCGCGGTGAGCGCGGCCCCCGCCTGAGCGCTCACGTGGCGGGCCGCTCCTCGCGCCCGTCGTCCGTGGCGGCGAGGTCCCCGGGCACCAGCGAGAAGAGGTCGAGGTCGATCCGTCCCGCGTGGACGAAGCCCGCGTTGCGCAGGACCCCCTCGTGACGCGTGCCGGCCTTGAGGGCGACCTTCCGGGACGCCGCGTTCTGCGTGGCGGCCCGCACTTCCAGGCGCTCGAAGCCCTGCTCCGTCAGGAGCCGGCGCCCCACCTCACGCGTCGCCTCGGTCGCGGTGCCCCGGCCCCGGGCCCACGCGGACACCCAGTACCCGACCTCGCTCACGCGCGCCGCCCAGTCCGTCCGCTTCAGCCCGGTGGTGCCCGCCGGCCGGCCGGTCCCCGCCTCGGTGACGGCGAAGTGGATCCCGTCGCCCGACTCCCGGAGGGAGTGCGCGATCTTCGTGCACCACGCGGCCGCGTCCTCACGGGTGCAGGGCTGCGGGAGCGGCAGCCACCGCTGGATGAGCGGGTCCGCGCAACTCGCCCGCGTCTCCTCGATGTCGGACGCGTCGAACGGGCGCAGTATCAGCCGGGCGGTGCGCAACGTGGTCTCGGTGAACATGTAAGGGGCCCCCCGTTTTTCATGGCCTTCCGTGCCGGGACGCCGGCAAGGGGCGCCGCAGTCCCTCGGCGGACCCTGACGGGTGGGCGCGGGATGCGGGGCCGAGGCCGTGACGAGGCCCTCGCCCACGTGCGGCTCGGCCCCGGCCGTGTGGCTGGTCCCAGTCCGCCCGCGGCTCAGCCTCGGCCCGGTCCCTGGTGGTCGCCGTCCGACGCTCCGGAGAGCAGGCCGCAGCTCGCGAAGTTCATGCAGCCGCACTCCAGGCAGTCCGCCACCGCTGCCCGAAGAAGGCGCAACTCCTCGATGGCCGTGTCGAGTTCGGGCAGTTTGCGGGTGGCCAGAGCGCGCCACTGGCGGCTCGCGCCCGTCGTCGTGTCCGGGTCGAGCAGGCCCCGGATCTCGGCGAGGGTGAAACCCGCCCGCCGGGCCATCCGGATCAGCGCGACGCGTCGTTCCGCCGTCGCCGGCCACATCCGGCGGCCGCCCTCACGCCGCGCGCCCGGCAGCAGCCCCAGCGACTCGTAGTAGCGCAGCGCGGAGGCCCGCAGGCCGACCCGCCGGGCGAGTTCGCCGATCGCCAGATACCGCATGGCCCTCCCCCGCCTCCCGCCGCACTCGTCCTCTTCCTCATCACGTCATTATCCGCCGCCGTACCGCGAGCCGGCACCTGGCACGGGCGTTTGTCTTCACGCGCTCGGCTTCACGCGCTTGGTGTCAGCGCTTGACTTCACGCGCGCTTGAACCCCGAGGCTGACGCGGCATGACCCCCCTGCGGCTGCTGCCCGCGCCCTACCGTGCCCTGCTCACCCTCCGACCGGTACGGCGTCTGCTGCCCGCGCTCGTCGCCTCCGACCTGGGCGACGGCATGAGCGCGGTCGCCGTCGCATGGCTCGCCGTGGGGCTCGCGCCGGAGGGACGGGCCGGGCCGCTCGTCGGGCTCGCCGTCGCCGCGTACGCGCTGCCAGGGGTGCTCGGCGCGCTGCTGTTCGGGCGTCGGCTGCGTCGTCTGCCCCCGGCCGCGCTGCTGCGCGCCGACGCCCTGACCCGCGCCTGTTTCCTCGCCGCCGTCCCGATCGCCCTGCTGTGCGGGCTCCTGCACCCCGCCGTGTACGTCGGGCTGCTCGCCGGTTCCTCGGTCCTGCACGCGTGGGGCGGCGGCGCCAGGTACGCGCTGCTCGGCTCGCTCGTCCCCGAGGCACGGCGCGCCGCCGCCAACGCCCTGCTCAGTACGAGCACCTGGATGTCGACCATCGCGGGCCCGGCTCTCGCCGGGTTGCTCACGGCCTTCACCGACCCTGCCGTGGTTCTCGGCCTCGACGCGCTCACCTTCGCCCTGCTCGCCCTGCGGGTGGGAACGGTGGACGCCCCCGGCGTCCGGGGGGCAGCCGGAGCCGGCCCCGCCCCCGGTTCCGTGCGCGGTGTCCTGCGCGCGCAACCCGTCCTGCTCGGCCTGCTGCTTCTGACCTGGGGCTTCAACTTCCTGTACGGGCCGGTGGAGGTCGCCCTCCCGCTGTACGTGCACGACGTGGCCGGAGCGGGTGGCGGTCTGCTCGGTCTGTACTGGTCTCTGTTCGGCTGTGGCGCCGTCCTCGGCACGCTCACGGTGGGCGTCCTGCGGACCCTGCCGGTGCGCGGCGTCGTCCTCGGCATCGTCGCGGGTCACGGACTGGCGCTCCTCACCTTCTGGCCGCCCGCCCCGGCCCTCGTCCCGCTCACCGGCTTCGCCGTCGCCGGGGCCGTCTACGGCCCGTACAGCGCGCTGTCGTACACCCTCTTCCAGGAACTGACCCCGGCCGCTCTGCTGACCTCCGTCCTCGCCCTGCGCGGCGCCGTCCTGCTCACCGCCGCCCCGCTCGGCTCCGCCCTGGGCGGGCCGCTGAGCGGCGTGCTCGGCGCCCGCGCGACCCTGGGTGCCACCGGCGCCGCCATGGTCGCCCTCGCCGCGGCGGCCACCGTGGCGGTCCTGCCGCGCTCCGTCCTCGGCGCTCGCCGTGCCCGCCGCCCTCACCCGTCCGGCCGCGGCCGCCGCGCGGGCCGGCGGGCCCGGTGATCGGCTGGGACCCCGGAACGTGGGCGAGGAGGGAGGCCGCGATGCTGTGCCTTCCCGAGGAGTGCCCGCCCCGAGGACGCGGACGCGCGGGCCCGCGCGAAGCCGGCCGCCACGACCGTGCCACGCCGTCGTCCCGCGTCCCGCGCTCCGTTCCGCTCGCGCTCGCCCTGGCCCGTGACCCGCTGCCGTACTACCGGCTGCTGCGCACCGCGCCCGGCCCCGTACCGCTGCCCGGCCGGGGCGTCTGGCTGGCCGGGCGGCACGCGGACGTGAGCGCGGCGCTCGCCGAACCCCGGCTCGTGGCGCGGGGCCACGGCGCGGCGGCCGGCGCTCTGCACTGCGCCGGGGACCTCTCCGGTCTCGGCGAGGCCGTCGCGCGCGCCGCCTACGTCCTCGTGCGGCGGCTCGACCAGCGCGCCGAGGCCGATCTCGTCACCGAGTTCTGCGACTGGCTGCCCGCCGTGACCCTCGTGACCGCGCTCGGCCTGCCGCCCGCCGAGACCGCCCGCCTCCAGCGCTGGTGCCGCGGCGGGACGCGCGGGCACGACGGGCTCGCCGAGTACCTCGGCCCGCACCTGCGCAGGACCGCGCGGCACCCCGGCCAGGCCCCGCTGTCCCGGCTCACCGGCGCGGGCCCCCTCGCCGGCCGTGAGCCGGCGGTGCTGCTCGGGGCCCTGCTGCGCGCGGCCGGCGCGGACACCGCGCGCGGTCTCGCCTCGCTGCTCGCGGCGCTCCTCGACCACCCCGCGCAGCTCCTCGCCGTACGCGAGGACCCGGCGCTGCTGCCCGCCGCGTGGGCCGAGTCGCAGCGCCGCGACCCGCCGAGCCCGCTCCTTCCGCTGACCGTGACCGGCGCGCTCCCGGTACGGCTGCCCGGCGGCGAGATACCGGCCGGAGCGACCGTGCTGTGCCTGCTGGGCGCGGCCGGCCGCGATCCGCGCCGCTTCGCCGACCCGGACCGCTTCGACCTGTTCCGCCCCGACGCGGAACCCGCCCGCGCCCGGCCCGTGTCCGGCACGGACGCCCACGGCCTCGGTCTGCTCCAGGCCCGGCACGGGCTGCCGCCCCTGCTGGCGCACCTCCCCGCGCTGGGCGTCGCGCCCGGCTTCCGGCCCCGGCCCGTCGGCCTCGCCCACCGGGCACCGCGCCGCCTCCTCGTGCGCCCGCACGGCACCCGCGCGGACGCCCCCGGCGGGCGGCCGGTCAGTCCACCGGCACCGCCGGGACGATCCGCCCCGTGACCTCGCCGAAGCCGATCACGCTGCCCTCCGCGCCGGGCGCCGTCGCCGTGATGGTGACCTCGTCGCCGTCCTGGAGGAAGGTGCGGACCGTGCCGTCCGGGAGCTTCAGCGGGCTCTCGCCGCCCCACGTCAGCTCCATGAGCGAGCCCCGCTCGTGCGGCTCCGGACCGCTGACCGTGCCCGAGGCGTAGAAGTCCCCGGTGCGCAACGAGGCCCCGTTGACCGTCATGTGCGCCATCTGCTGGGCCGCCGTCCAGTACATCGAGGCGAAGGGCGGACGCGAGACGACCTGCCCGTTGAGCCGGACCTCCAGCCGCAGGTCCAGGCCCCAGTCCCGTGACTCCCGCAGATACGGGCGCAGTTCGTGGGTGCGCTCGGGGGCCGGCACCCGCGCCTCCTGAAGCGCCTGGAGCGGGACGATCCACGGGGACACCGAGGTCGCGAAGGACTTGGCGAGGAACGGGCCGAGCGGCACGTACTCCCACGCCTGGATGTCGCGCGCCGACCAGTCGTTGACCAGGCACACCCCGAAGACGTGGTCCTCGAAGTCGTCCGGGCGTACGGGGGTGCCGAGGGCCGAACCGGCGCCCACGACGAAACCGACCTCCGCCTCGATGTCGAGCCGCACAGAGGGCCCGAAGCCCGGCAGTTCGTCCGTCCCGGCCGGCCTGCGCTGCCCGTTGGGCCGTACGACGGGCGTGCCCGAGGGGACGACCGTGCCGGCCCGCCCGTGGTAGCCGATCGGCAGGTGCTTCCACTGCGGGGTCAGCGGGTCGGAGCCGGGGCGGAACAACTGCCCGACGTTCACCGCGTGGTGCTCCGAGGAGTAGAAGTCCACGTAGTCCGCCACCTCGAAGGGCATACCGAGCACGACCTCGGCGAGCGGGTACAGCGCCCGGCCGACGCTCTCGCGGTGCCGCTCGTCGGTGAGCAGCGCGGTGACCGCCGCCCGCACCGAACGCCAGCGCTCCCGGCCCTGGCCGAGGAACGCGTTGAGCGAGCCCTGCGCGAAGGTGTCGTCGCCGAGGGCCGCCGCGAGATCGAGGACCTGCGCGCCGATCGCGACCCCCACCCTCGCCGTCCCGCCCGAGGGCGTGAACACCCCGTACGGCAGGTTCTGCACGGGGAACGGGGAGCCCTCGGGTACGGCGACCCAGGTGCGCGTGGTCATACGGTTTCCTCCTTGAGCCCGGCGCCGGGGGGTGTGCCCCCGGCGCCGGGCGGATCGAGTGGTGCCGGGCCGAGCCGGAGTACGGCCCCGGCCTGCCGTACGGGTAGTGCGGTGCTGCACGAGCCGTACGAGACGAGGGACGCGCGCGCGGCCCGGACCTCCCGCGCGTCCAGCCGGTACGCGCGCGAGGCGAGCGCCGCGGCGTCCTGCTCCCGCAGAACCGCCAGGACGTCCTCGCGCCCGCCGCCGGACACCGCCTCGGCGGTCGCGAGCAGCAGGTTGAGGAAGCCGTGGTGGGTGAACCCGGTCGCCGGGTCGGTGTGCCGCACCGCCTCGTGCAGACCGGCCGTCGCCTTGAACGGCACGCCCGAGGCCACGCAGTCCAGGACGAAGTCCGCGACCTCGCCCGGCGTGGGGAACAGCCCGGCGCGCACACCCCCGCAGCGCAGTTTCGCGCCGAGCGGCCGTGCCCCGGACGCGGAGCGCGCGGTGAGCGCCGTGAGCAGGTGCCGAGACGCCGCGCGCACCGCAGGCTCCACGTACGCGGGGACGCCGGACGGGACCCCGGACAGCGCGGTGAGCGCCCGGTCGAGCGCCGCCTCCGTGTCACCGGCATCCCGCTCCGACGTGAAGGCCGCGAGCGGCAGTTCGAGGTGCGCGAGGCGGACGCGGGGATCGGCGGCGAGGGCGGAAGCGTCCCGCGCGAGCCGCTCGGCGCCCCGGTCGGCGATCAGCCCGAGCGCGAAGCGGTCCCCGGGCTCCAGCAGTCCGAGCAGTTCCGCCACCCGGCTCGCCGGGCACAGGAAGCGGTGCGTGAGCATCGGGCGGTCCGCCGCCGCGTCCGCCCGGTGTCGCTCCACGGCCTCGGCCATCGGCAGCGCGGTCGGCGGGAACAGTCCCGCGTCGTCCACCAACTCCCTTACGAGGAGCCGGACCTGCTCGGCCGGGGCGCCGTCCGGTGTCATGAGCGCGGCCTTTGCCCGGCCCAGGTCCACGCGTACGCCCCGTCGTCGCAGGCCCGGGCTCCCTCGCCGAGCTCCAGCGGGCGGAACGTGTCGACCATGACGGCGAGTTCGTCGAAGAAGTCGACGCCCACGGACCGCTCGTACGCCCCGGGCTGCGGGCCGTGGCTGTGCCCGCCCGGGTGCAGCGAGACCGAGCCCTGGCCGATGCCCGAGCCCCTGCGCGCCTCGTAGTTGCCGCCGCAGTAGAACATCACCTCGTCGCTGTCCACGTTCGAGTGGTAGTAGGGGACGGGGATGGACAGCGGGTGGTAATCCACCTTGCGCGGAACGAAGTTGCAGATGACGAAGTTCTCGCCCTCGAACACCTGGTGGACCGGCGGCGGCTGGTGCACCCGGCCGGTGACCGGCTCGAAGTCCGCGATGTTGAAGGTGTACGGGTACAGGCAGCCGTCCCAGCCGACCACGTCGAAGGGGTGCTCGGCCTGGAGGAACCGGGTGCCGACGATCTGCCCGCCCGCCCCCCGGTGTTTGACCAGCACCTCCACGTCGGTGCCCGAGGCGCTCAGCATCTCGGCCGGGCCGTGCAGGTCCCGCTCGCAGTACGGGGAGTTTTCGAGCAACTGCCCGTAGCGGGACAGGTAGCGGCGGGGCGGGGCGATGTGGCTGTTGCCCTCGACGCAGTACACGCGCAAGGGCTCCTCGCCGCGCGGCACCCAGCGGTGCGTCGTCGCCCGCGGCAGGACCACGTAGTCGCCCGCCCGGACGGGCAGCGCCCCGAACACGGTCTCCACGACGGCCTGCCCGGACTCGACGTACGCGCACTCGTCGCCGAGCCCGTTGCGGTACAGCGGGGAGGGCGAGCCGGCGACCGCGTACGAGATCCGCACGTCGCCGTTGCCGAGCAGGAGCCGGCGGCCCGTCACGACGTCCGCCGTGCGCCACCCCTCGTCGGGGAACAGGTCGTGCAGCTTCAGGTGGCGGGGCAGCAGCGGGTGGTTGGGGACGGTCGCGGTGTCCGGCAGCTCCCACACCGTCGAGTCGGTGATCGCCGAGGGGATCGAACGGTGGTACAGCAGTGAGGAGTCGGAGGAGAAGCCCTCCTCGCCCATCAGCTCCTCGTAGTACAGGGAACCGTCCGGGGCACGGTGCTGCGTGTGGCGCTTGGGCGGGACGCTGCCGAGACTGCGGTAGTGAGCCATGGAGCAGTACGCCTTTCTGATGGCCGGGTGGAGCGGTGCGGGCGGGGCGGCTCAGCTGCTCCTCATGACATGTTGCATATAACGAGACAGCCTGTTATGAAAGTTGCAACACTCTGGCGACGCCCGGCGTCGAAAGTCAAGAGGACGCGGCGCGGTCCGCAGGAGGACAGGGAGACGGCCATGCCGCGTTCCGGCACACGCGGCGCGCAGGCGTCCGAGGTGACTGAGGTAGCCGAGGCGTCCCAGGCGTCCGAAGTGACTGAAGCAGCCCAGGCGTCCGAGGGCGCCGCGACGCGCAGGAGCGACGGTTCCCAGACCCTGGAGCGCGGCCTCGGGGTGCTGCGGATGCTGGCCGAGTCCCGCGAGGGGCTGACGGCCGCCCAGGTCGCCGCCCGGCTCGGCGTGCACCGCTCGATCGCCTACCGGCTGCTCACCACGCTCACCCGCACCCACTTCGCCGCACGGGTCCCGGGCGGCCGCTACCGCGTGGGCCTCGCCTTCTTCACCCTCGCGCAGGAGGCCAGGCCCCCGTTGCTCGACGTCGCGCAGCCGGTGCTGCGCGAACTGGCCGCCGACCTCGGTGCGACCGCCTGCCTCGTGGTCGCCGACGGGGAGCACGCGCTCGCGGTCGCCGTGGTCGAACCGCCCGGGCCCGGCCCCCGCTTCTCGTACGGGGTCGGCAACCGCGACCCGCTGGAGAGGGGCGCGGCGGGCCTCGCGCTGCTGTCGGCCGGACCGCCCCTGCCGGGTGAACCGGCCCGCGTCGCCGAGGTGCGCGCACGCGGGCACGTCACGACCCACGAGGAGATCGTCCCCGGCACGATCGGCATCGCCGCGCCCCTCCGGCTCCCGCCCGGCGAGCAGCGCGCCGCCGTCAACGTCATCACCCACCGCCAGGACGTCGCGGACCGCGCGATCCCCCTCGTCGTGGTCGCGGCCGGGCGCGTCGCGGACCTGCTGGGGGAGGGACGGGAAGTGTGAGCGCGGCGGACGGCCCCGGTGCCGCGCGTCGGGCGCCGGGGCCGTTCTGGCCGGGTCAGGCGTGCGAGACGGTGAGCCCGTAGAAGGCCACGCGCGCGCCCTTCGTCGTGCTGTCGGACGAGGACTGGTTGTACGAACCCGCCTTGAAGTACTGCTTGTAGGGGGTGAACGAGGACGGGATGGCGTAGTGGGTGGTGCTTCCGTTCACCGTGATGTCGAGCGTGTTCCCGCCCGACACGGCGATGGCGTACGTCCACGTCTTGCCGACCGGCACCTGCCCCACGGTGTGCGTGGTCTGCCCGCCGTCCGGGGAGTTCTCCGTACCCACCACGATGTCGCCGCCCGCCCGGTAGTACAGCTCGACCAGCGGCTTCGTGGAGGAGCCGCCCGAGCCGAGGTGGATCTGGCCGACGCACACGTTCTTCGTCACCGACACCACGCGCAGGGTCGCCGCGAGCCGGTGGCTGCCCTTGAGGGACCAGTCGGCGGCGCTCCCGTCGCGGTTCGTCTCCCGCAGCTCCGACCGGGCGTAGTTCGAGTTCGGGGTCGTCACCCCCTTCTCCGGCGCCCAGAAGGTCATCGCCCCGTCCCGGGCGTCCGTGTAGAAGAAGTCGTCCTGGTAGCCGTTCGCCCCCTGGAGCCTTGAGGACGGGATGGTCTGCGGCGCTCCTGGGGAGCCCACCGGCTCCTGGAGCTGCCACACCGACAGGTCGAAGTTCCCGCCGGGGGCCTTCGAGGGGTCGGCGAAGGGGCGGACGGCGGAGGCGGAGGCGGTGCCCAGGGCCGGGGCGGTGAGGGCCACGACGGCGGCCGTCGTGGCCGTCGTGATGAAGGTGCGTCTGCGCATGGGGGACCTCCGTGAGGCCGGGTGTGGGGGGAGGCGGCGGCCGGACCGGGCGTGCTCTGCGGTCTCCCACGTGCGGGAACGCCGCTGCGGACACCAATGGACCAGACCATTCAGACCATAGGGATGTGGCGTGCACTCGTCAATGGCGCCGACGGGCGGTGGTGGGTCGGCGACGGGTCCGTGTCAGGCGGCCACCGCCCCTCCACCCGGCCTCACCCCTCCCGCACCAGCAGCCCCACCGGCCGCCCCGCGAACAGCTCCGCGAGCCGCACCGAGCCGCTGAAGGCGCGCTTCTCGCCCCACAGCGCGTCCCGCCAGTGCCCGGGCGGCAGGGGGAGTTCGGTGTCCTGCCAGCCGCCCGCGTCGGCGAGGCGGGCCGACAGGCGGGTGACCGCCGTCAGGGCGTGGGCCGAGCGGACGAAGGCCACGCAGTGCGTGGCGGCCGGGCCCGTCGCGGGCAGCGGCTCGTAGCTCGCCTCCTCGCCGAAGCAGTCGGGGCGGGCCGCGCGCAGCCGCAGGGCGGCCGCCGTCAGCGCCAGCTTCTCCTGCGACAGGTCCCTGGGCGCGCCGCTCCTGTCGACCTCGCGCAGGACACCGCTCAGGTCCGGCACCTCGCGCCGGTTGTCCGGGTCGACGAGGGCGCGCACCTCGGCCTCCGTGCCCTGGTAGACGTCCGGGACGCCCGGCATCGTCAGGTGCAGCAGTGCCGCCCCGAGCACGTTCGCCCGTACGTACGGCGCGAGTTCGGCGCGCAGCCCGGCGACCTCCCCGGCCGCCGCCCCGCAGGGCCCGGCCGCCACGAACCGGGTCACCGCCTCCTCGTACGCCGCGTCCTGCTCCGTCCAGCTCGTGCGCAGCCCCGCCTCCCGCACGTGCTTGAGCAGCGCCCCGCCCAGCCGCTCCGGGTCCGGGACGCCGAAGCCGAACGCGAGCTGCCAGGCCGCCCACGCGAAGTGCGGATCGGGCGCCGGGTCCGGACCGGCCGAGGTCCGCTCGGTGACCGAGGCGAGGAAGTCCGCCCAGCGCCCGGGCCGTTCGGTGAGCACCGCGGTCGCGGCCCGTACGTCGCCGCTGCGCTTCGTGTCGTGCGTCGACAGCACCGTGCCGGTCAGCGGCCAGTCCCGCTGGAGCCGCCCGCAGTACGCGTGGAACACGTCCGGGGAGAGCGCCGGTGCCCCCGGGTCCCCGCCCACCTCGGTCGCGGAGAGCAGCGGCGTGTACCGGTAGAAGGCCAGGTCCTCGACGGACTTGGCGCGCAGCGCCGAAGCGGTCTGCGCGAACCGCGCCCGGAACGCCTCGTGTTCGGGCCCCTCGCCGCGCCGCCCCAGCGCCAGGTCACGGACCAGGGCGACGGTCTCCGCCTCCTGCGCGACCTGGAGGGCTGCCGAGGCCTCCTGAGCGGACTGCGCCGACAGCACGTCCTCCGGCGCGGCGCCCGCGTCCCGCGCCGGGTAGGGGCGGTAGACCGGCACCCGCACCAGCAGCTCGCGCAGCGCCGTGCGCAGCGCCCACGGCGCGTGGTCGCGCACCGACAGGTCCCCGGCCGCGATCCGGCCGGCGATCCGCACCAGCGCCTCGACCTCGGCGGCCAGCTCCCGGGTCACCACCTTGTACGCGGCCCGGCGCACCGTCGCGGGCCAGTCCCCGCCCCGGTCGGCGGGCGGGGCGGCGTACCGGCGGTACTGGCCCAGCAGCTCCCCGTACCCGGCCGGGTCGGCGAACAGCCCGTCGATGTGGCGCAGCGCGTCGTACCCCGTGGTGCCCGACACCGGCCAGCCCTCCGGGAGGGCCTCCCCGTCGGCGAGGATCTTCTCGACCACCGTCCAGTGCCCCGCGGGCACCGCCCCGGCGGCCCGCTCGGCCAGGGTGCGCAGGTAGCCGCCCGGGTCGGCGAGACCGTCCGGGTGGTCGATGCGCAGCCCCTGCACCGCGCCGCGCGCCATCAGGTCGAGGACCACCCCGTGGGTCGCGGCGAACACCTCCGGGTCCTCCACCCGCACCCCGATCAGCTCGGAGATCGTGAAGAACCGCCGGTAGTTCAGCTCCGTCCTGGCCAGCCGCCACCAGCCCAGCCGGTACCACTGGGCGTCCACGAGCTGCTCCAGCGGCAGCGCCTCGGTGCCCTCGCGCAGCGGGAAGGAGTGCTCGTGGTAGCGCAGCCGCCCGTCCTCGACGCGCAACTGGTCGAGCACCTCCCCGAGCCGTCCGCCGAGCACCGGGAGCAGCACCCGCCCGCCCGCCCCGTCCCAGTCGATGTCGAACCAGCGCGCGTACGGGGAGGAGGGCCCCTCCTTCAGCACGTGCCACAGCGCCCGGTTGTGACGCGGTACGGCCGCCATGTGGTTGGGCACCAGGTCCACGATCAGCCCGAGCCCGTGCTCCCGCGCGGTGCGGGCCAGGGACAGCAGCCCGTCGAGGCCGCCCAGTTCCTCCCGTACCCGGGTGTGGTCGCTCACGTCGTACCCGTGCTGCGAACCGGGCACCGACTCCAGCACCGGGGACAGGTGCAGGTGGGACGCGCCGAGCGAGGCCACGTGGGGCACCACGGACTCGGCCGCCGCGAAGGGGAACTCGGGGCGCAACTGGAGACGGTAGGTCGCGGTGGGCGGCGCGAACACCGCGTTGGGGGCGGCGGGGGCGGAACCCGCCTCGGACATCATGGACACCTGCGTACCCCTTTCGGGCCTTCGGGTCACAGCTGGTCGTCGCCGCGCGCGGACGGCGCGGCGCGAGGGGCGCCGTCCGGGCCCGCGTACGCCCCGTCCGGCGGGGGACCGGACGGGGGACCGGACGGTCCGGCGGTTCAGGCGGGGCGCTGGAGCACGGTGAGGCTGCGGTCCGTCAGAGTGATCCGCTCGCCCGCCGCCACCTTGCGCCCGGTACCCGGCGGGACCGCGTCCGGGCACGCCGTGTCCACGACGACCTGCCACTGCTTGCCGTGGTTGACCGGGACGAGGAACTCCAGGGTCTGCGGGGAGGCGTTGAACATCAGCAGGAACGAGTCGTCCTGGATGCGCTCCCCGCGCGGCCCCGGCTCCGAGATCGCGTTGCCGTTGAGGAACACGGTCATCGCGCTGGCCTGCGCCCCGTCCCAGTCCTGCTGGGCCATCTCGCTGCCCTCGGGCGTGAACCACGCGATGTCCGACAGCTCGTCGTGGGTGCCCTCGACGGGCCGGCCGTGGAAGAAGCGGCGGCGCCGGAACACCGGGTGGTCGCGGCGCAGCCACACCATGGCCCGGGTGAAGGCCGCCTGCGTCGACTCCTCCTCGCCCGGCTCCGGCCAGCGCACCCAGGACAGCTCGTTGTCCTGGCAGTACGCGTTGTTGTTGCCTCTCTGGGTGCGCGCGAACTCGTCGCCGTGGCTGATCATCGGCACCCCCTGCGACAGCATGAGCGTCGCCATGAGGTTGCGCATCTGCCGGGCCCGCAGCTCCAGGACGGACTCGTCGTCCGTCTCGCCCTCGGCCCCGCAGTTCCAGGACCGGTTGTGGCTCTCGCCGTCCCGGTTGTCCTCGCCGTTGGCCGTGTTGTGCTTGTCGTTGTACGACACGAGATCGTGCATCGTGAAGCCGTCGTGGCAGGTCACGAAGTTGATCGAGGCCAGCGGACGGCGCCCGTCGTCCTGGTAGAGGTCCGAGGAACCGGTCAGCCGGCCCGCGAACTCCGCGATGGTGCGCTGTTCCCCGCGCCACAGGTCGCGCACCGTGTCCCGGTACTTGCCGTTCCACTCGGTCCACATCGGCGGGAAGTTCCCCACCTGGTAGCCGCCCTCGCCCACGTCCCAGGGCTCCGCGATCAGCTTGACCTGGCTGACCACCGGGTCCTGCTGCACGAGGTCGAAGAAGGACGACAGCCGGTCCACCTCGTGGAACTGCCGCGCCAGCGTCGCCGCGAGGTCGAAGCGGAAACCGTCCACGTGCATGTCCACGACCCAGTACCGCAGCGAGTCCATGATCATCTGGAGGACGTGCGGGGACCGCATGAGCAGCGAGTTCCCGGTGCCGGTCGTGTCCATGTAGTACTTGGGATCGTCCGTCAGCCGGTAGTACGAGGTGTTGTCCAGGCCCCGGAAGGACAGCGTCGGGCCCAGGTGATTGCCCTCGGCCGTGTGGTTGTAGACCACGTCGAGGATCACCTCGATCCCCGCCTCGTGCAGGGCCCGCACCGCCGACTTGAACTCCAGCACCTGCTGCCCCCGGTCGCCCCAGGAGGCGTACGCGTTGTGCGGGGCGAAGAAGCCGATCGTGTTGTAACCCCAGTAGTTCGACAGACCCGAGTCCACCAGCCGGTGGTCGTTGACGAACTGGTGCACCGGCATCAGTTCCAGCGCCGTCACCCCCAGCTCCGTCAGATGCCCGATGATCGCCGGATGGGCGAGCGCCGCGTACGTCCCGCGCAGCTCGTCGGGGAGCGCGGGATGCGTCATCGTCAGGCCCTTGACGTGCGCCTCGTACAGCACCGTGCGGTGGTAGTCGGTACGCGGGGGCCGGTCGTCGCCCCAGTCGAAGTACGGGTTCACGACGACCGAGGCCATCGTGTGCGGGGCGGAGTCCATGTCGTTGCGCTTGTCGGGCGAGCCGAAGTGGTATCCGTACACCGCCTCGCCCCAGTCGATCTGCCCGCTGACCGCCTTGGCGTACGGGTCGAGCAGGAGTTTGGCCGAATTGCAGCGCTGCCCCCGGTCGGGGGCGTACGGCCCGTGCACCCGGAAGCCGTAGCGCTGACCGGGCATCACCCCGGGCAGGTAGGCGTGCCGCACGAAGGCGTCGGACTCCCGCAGTTCGACCGCGGTCTCCGAGCCGTCGTCGTGCAGCAGGCACAGTTCGATTCGGTCGGCGGCCTCCGAGAAGACCGCGAAGTTCGTACCGGCGCCGTCGTACGTGGCGCCGAGGGGATATGCCTCACCAGGCCAGAGCTGCATGGACTCGACTCTTCCAGTTCCGGCCCGAGGACAAGGGGCCACTTCGGCCTGAGTCTCCCCGAAATTGGGGCTACCGCGTAGGACTTCTGTCCCGCTCCCTCCGGTACCACACCTACGTACGCAGCTTCCGTCCGCCGAATAAGCGGAATACGGCCATCCGGTGAGCGGTGCGGACCTTCCGTGGGTAAGGGCCCACTCGTCGTTCACCGGGCGCGAGGTCCGGACGGCCCCTCGGTCATCCGGCTGCGCACGGCGGCTGTCCGGAGTACCCTTCCTTGATCGTTGAACAGGGGACGACAGGCCCGCGAGGGGCCGGAGGAAGGGGCGGTGCGCGGGTGTCGGGAGGGCTGGAGCTGCCACCTGGTGACGGGGGCGGCGAGGGAGGCTCCGGGGACACCCCGGCGGGAGCGGTGTCGCTCGCGCGGCCCATGGACGCGGGCACCCAGATCGGGCCCGAGCTGGAGTGGGGGCCCGAGGACTGGCGCGAGGTCCGCACCCGCGCCCAGCGCGCCGGACGCGTCTACGTCTGGCTCAACCTCGTCGAGCAGCGGCTGCGCGCCGTCGTCGCCGCCGTGCTGCGCCCCGTCTACGCCCCCGTGCACGGTGAGGACTGGGTGATCGCGGCGGCCGGACCGGCCGGCCAGGAGTGGGTGCAGCGGGCCGTCGCCGTGCGCGAGGTCAGCCGCCGCAAGGGCTACCTCCTCGACCCCGCCGACGACAACGTGCTCAGCTTCCTCACCCTCCCGCAGCTGCGTGAGCTGATGGTGCAGCACTGGCCCTGCTTCGAGCCCTACTTCGAGGACCGGCGCGACGTCGAGCTGGTCCTCGACGAGCTGGAGGTCGCCCGCAACGTCGTCTCCCGCAACAGGGCCCTGAACCCGACCGTCCTGGCCCAGGCCGAACGCGCCTCCGCCCGGCTCCTGGAGATCCTGTCCTCCGGCGCCGGGGGCCCCTCCTCGCGGCGGCTGCCGGTGGACGCGGTCGAGAACCTGGTGGGCGACCAGTACGCCGACGTCGTCGGGGTCCACTCCGACCGGGTGCGGCTGCTGCGGCAACTGCCCGCCGAGGACCTGTTCGGCGGGGCCCGGCGGCTCGACGCCATGGGCATCGGCCTCAACCTGCTCGTGCAGAACTTCTCCGGGCGCCGCCTCGTCCGCCTCGCCGAGGGCGGCTGCCGCACCCGGCTGCTCTTCCTCAACCCCGCGAGCAGCTCCGTCAAGCGACGCGAGCGGGAACTGGGCCTCAAAAGGGGGGAACTGAGCCGCTCCGTCGAGATGAACATCCTGCACATGCGCCGCGTGCGGGCCCGGCTGCACGACCCCGGGGCCTTCGAGATACAGGTCTTCGACGAGACGCCCCGCTTCAACGCCTACCTCGTCGACGGCGACACCGCGAACGGCGTCGCCGTCGTCCAGCCCTATCTGCGCCGGGCGCGCGGCATGGAGGCCCCGGTACTCGTCCTGCGCGGCGGCCGGCGCTTCGTCAAGGGCGACCCCTCGGGGCCGGCGCCGGAGGACCCCGGACTCTTCGAGACCTACCGCGAGGAGTTCGACGCGACCTGGGCGGACGCGCGCCCCGTCTCCTGACCGGGCCCGCGGCCAGGGCTCCGCGCCCCCGCTCCGGTCCGTTGTCAGAGCCGCGTGCGAGGGTGGTTCACCACGAGGCGACGGACCGCACGGGGGACGCACCACGACACGAGGGGGCCGCCATGGGCTGGTACCAGGAGCTGCTGACCGGCTTCGACCTGGAGACCACGGGCACCGACATCGAGACCGACCGCATCGTCACGGCGGCGGTCATCGGGATCGACGCGCACGGAGCCGTCGCGAGCGAACGCACCTGGCTGCTCGATCCGGGCGTGCCGATACCCGAGGAGGCAGCGGCGATCCACGGCGTCTCCACCGCGCACGCCCACGCGCACGGCGCCCCGGCCGCCGAGGCCGTCGAGGAGATCGCCGAGACCGTCGCGGGCGTCCTGCGCGCGGGCGGCCCGCTCGTCGTGATGAACGCCCGCTACGACCTGTCCCTCCTCGACCGTGAGTGCGTACGCCACGGACTGGCCCCGCTCGCCGAACGACTCGGCGGCGCGCCCGCCCCGGTGGTCGACCCCCTCGTCATCGACAAGCACGTCGACAAGTACCGCAAGGGCCGCCGCGCCCTCCAGGCCCTGTGCGCGCACTACGGCGTCCCGCTCGACGACGCCCACGACGCGCGGGCCGACGCGGTCGCCGCCGCCCGCGTCGTCCGCCGGATCGCCGAGAAGCACACGCCGGTCGGCGCGCTGCCCCTCACCGAACTCCACGAACTCCAGATCCGTGCCGCCGCCGAACAGTCCGCCTCCCTCCAGGCCTACCTGCGCCGCACCGCCGACCCGGCTGCGGTCGTCGAGCAAGCCTGGCCGGTCGTCCCGAGGCCGCGCGGGGCGGCGGACTGAGGCGGCGAAGAGCGAATCAGGGCTTCCTCGTCGACCGGGTGCGCCGCCCATGGCGCGAGCGCGCGGCACCGTGTGCTTCGGCGATCAGTTCGCGGATCGCCTTCGCGGTCCGCCGGCCCGGGTTGACCACCGCGAGCCAGCCGGCGGATGCGTACACGGGGTGGGCCATCACGGTGTCGGTGGCGCTCGGGTCGTCCTCGACGGCCGGTTCACGCGGTGCGGCGCCGACCCACCTGACGAAGGCTTCCTCCGGGGCGGCGACATTGACGCGGAACGTGTCCGGCCGGTCCAGCCGCGAGCTCTCGTCGCCCGGGTAGTCCTTCGTCACGACGGTCGCGAACGGTTGCCGCGTCTTCGGTACGACGCCGTCGGGGGCGTAGAAGAAGAACGTGTCCCCCCAGCTGATCTCGGGTGAACCGTCGCCGGGGGCCGGCCTGACGGTCAGGACACCGTCGAGGCTCTGGACGAAGTCAGTGATCTCGTCGATGGTCATGTCCTCAAGCGTTTCATTAAGGTGCTTGTGGAGGCTTCGGCCCGCAGAACACAGGAGTGAGAGGTGTCCACTCGCAAGTCGTCGGTCTCACGCACCGCCGAGGTCGCCCGGCGTGCCACGGCACTAGCGTCCAGCAGGTGCGCAACCTCGAACGCGACGGTGTGCTGCCGCCGGCCGGGCGTACCGCCGCGGGCTACCGGGTCTACGGGGAGATTCATGTGTGGTCCGCGCTGGCCTACCGGGCCCTCGCGGTCGCCACGGGCCCGGTCGAGGCCAAGCGGATGGTCCGTGCCGTGCACGAGAGCCCGGTTACGGAGGTACTCGCTCTCCTCGACGCGGCACATGCCCGACTCGACCGGAACGCAAGGACCTCGCGCTCGCCCGGGAGGCCGTGGAGGCGATCTCCGTCGAGCCGGTCGAGGACATACGCCCTTCGGACGCGATGAGCGTGTCCGAACTCGCTGCCGCGCTCGGGGTACGAACCTCCACCTTGCGGCACTGGGACGCGGAGGGGCCGGCTGTTCCCGGCCGGGTCGCCCCGAGGGCGGCACGCCGGTACGCGCCGGCCCAGGTCCGCGACGCCCGGATCGTTCAGCAACTGCGTCGTGCCGGGTACCGCGTCGATCAGCTCAGGGCCCTGATGCCCGGCCTGCGCCACGGGCGGGGACCGGACGACGTCCGGACCGTGCTCGCGGTCCGGGAGGAGAGCATCGCGGCTCGCTCCCGGGCCCTCCTCGACGCCGCCACCGCGCTGAACGCCGTGCTCGCCGCCGCGAACGGGGCCTGAGCCGCGCCGGGCCGGTCCGCCGGCCGGGGCCCCTCAGGGGGGGCGGAGCCGGCCAGGCCCGGTGTTTGGGCAGGGGTGCGGCGTACGTCCCGGCCCGGCTCGTGCGCAGACCGAGGGCCACCAGGGACTCGGCGAGGCGTACCGCGGCCGCCACCCCGTCGACCACCGGCACGCCGAGCGACCGGACGACCCGCTGCTGAAGGCCCGTCATACCGGCGCAGCCCAGGATCAGGACCTCGGCGCCCGCCTCCCGCGCGCGGGCCCCGGCCGTCACGAAGGCGCGCGCGGTGCGCTCCTCGTCGCCGAGGTCGAGGACGCCGAGCCCGGTGCCGACGACGGCGGCGCAGTGCGCGCCGACCCCGGCCGTGTGCAGGCTGTCCTCGATCTGGCCGCGGGCGCGCTCCAGCGTGGTGACCACCCCGTAGCGCCGCCCGAGCAGACAGGCGAAGTGGGCCGCGGCCTCCGTGATGTCGACGACCGGCACGTCCAGCAGTTCCCGGGCGCCCTCCCGGCCGTGCTCCCCGAAACCGGCGAGCACCACGGCGTCGTACGGGGCCCCGGGGCCGTACGCGTGGGTGCGCAGCGTGTCGAGGACGGCGGCTGCGGAGAGGTAGCTGTCGAGCCAGCCCTCCGCCGACTCCGGTCCCCACTGCGGGGTCAGCCCCGTGACCGTGGTGCCCGCGCTCGCCGCGGCCCGCGCTCCCCGCACGATCTCCTCGGTCATCGAGCGGGTCGTGTTGCAGTTGGTGACGGCCAGGCGCACGGTGCTCAGACCTCCGCGGACGGCAGGGCGGGCGCGGGCGAGAGGCCGCTCGCGCGTTCGGCGCGGCCCAGTGCCGCGTACAGGAGCGCCGCCGCCGAGGTGCCGATGAACCAGGAGTACGGGGCGACGTCGCCGAAGGCTGGGACGAGCGCGCACACGGCGGCGACGGCGGCCGAGGGCAGGAAGGCCCACAGCGCCCTCGGGTTGACGCCCTTGCGGTAGTAGTAGGCGGAGCCGGGCCGGGCGTCGAAGAGGCTCGCGGTGTCGATCCGGCCGCGTTTGACCCAGTAGTAGTCGACCATGATCACGCCGAACAGCGGGCCGAGGAAGGCGCCGAGGCCGCCGAGGAAGTAGTTCACTACATCCGGGTTGGAGTACAGGTTCCACGGCGTGACCAGGAGCGCGGCGACCGTGCTGATGAGGCCACCGGCCCGGAAGGTGATCCGCTGCGGCCAGACGTTGGCCAGGTCGTAGGCCGGGGAGACGAAGTTGGCCACGATGTTCACGCCCATGGTGGCGACGGCGAAAGTGAGCGCACCGAGCACCAGGACCCAGGTGTGGCCGACCTTCGCGACCAGCAGTGCCGGATCGGTGATCGCCTCGCCGAACACCTCGATGCTGCCCGCGGTGACCACGACCGACACGATGACGAAGGCCGTCGAGTTGACGGGCAGCCCCCAGAAGTTGCCGCGCCGCACGGTGCGCTGGTCGGGGGCGAAGCGGGAGAAGTCGCAGAAGTTGAGCATGAGCGTGCCGTAGGTCGCCAGGATCAGGCCGATCGCGCCGAACCACTGCCGTACCTGCTCGCCCGTGGACACCGGGTGCGGGGTCGAGGTCAGCGACAGGCTCCAGCCCGCCTTGGCCAGGATCCACACGGCCAGGACGATCATCACGAGCCAGATCGCCGGTCCGCAGAAGTCCTGGAACCTGCGCACCGCCTCCATGCCGCGGCTGATGACAAGGGCCTGGAGCAGCCACAGGGAAAGGAAGGAGACCCAGCCGAGCGCGTCCAGGCCGAGGAAGGAGTGGGCCGTCCACGAGGACAGTCCGGGCCATGCGGCCAGCAGCATGACGTTGACCGCGACGGAGGCCAGATAGGTCTGGATTCCGTACCACATGATGGCGATCACGGCGCGGATCAGCGCCGGGATGTTGGCGCCCCACACACCGAAGCTGATGCGGCTCAGCACCGGGAAGGGGACTCCGTGACGCTGCCCCATCCGGCCCGAGAGGTTCATCCCGAGAAAGATCAGGACGAAGCCCACGAGCAGGGAGCTGAAGATCTGCCAGACGTTCAGGCCCAGCACCAGCAAGCCTGCCGCGAACGTGTAGTTGCCGAGGTTGTGGACGTCCGACATCCACATGGCGAAGAGGTCGAAGACCTTCCACTTGCGCTCGGTGGCGGGCGCCAGGTCCTCGTTGGTGAGCCGGGGATCGGGGACGAAGCCGGTGGTGGCGGCTGCCTGGGCGGGTTCGGTGACGGACAACGGGGCCTCCCTGCGGGGGACGTGGAGAATCCGGGGGACGGGGAACCGGTGCGGTGGAGCCCGGCCGGGAGGAGCGGACCGGCGCAGGGCGCGCGACCGGTGCCTCTGCCACCGGTCCGCTGTCCTGCCCGCCGTGACTGCCCTGAGCGGCCTTTTGGTATACCAAAACTGCCTGCCATGGTGGCCCTCGCGGAGGTGGGTGGCGGTGTCCCCGCCGTTACGGCTGGGTAAAACACTCCGCGCGTACGGGACGGGGCGGACGAGGCGAAGATGGGGGGATGACGACCCTCGACCCCGCCGCCTCCGAGGCCCCCGCCGGGAGCGGCTCGCTCGGCGCCGTACGCGCCCGTGTGCTCTCCGGGCTGCGACAGGACATCATCGGTGGCCGCCTGCGACCGGGCGACCGCCTGGTCGAGCGTGAACTCGCCGAACGCTACGGGGTGTCGCGGGTGCCGGTGCGCGAGGCGGTACGGGCGCTGGTATCCGAGGGCTTCGTGACCTTCGAGACGCCGCGCCGCAGCGTCGTGCGCACACTGACCCGCGCCGATGTGCGGGAACTGTTCGAACTGCGGGAGGCCCTGGAGGTGTACGCCGCGGGGCTGGCCGCCGAGCGGGCGAACGAGGCCGGTCTGGCCGGTCTCACGGAGATCCTCGACCGCGCGGCGCTGGCCACCCGCGCCGCGGACGCCGAGGCCGTCACCGACCTCAACACCCTTTTCCACGACCGGATTCTGGCCCTCGCGGGCAACGGCCTGCTCGTGTCGGTCATGCGGCCGGTGGACGGGCGGCTGCGCTGGCTGACCCGGCGTAACGAGGAGTGGCCGCAACTGCTGCTCGAACACCGCGAACTGGCCGAGGCCGTCGCCTCCCGCGACCCCGAGCGGGCCCGCGCGAGCGCATTGGGGCACGTCCGCACCAACTACCGGTCGACCGTGCGCCGGCTCTTCGGGGAGTGAGCGCACGAGGAAGGGCGGGGACCCAAGTCCCCGCCCGCCCAACATCCCCGCTCAGGCCGCCGGTTGGGGCAGCCCCGCCGCCCCCGGCGCGGACACCGACTCGCGGCGCAGGAAGGTCGCGGTCGGGGCGCGGTACAGCGGCCGCGCGCGGCCCTCGACGAGGTCGAGTACCGCGGCCGCCGCCTGTTCGCCGATCGCCCGGACGTCGTGGCCCATGACGCTCAGGGAGGGCGAGGACAGCTGGCACAGGGCCGAGTCGTCCCAGGCCAGCAGGGACAGGTCGCCCGGGACGGCGAGTCCCTTCCCGGCGGCGGCCGACAGTCCGCCCAGGGCCATCAGGTCGTCGTCGTAGATCACCGCCGTGGGGCGGTCCGGGGCCGACAGGAGGCGCAGGGTGGCCAGGCGGCCCGCCTCCTCGCTGTACTCGGCCTCGGTCTCCGCGGCCCGCAGGCCGCCCTCGCGGACGGCCTCCCGGAACGCCTCGGTGCGGATACGGCTGTGGGCGAGCGGGCTGGGACCGCTCACCCGGCCGATGACCGTGTGCCCGAGGCCGGCGAGTACCCCGACGGCGTGCCGCATCGCGGCGGCGTCGTCGGTCCACACCGCCGGGAGCCCGGCGGCCGTGCTCGGATCACCGACCACCACCGCCGGCAGACCCAGCCGCCGCACCAGCTCCACCCGGGCGTCGTCGGTCTCCAGGTCCACGAGCAGGACGGCGTCCACCGCGCCCCGCCCGGCCCAGCGCGCACAGGTCGCCTCCTCGTCCTTCCTGGAGGTGACGATCTGGAGCAGGAGGGTGGCGTCCCTGGGGCCGAGAACGCCCTCCAGGCCGGCGATCATCTCCTGGTAGAACGGCTCGGGCCCCAGCCGCTGGTCCTCACGGACCACGGTGAGACCGACGTTCCACGGTCCCCGGGCACCGGTCATCGCACACACCTGTCGTCAGTTGGCACGCTCGTACTGTTTCACGGCCTCGTCCCGCTCCGGGTGCGCGGCCTCCCCGCGCAGGCCCTCGATGCGGAGCCCGGACACGTCGACCGCCTCGACGGCGTGCGCGAAGTTGTCGGGCCGCGAGCCCCACACCACCTCGCAGTCGCGCAGGGTGATGTCCTCGGCGGTGTCGATGTGGAAGCCGCTCGTGGGGTGCTGGTAGATCTCCTCGCCGCTCTCGAAGGGCCTGCGGTCGTACTCGCCGCCGGGCCACGAGGTCCAGCGGTCGAGTTCGACGCGTACCCCGTCGAGGACGACGCCCTTGACCAGCCCGGCCTCGTACCCGGCGATGTACACGCCGTTCTCCGAGCGGGCGAGGATGTTGCGGAACCGGACGTTGCGCATCTTGCCGACCTTGTCGTGCCAGGGGAAGGCCGTGACGTAGATGGGCTCTCCGTGCCCCCACCAGTCGTCCGCGAAGTGCCGCGTCTCCACGACGCAGTCGCTGAACAGGATGTTCTCGAAGTCGCCCTCCTGTCCGAGGTTGACCGAGAGCCCCCGGTGCGAGGAGCGGATCACGCAGTTCGACACGACCACGTTGCGGATGTCGGCGACCGCGTCGACCCCCACCACGATCGCGCTCGACGTCGACTGCAGCGTGCAGTTGGTGATGACGATGTCCTCGGTGGGACCGTACTCGGGGAACTCCTCGCAGGTCTTGAGCGAGATGGCGTCGTCCCCGCTGGAGATCTCGCAGTCGCTGATCCGCACCTGGCGGCAGCGGTCCAGGTCGATCCCGTCCGCGTTCGGGTACTTGAGGTCGGTGTCCACCCGCACCCCGTGGATCAGCGCCCGGTCCACACCGGTCAGCCGGATGCACCACAGGCCGGCGTCGCTGTAGGTGGTGTCCCGCAGGGTGACGTCCTGGCAGTGGATGAAGAACACCGTGAACGGCCGTGCGTTGGGGCAGCGGTAGATGTAGCCGGTGTCGGACTGGATGAAGTGGCGTCCGCCGCCGCGGATCTCACCGGCGCCGGTGATCGCGATGTTCTTCGCGTCCTTCGCGCCGATCAGGATCATCGCGTCGTCGCTGTCGTCCCGCATCTCCCCGCTGGAGAGCGCGGAGACCCGGAAGCGCTCGGTGTAGTCGGCCGGGTCCTCGCTGCCGTCGAGGACCGCGCCGCGCTCCAGGTGGAGTTCGACGTTGTCCTTGAGCATCACCGAGCCGATCTTGAACACGCTGCCGCTCGGGACGAGGACGCGTCCGCCGCCCTGTTCGCTGCACGCGTCGACGGCCCGCTGGACGGCGGCGGCGTCGTTGACGATTCCGTCGCCGACGGCGCCGAAGTCGCGGATGTTCACGGTGGTCATCGGGTGGTTCCTTCGTTCGGGTTCGTGCGGGAGTGCGCCAGCAGCGTGTTGACCGAGGTCAGCACCGGGTGGCTGGTCAGGAGGGCGGGGTCGAGGGCGGCGTCCGAGGTCACGTGCAGGACGTGGGTGTCGCCGGGGCGCAGGGTCAGGAGCGCGTCGTCCACCTGGGCGCCGGCGTCGAGCCGGTCGGCGTTCAGCACCAGGTCCTTGACGAAGGAGCGCGCGGTGATCCGGACCGCGTGCCCGGTGTCCTCGCGGGTGACCTCGCAGTCCACGTCGAGCGCGGGCAGGCCGAGTTCACGGTCCTCGGCGAAGTACCAGGTCGCCGGGCGGGCCTGCGCGGACTCGACGAACACCACCTCGCCCCTCGGGTCGCGCGGAGTGACGAGAGAGGTGTCGAGGACCACCGTGACGTTCGTGCGCGCGGGCACCTCGACCGGGATCACCTGCCGGGCCAGCTCACGCCCGTCGAAGCTCATCCGGACGGCGGTGAGGTTCTCGGTCCAGGTCCCGGCGCTGTCGTTGCTGACGACCAGCGCGGTCCCCTCCTCGCGGGGCTGGACGGTCAGCAGCCGCTCCGCGTTGAGGGCGCGCAGCGCGTACCACAGCGGCTTGCGCCTGCGCGCACTGTCCACCGCCGCCCAACTCGTCACCGGCCAGCAGTCGTTGAGCTGCCAGATGATGCTTCCGCTGGTGCGCGGGGCGTGCGAGCGGAAGTGCTCCACGCCGTAACGGATGGCGAGCGCCTGGTTGAGCTGGGTCGTGAAGTGCCAGTCGTCGAAGGAGACCGGCTCGGGCAGGTGCGGGGCGTAGCCGCGCGCCAGCTTCCCGTTGCCGTCCTCGGCCTTCTGGTGGGCGAGGACGCCGGGGGAGTCCGGGGCGAGCGGCTCGTCGTGCACCGCCGCGGTCAGCGTCGACATGGCCGGCGGGCCCTGGAACCCGAACTCGGCGACGAACCGCGGGATGTCCTTGCCGTACTCGGTGTAGTCCTGCCGGTTCCACACCTCCCAGCTGTGCACGCTGCCGTGGTCGGGGTCGCGCGGGTTGGCGTAGTCCGTCGGGCTGTAGGGGCTGGAGGGCGCGTACGGCCGGGTGGGGTCGATCTCGGCGAGGACCGAGGGGAGCAGTTCGTCGTAGTAGCCCCGGCCCCAGCTCACGCCCTCACCGAGCGCGTCCTTCCAGCCCCACTCGTAGTAGCCCTCGATGTTCTCGTTGCTGCCGTTCCACATGACGAGGGAGGGGTGCGGGGCGAGGCGGGCGACGTTCTCGCGGACCTCGGCCTCGACCTCGTCCCACAGCTCCGGCTCCTCGGAGTAGGAGGCGCAGGCGAACAGGAAGTCCTGCCAGACCATGACCCCGGCCCGGTCGCACTCCTCGTACAGCAGATCGCTCTCGTAGATGCCGCCGCCCCAGATACGGAGCATGTTCATGCCCGCCTCGACGGTGTCCCGCACGCCGTCCGCGTAGTCCCGCGCCGTGATCCGCGGCAGGAAGCAGTCGTCCGGAATCCAGTTGGCGCCCTTGATCCACAGGATCTCGCCGTTGACCCGGAAGCGGAAGCTCGTGCCGAACTCGTCGGGCTCCATAAGGAGTTCGACGGTGCGGAAGCCGATGGAGCGGTGCCACTCGTCGAGGGCGGCCGTACCGTCGGCGACCGAGACGCGCAGGTCGTACAGCGGCTGCTCGCCGTGCCCGACCGGCCACCACAGGGCCGCGTCGGGAACTGACAGGTCGAGGTCGACGGTGGTCTCACCGGCGGGGACGACGGCCGTCAGGTCCGTGCCGCCCGGGCCGGTGAGACGCGCCGTGACCTCGACCCGGCTCGTGGAGGTGCGCTCCAGCGTCACCCGTACGGCGACCCGTCCGGTGCCGTCCGCGTCGACCGTGACCTGCGGGACGACCGAGGCGATCCGGGCGGCCGACCAGCGCTCCAGCGCGATCGGCTGCCAGATCCCTGCGGTCACCAGGACCGGTCCCCAGTCCCAGCCGAAGTTGCAGGCCATCTTGCGCACGGCGTTGTACGGAAGGGAGTTGCCGACGTACGGGCGGGCGCCGATGCGCTTCTCGGCGGCGCGCGCGAAGGCCAGGGCCGAGTCGAAGCGGACGCTCAGCCGGTTCTCGCCCTCGCGCAGCGCCTCGCGCACGTCGAAGCGGTAGCCGCGGTGCTGGTTCTTCGTCCGGCCCACGACCGTGCCGTTGAGTGTGACCGTCGCGACCGTGTCGAGCCCCTGGGCGACCAGGTCGATCCGCTCCTCGTCCCCCGCGGCCGCCTCGAACGTCGTCTCGTAGACGAAGTCCGACTCACCGATCCAGGCCAGCGCCTCCTCGTTGCGGTCGAGGTAGGGGTCGGGGATGACACCGGCCGCCATCAGGTCGGTGTGCACCGTGCCGGGCACGGTCGCCGGGACGACGGAAGGGACCTCGGCGGGGACGGGGCCGCCCACGGGGCGGAGCGACCAGCCGGCGGTCAGTTCAGTGCGCTTCATTCGGACTCTTTCTTCGTGGGGGGCTCACTCGCGCGCGCGGCGTAGCGCGCCGCGACCGAGGTGAACCGCTCATTGCGTGCGGGCTCCGGGGCGGCACCGGCCAGGAGCTTGGTGAACTCGGCCTGCGGACGCAGGATCACGTCGTCCGCGGGGCCACGTTCGACGACCTCGCCCCGGTACATGACCAGGATCTCGTCGGAGAAGTGGCGGGCCGTCGCGAGATCGTGGGTGATGTAGAGAACGGCGAGGTTCTCCTCGTGCTGGAGCCGGGCGAGCAGGTTGAGCACGCCGAGCCGCACCGAGACGTCCAGCATCGAGACGGGCTCGTCGGCGATCAGCACGCTCGGCTCCGGGGCCAAGGCGCGGGCGATGGCCACCCGCTGGCGCTGTCCGCCGGACAGCTCGTGCGGCCTGCGGTCGATGAAGTCACCGGCCGGGGCCAGGTTGACGCGTTCGAGCAACTCCTTGGCCCGCTGTCTGACCTGGGCGCGGCCGTGCGCCTTGCCGTGCAGGATCAGCGGCCGGGCGAGGTGGTGCTCGATGCTGTGGAAGGGGTTGAGGGAGGCGAAGGGGTCCTGGAAGACCATCTGCACCTCGTCGCGGTAGGCGCGCAGCCCCTTGCCGCGTCCCGCCGCGGGCGCCCCGTCGAGCAGGATCTCCCCGCCGGTCGGGCGCTCCAGCTGCGCGATCATGCGGGCCACGGTCGACTTGCCGCTGCCGCTCTGCCCGACGAGCGCGACCGTGCGGCCGGGCTCCAGGGTGAAGGACACCTCGCGGGCCGCGTGCAGGACCGAGGAGCGCAGGCCCTTGCGGAGCCGGAAGTCCTTGGACAGGTTCCTGACCTCAAGTGTGGCCACTCAGACCACCTCCTTCGACGGCGCGTCCCCGGTGCGCAGGAAGGCGCCGCGTTCGCCGGTGAGGCTCGGGAACGCCTCCAGCAGCTGCCGGGTGTAGGGGTGTTCGGCGGCGAAGAAGACGTCCTCGGCCGTCCCGGTCTCCAGCACCCGGCCGCCGCGCATGATCGCGATGCGGTCGCTGATCTCCAGCAGGAGCGGCAGGTCGTGCGTGATGAAGACGACCGCGAAGCCCAGCTCCGCGCGCAGCCGCATGATCTCGCCGAGGATGTCGCGCTGCACCACCACGTCGAGCGCGGTGGTCGGCTCGTCCATGATCATGAGCTGCGGGTCCAGGGCCAGCGCCATGGCGATCATGACGCGCTGACGCATGCCGCCGGACAGCTCGTGGGCGAAGCTGTGCAGCCGGTTCGGGTCGACCCCGACGAGTTCGAGCAGGTGCTCGGAGCGCTCGCGGCGGTCGGCCTTCGACATGTCGGGGCGGTGCGTGCGGAAGACGTCCGCGAGCTGGGCGCGGATCGAGATGACCGGGTTCAAGGAGTTCATCGACCCCTGGAACACCATCGACACCTTGTCCCAGCGGTGGCGCCGCAGCGCCTTGCCGCTCAGGGCGAGGACGTCGACGTCCGTGCCGGAGCGGTCGTGGAAGACGACCTCGCCGGAGGTGATCAGGGCGGGTGGCCGCAGCAGTTGGTTGATGCCGTAGGCGAGCGTCGACTTCCCGCAGCCGCTCTCCCCGGCGAGGCCGAGGATCTCACCGCTGCGCACGTACAGGCTCACGTCGTCGACCGCGTGCACGGTCTCCTCGCCGACGTAGTCGACGCACAGGTTGCGCACCGTCAGCACGTCGCGCGCCGCGCGCTCCTCGCTCATGACGCCGCCTTCCGGATGGCCCTGGCGCGCGGGGCGCGCAGCCGGGGGTTGATGACCTCGTCGTTGCTGAAGTTGATGAGGGAGAGCCCGCAGCCCAGCAGGGCGATCAGCAGCCCCGGCGGGACGAACCACCACCAGCCGCCGAGCAGCAGGGCCTGCCCGTTCTGGGCGTTGCCGAGCATGGTGCCCCAGGTGATCGAGCCGGTCGCGCCGACACCGATGAAGGACAGCCCGGCCTCGCCGAGGATCGCGAAGATGATGGAGAACACGAAGCCCGAGGAGAGCACCGGCAGCAGGTTGGGCAGGATCTCGACGCAGATCACGCGCCAGGTCTTCTCCCCGGAGATCCGGGAGGCGAGCACGTAGTCGCGGCCGCGTACGGACAGGGTCTGCCCGCGCAGCACCCGGGCGCCGGCCGCCCAGCCGGTCAGGGCCAGCACGAGTGCGGTCAGCATGATGCTCTTGTGGTGGACGTAACCGCTGATCACGATCATCAGGGGCAGCCCGGGCAGGATCAGCATGACGTTGCTGATCAGCGAGAACAGCTCGTCGACGAAGCCGCCGAGGTAGGGGCCGACGATGCCGAAGAACGCGGACAGCACGGTGGTCAGCACCCCGACTATCGCCCCGACCAGGAGCGATCCCCTGGTGCCGTAGGCGAGTTGGGCCAGGACGTCCTGGCCGGTCTGGGTGGTGCCCAGCCAGTGCGCGGAACTGGGCCCGGCGAGCCCGAGATCGGACACGGCGCGCGGGTCCTGCACGAGGAAGGGGGCGATCACGCCGAACAGGACGATGAGCCCGACGAGGGTGAGGCCCACGGTCAGCTTGCGGCTGAGGCGGCGGCGGCCCTTGCGGGGCGCGGACAGCGCGGCCTCGTCGGCCGGGACCGTCGAGCTTTCCGAGAGGAGGTCGGTCATGGCGTCAGCTCACCCCTTCGCCCGGGTACGGGGGTCGATGAAGCCGTAGAACAGGTCGACGACCAGGTTCGCGGCCAGGACGGCGATCGTGATGACCAGGAACAGCCCCTGCATGAGCGCGTAGTCGTTGTTCGACACGGCGTCCAGCAGGGCGTTGCCGATCCCGGGGTACGAGAACACCTTCTCGGTGACGATCGAACCGGCCACCACGAAGCCCAGCGAGATCGCGAAGCCGGTCACCGAGGGCAGAACGGCGTTGCGCGCTGCGTAGGTCACCATGACGCGCATCGGGCTGAGCCCCTTGGCCTCGGCCGTCGCCACGTAGTCCTCGGACAGCGTCGAGACCATCATGTTGCGCATCCCCAGCAGCCAGCCGGCCACGGAGCTGACGACGATGGTGAGGGCGGGGAGCGCCCCGTAGTAGAGGACGTCACCGAGGAACTGCGGGCTGAACCCGGGGCTCGTGCGGTTGATGTCGTAGCCGCCGCTCAGCGGGAACCAGCCGAGCGTCGAGGCGAAGACATACACCAGGATCAGGGCGAGCCAGAAGTAGGGCACGGACTGCAGCAGCGTCGTCGCGGGGATCAGCGAGTCGATGCGGGTGCCGCGCCGCCAGCCGGCGAACATGCCGAGCACCACGCCGAGCACGGCGGCGATGATCGTGGAGAGCCCGACCAGGCCCAGCGTCCACGGCAGGTCCTGGGCGATGACGGTCGACACGGGGGTGGGGAAGTAGGTCACCGAGACGCCGAGGTCGCCGTGGGCCAGGGTGTCCAGGTAGGAGACGTAACTGTGCCACAGCCCGGCGTCCGAGTCGGTGCCGAACAGCGACTCCAGCGCCTTGCGGGTCGCGGGGGCGACCGGTCCCTGCTGCGAGAGCTTGCCGAGCAGGGTGTCGACCGGGTTGCCCGGCAGGAGCCTCGGGATCACGAAGTTCAGGGTGACGGCGGCCCACAGGGCCACGACGTAGAACCCGAGCTTTCTCAGGAGGTGCACGACGCCTCCCGGAGTGCGGTGCGAAGGGCGGCGACCATCACTTGGCCTTCAGGTGCTCAAGGACGATGCCGTTGTCGGGCTCAAGGTTCGGCGCGGGCTGGGCGTACAGGTCGTCCTCGGTCGGGAAGCCGGTGACCTGCTGGTTGTTGTAGAGCACGAAGGTCTTGTTGTTGATGATCGGTATGTAGGGAAGGTCGTCGACGATCCGCTTCTGGATCTTCGCGTAGGCGGCGGCCTTCTTCGCGTTGTCGTCGGTGGCGGCGGCCTCCTTCAGCGCCGCGTCGACCTGCTCGTCCGAGAAGCGGGAGACGTTGTCGTACGGGCTCGTCGCCTTGCCGACCTTCGCCGTGGTGTGCGAGCTGAAGTACTTGTCGTAGACGTAGTACGGGTCGGCGGCCGGGCCCTGGAACAGGCCGTTGATCTGGAGCTGGAACTTGCCGAGGCTCGCGGCGTTGTTGTTCTCCTGGTTGGCCACCTGCCGCACGTCGATCTCGATCCCGGCCTTCTTGAGCTGCGAGGTCAGCGCCTGGAGCGTCGCGATGTAGTCGGTGTAGCCGCTGGTGACCAGGACGTCCATCGACAGGCGCTTGCCGTCCTTCTTGAAGATCCCGTCCGAGCCCTTGGCCCAGCCGTCGTCCGTCAGGAGCTTCTCGGCCTTCGGCACCTGCGCGGACATCGGCAGGGTGCCCTTCTGGTCCGGGGCGATGAAGGCGTCGTCGCGGCCCGGAACGGCGAAGGTCGGGGAGATGGCGGCCGCGTTGCCGTAGTACGCGAGCTTGTTGACCTGCTCGCGGTTGATCGCCGCCGAGATCGCCTTGCGCACGACCGGGTCGGTCTGCGGGCCGGTACACCCGAGATCCGGGTTGGAGCAGGTGTTCAGCACGATCTGCTGGCTGCCGTACGGCGTGAACTTGACGTTCTTGTGGTCGCGCAGCACCTTGCGCACGTCCGGGACGAAGATCCCGGCCCAGTCGAGCTTGTTCGCCAGGACGTCGTTGGTCGCCGACTCGTTGCCCGAGAGCGAGGTGAAGCGCACCCCGCCGACCTGGAGCTTGCTCGCGCCCCGGAACCGGGGGTTCTTCTTCATCAGGTACGACTGGCTGGAGAAGCTGCTCATCACCAGCGGCCCGGTGCCCACCGGCTGGGCGTTGACGAACGTGGCCGGGTTCTTGACCGACTTCCAGGTGTGCTCGGGCACGATGTACGTCTGCCCGAGGACCTGCGGCCCCGTGGTGAACGAGGGCCGGTCGAAGGTCAGCACGACGTGGGTGGCGTCCGTGGCCCTGGCCTTCGGGGTGTTGCCGCTGACGTCGACGCTCGGGGTGGCCCGGATCAGGTTCATCGTGAACGCCACGTCGGAGGCGGTGAACGGCTTGCCGTCGCTCCACTTGACGCCCTTGCGCAGCGTGACGCTCAGGACCTTGCCGGTCTTGTCGAAGGAGTAGTCCTGGCCCAGCAGCGGAGTCGGCTCGGTGTCCAGCGGGGCCTGGTTGTTGAAGAAGAACAGCGGCTCGTAGATCATCCCTCGCACCCCGGACCGCACGGTCGGCGAAAGGGGGTTGAAGTTCTTGACGAAGGCGCCGCTGGCCCCGTTGTAGGCGGTCAGGATCGGGCCGTCACCGCCGGCGCCCGAGGACGAGGAGCCACTGCACCCGCTCACCGTCAGAGCGAGGGCGGCAGCGCCGGCGAGGGCGCTGAGAGTACTTCCCCGGTATGACTTCACTGGGTTCTCCGTAACTGATCTGTGTTTCGGGGGCACGACGCAGGAGAGTTCAATCAGTTAATTAAGTGAGGCTGCTAGAGTGTTGACCCTCATCCCGTGCTTGTCAATGGGTGTCAATCACTACAGCTCAGCCGGAGGTTGCCCGTGGTCGGTCCGGTACGCGGAGGAAGACGCTCGGCCCCCAGTCATGGCCGGCTGCTCGACATCGTCCGTTCGCAGGGCCCGGTGAGCCGGGTGGAGATCGCCGAGCTCTCGGGCCTCACCCAGGCCTCCGTGTCCATGATCGTGCGCAGCCTCCTGGAGGACGGGCTCGTGCAGGAGGTGGGCACCGCGGTGTCGACCGGCGGGAAGCGCCGCACCCTCCTGGAGATCGCGCCCGGCGCCCGCTGCGCGGTCGGGGTCCACCTGGAGGCCGGCTCGGTCGTCTACGTCGTGACCAACATGGCGGGCGGCATGATCGGCCGCCAGCGCAGGCCGTTACTGCCCGGCGAGGAACCCGGGCGGCTCGTGGACCGCGTGGTCCGCGAGATCGACGTCCTGCTCGACCTGCTGGACGTCTCGCGCGACAGCGTCGTCGGCATCGGTGTCGCGGCGGCGGGCCCGCTCGACCACGCGGCCGGGGCGCTGATCGGCTCGCGCTCCGTTGCCGGATCGGGGTCGCTGCCCGTGCGGGACGAACTCTCCGAGCGCACCGGGCTGCCCGTGGTGCTCGACAAGGACGCCACCGCCGCCGCCGTCGGCGAGTTCTGGGGCGCCCGCGTGGAGGAGCCCCGCTCCTTCGCCTGCCTGTACATGGGCCGGGGCATCGGCGCCGGAATCGTCATCAACGGCACGAGCTTCCGCGGTTCGGCCGCCAACGCGGGGGAGATCGGCCATGTCTCCCTCGACGTGCACGGCGCCGAGTGCCCCTGCGGAAACCGCGGTTGCCTGGAGCTGTACGCGGCGCCCCCGGCCGTCGTCGCGGGCGCCCGCGCACAGGGCCTGCTCGCCGACGTGCCCGAGGGCGACGTGACCGCCGCCTTCGACAGCCTCGCCCGGGCGGCCGTGCGCGGGGAACCCGCCGCCCGCGCCCTCGTCGAGCAGTCCGCGCGCTATGTCGCCGAGAGCGTCCTGACCCTCGTCAACCTGACCGACCTCGACCTCATCGTGCTGGGCGGCCCGGGGTTCGCCATCGCCGGCGCCGTCTACATCGAGGCGATCCGGGAGACCCTCGGCCGGCGGTTCTTCGCCCGGGGCACCCACGGGGTGGAGGTCCGCTTCTCGACCAACCCGCGTGACGCGGCCGCCCTCGGGGTGTCCGCCCTCGTGCTCCAGCGCTCCCTGGCCCCGCGCGACTGACCGCGCGGGACCGGGGGCCCTCAGAAGGGCAGCCAGCGCACCGCCGTGTCGCCGTCCCTGAGGGAGGCGACCCGGCGGCGGAACTCCTGGAGCGCCGCCGGATTGCTGGGGGCGTGCTGCGCGACCCACGCGCAGCTCGCGGTCTCCCGCGCCCCGCGCAGCACGGCGCGCCCCTCCCACGTCCGCACGTCCCAGCCGTAGGAGGCCACGAAGTTCTCGTACGTCTCCTCGGGCAGGCCGTAGCGGTCGCGGGAGAGGTCCATGACCACGAGGTCGTGCTCGCGCAGGTCGAAGGAGAAGGTCTCCAGATCGGAGAGGACCGCGCCCCCGGGGCCCACGAGCACGTTGCGGGGCAGCGCGTCACCGTGGATCGGGCCGGGCGGCAGATGCGGGGTCAGCGCGGCGGCGGCCGGTTCGAAGCCGTCCCTGCGGGCCCGCAGAAAGGCGGCGTCCTCCGGATCGATCGCGTCCCCGGCCAGCCGCAGCCAGCGCTCCACCCCGCCGAGCAGTTCGCGGCGGGGCAGCGGGAAGGAGGGGGCGGGCAGGGCGTGCACCTGTCGCAGCAGACCGGCCAGGTCCTCCGGTCCCGCCGGACGGCTGGCCTGCGGCAACCGGTGCCACAGGGTCACCGGGTGGCCCTCGACGAGCAGCGGTTCCCGGTGGGCGGCGCGCACCGCGGGGACGCCGGACTCCTCCAGCCAGCCCGCGATGCGCAGGGACAGCCGGGCCCGCTCCAGCAGTTCGGGGGCGCGCCCCACCTTGACGACCAGCTCGTCGGCGCTGAACACGGCGTTCTCGCCGAGCGCCACCAGCTCCGCCTTCGGGGGCAGACCCGCCGAGGCCAGTACCTCTCGTGCCCGCGACTCGTCCATCGTCCGCCTCCACAACCGGGCCCGGCCGCTCCGGTGCCCGCCTCCGTGCCTGGTGTACCGGGCAACAGTCTCCCACTGCGCGGGTCCCGGGCGGGAGCGAGGGCGGTACGCCGCGGCGTCCGGCCCAGGGTTCACACGCCGACCGACTCCTCCATCTTCTCCTCGCGCTCCTCGCGCGCGGCGGCACGGGCGGCCGGCGCCTCCTTCTCCCGGGCGAGCGCCCGCTGCCGGCGCTCCCACCAGGCGGCCGCGCCCGTCGCGAGCAGACCGGCCGCGAGCCACCCGAACAGGGTCACGAGGTGCCCGCCCAGACCGTGGTGGTCGAAGTAGACGAGGCCACGGACGCCCTCGACGAAGCCCGCGCCGTTCCAGAAGGAGTGCAGGGCGCCGAAGAAGCCGTTCAGCGCCTCGGGCCGGAACAGGCCGCCCGAGCTGCTGAAGTTCGGCATGACGAACAGGACCATCAGGGTCAGCGTCGTCCACCGCTTGAGGAAGGTGTGCAGCCCCACGCCGAGGAACAGGATGCCCGCGGAGTAGAGCCAGGCCAGGCCCCACACCCCCACAGCCCGTGGGAGACGAGGTGGAAGAGCGGACCGGCCAGGGCCGCGCCGATGAGGCTCACCGCGAACGAGGTGCCGGCCACGAGGGGCGGCCCGGCCGCGCATGCGCAGCGCGGCGCCCGCCCCGCCGAGCACCGCGACGGAGGCGTACGAGCCGATGCTCACCGCCACGAGCAGGACGTGCCGCACGGCGGCGAAGTCGAAGGCCCCCTCGGTGGCCGGCGATCCGGCTGAACTCATCAGGGACTCCTGTGCGGGCCGCCCGGGCGGGGCGGCGAAGCGGGATGGTTGCTAAATGCAACTGTGAGGTTACGTTGTACTGTACAACCAAATGGCGAGAGGACGGACCGCGTGACGCAGGACAGGAACGAGGCGCTGGAGATCATCCAGCGCGAGATGACGGCATTCGCCCGGCGGGCCCGCGCGCTCGCGGCTCATATGCACCCGGAATTGTCCTTCGTCTCCTTCACGCTGCTCAGTCATCTCGAATACCAGCCGGGCTGCCGGGCGACGGATCTCGCCACGCATTACATGCTCGACAAGTCGACCATCAGTCGGCAGGTCTCGGTCCTGGAGAAATCCGGACTGGTCGAGAGGCGCGTGGACCCGGTGGACGCGCGCGTGCACGTGCTCCATCTGACCCCTCATGGGGCGAATGTGCTCACGCAGGTCAGTGACGCCCGCCGACTCGTGTTCCACGAGCGGCTGGCCGGCTGGGACGCGGACGACCTGGACCGGTTCGCCGGCTACCTCCAGCGCTACAACCGCTCCGGCGAATAACGGAGAGGTGCCCGGCGGATAACGCGCGGACAACGAGAAAAACCCACTGCCACTACGGACGGTGGTACGGAGAAGACCGGTTGCCCGCTCCGAAGGTTGTACGGGGAACATCTTGCGGTCCGGATGAACGCATTCCTACCGTGAGGTGAACTCCGGACAACAGCAGGGGAAATGATGGGCAATCGGCAGGAATTCCCGGACGGGCCACGTGAATTCGCAAGAGGAAGTGGTGAATCCGCACATCCCGCCGGGGAATCCGCACACCTCGTGGCGGAATCTTCACGGCCGGTCGGGCAACCGGCCGGGGCGCAGAACCCTCGCCCGTTCCGCCGGGAGGACGTACCGCCGCTGCGGGAGGTGCGGCGCATCACGCAGAAGAAACGTGACGCGTGGTGGACGGTGCTGCTGGTCGACCCGGTGGCGACCCCACTGGTCCGGTTCACCGCGCGCCACACCCGTATCTCGCCCAACCAGATCACGTGGGCCGCCCTCGTCCTCGGCCTCGGCGCGGCGGCCTGCTTCGCCCTCGGCGACTGGCGGTGGATCGCGCTCGGCGCCGTGATCTACCACCTCAGCTTCATCCTGGACTGCATGGACGGGAAGGTCGCCCGGCTCACCGGCCGGGGCTCGGTCTTCGGGGCCTGGCTCGACTACATCTTCGACCGCGTCCGGGTCGCGGCCTGCGCGGTCGCGCTGATGGCCGGGCAGTACCACCGCACCGGCGAGACGCGGTACATCTGGCTGGCGGCCGTCGTGGTCTTCTGCGACGGGCTGCGCTACATCAACGCGCTGGAGATATTCAAGACCCGGCTGACGATGCGCAAGCAGATCAAGTCCCGCATCCGCGCCGCCCGCAGGGCCGAGAACACCGAACAGGTCGCGTTCATGGAGGACATGCTCCGCGCGAACCCCGAGGCCGACATCGAACAGGACCTCAGGCAGGCCGCGCGGGCCGAGGACGGCGCCGCGGTCACCGAGTCGGCCGCCGACACCGGAGCGCGGGACGCGGAGAGTCCGTACGACCTGCAGGACGACACGGACGACGCGGACGAGGCGAGGGACGCGTACGAGGCCGGGGGTGCGGAGAGCCGGTACGAGGCACAGGAGGCACAGCAGGCACCGGACTCGGCGGTGACGGCGGATTCGGCGCCTGCCGCCGGGATCGAGGGGGCCGAGGGCGTCGAGGGAGTCGCACGGCCCGCGCGCAAGAAGCAGGTCATCGATCTCCAGCAGGAGTTCCGGCAGCGCTTCCCGCTCTATCTGCGGCTGCGCTCCTTCCTGCTGCGCCGCCGTATCCGGGCCCACCTGGTCAGCGGCATCGAGTTCCAGATGGGCGTCTTCATCGTCGGCCCGCTCTTCGACGTGGTGTGGGGCGCGACGCTCGTCTCCGGGGTGCTGCTGCTCCTCTTCGAGCTCGCCATCATCTACAAACTGCTGTTGTCCACCCGGGACTTCGGCCGCACCCTCGCCTCCATACCGCTGCCGGTCCCGCGCGCCGCCGAGCCCGAGGGGACCGCGGTGCCCCTCGGTCCCGTCGCGCAGCCGGACCGGCAGCCGGAGTCGACCCCGGCCCCCTGAGACCCGGCGCGACCGCCTGCGCCCGCACGGCACCGGCCGGTCCTATCGTGGGCGCATGACGACGTACGTGGCGCTCCTGCGCGGCATCAACCTCGGCCCGCGCAACAAGGTGCCGATGGCCGGGTTGCGGGAGACGATCACCGCACTCGGCCACCGCGCCGTACGCACCCATCTCAACAGCGGCAACGCCGTGTTCACCGCCGCCGGGGAGCGGACGGCCGAGGCGGTCGCCGAGGAGCTGTCCACCGCCCTCGCCGACCGCTTCGGCCTCACCGTCCCGGTCCTGGTGCGCACCGCGCCGTACCTGCGCGCGGTCGTCGAGGCCAACCCGTACCCGCAGGGCGGCTTCGAGGGCTCCCGGCTGCATCTCACCTTCTACGACGGACCGGTGGACGCCGAGCGCTTCGCGGGGATCGACGCGGCGGCCCTGGGCCCCGACGACTTCCGGCTCGGCGACCGGGTCCTCTACCTGCGTACGCCGGAGGGCCTGGGCCGCTCCCGGCTCGCGGCCGAACTCGCCCGGCCCGCAAGGACTCGTGGACTCGTCGCCACCACCCGCACCTGGAACACCGTGCTCAAGCTGCTCGCCATGGCGCGGGAGGGTGAACAGGGCTGAGTGGGCAGGGGCGGCCCGGCGGCCTCAGTCCAGCAGCCGCCCGCGCAGCCACGCGAGCCGGGCCGCCTCGTGCTGGGCGCCACCGCCCTCGTGACCGTTGAACTCGTAGACCTCTATGGCCTTCTGCGTGTGTCCGTACGCGTTGAAGGCGGCGAAGACCGTTGAGGGCGGGCAGGTCTGGTCCTCCAGCGCCGTCGAGAACAGCGCGGGCGCCCGGCCGCGCGCTGCGAAGTGCACGCCGTCGAAGTAGTTCAGGGTGCGCCGCACCTGGTCGGCGCGGCCCCGGAAGATCTTCAGGTAGTCACCGATCTCGCGGTACGGCGTGCGGTCGGTGAGCGTCGTCGCACGCGGGAAGTCGCACAGGAACGGCACATCCGGCGCGAGGGCCACGAGGTCGGGGACGAGCCCGCCGACCGCGAGCGTGATCCCGCCGCCCTGGCTGCCGCCGACGGCCGCCGTCCGCGCCGCGTCGCTCAGAGGATGGGAGCGGGCCGCCTCCACGGCACGTACCGCGTCCGTGAACACCCGCCGGTAGTAGTACGTGTCGGGGTCCTCCACCCCGCGCGTCATGAAGCCGGGCAGGGAGGGGCCGCTGCCCACCGGGTCGGGGGTGTCACCGCCGCCCCAGCCCGCGCCCTGGCCCCGGGTGTCCATCACGAAGTGCGCGAAACCCGCCGAGGCCATGAGCAGATGCGTGTGCGCGAGCCCGCGCCCGCCGCCGTAGCCGACGAACTCGACCACGAGCGGCAGCGGCTCGCGCGCACCGGCCGGGGTCACGAACCAGCCCTTGACCGGATGTCCGCCGAAACCCGCGAAGGTGACGTCATGGACCTCGACGGTGCGCAGCCCGGTGTCCACCGGCGTGAAGACGGCGTCCAGCGGGTGCCGCCGCGCCTCGTCGAGCGTCCCCGTCCAGAACCGGTCGAAGTCCTCCGGTTCCACGGCGGAGCTGCGGTACGTGCGCAACCGGTCGAGCGGCAGGTCGAAAAGGGCCATCGTGAGCCACCTTGATCGAAGAAGGGTCCGAAGGGCACACCGTACGAGGAACGCCGCGCCCGCAGAAGCCCCCGCCGCCGCTCTGACCAGCCCGGCAGTACCCCCTGGTGCGGGAGACCCCCGGCGTGACAGGCTCTGATCATGCGCTACATCATCATCGGAGCAGGTGCCGTCGGCGGCACGATCGGCGGACGGCTGGCCCAGGCGGGCCGGGAGGTCGTGCTCGTCGCCCGCGGCGCCCACCTCGCGGCCCTGCGGGCACCGGGACTGCGGCTCGTCACGCCGGACGGCGACCACACCCACCGGCTGCCCGCGGTGGACGGCCCCGGCGCGCTCGGCGAACTGCGCGCCGACGACGTCCTGGTCCTCGCCGTCAAGACACAGGACAGCACCGCGGCCCTCGACGACTGGGCGCACCGGCCGGTGGCCGGCGGTGGCACCGCGGGGGAGCGGCTGCCGCTGCTGTGCGCGCAGAACGGGGTGGCGAACGAACGGCTGGCGCTGCGCCGCTTCCGGCGGGTCCTCGGCGTGTGCGTGTGGCTGCCCTCCACCTACCTGGAGCCGGGTCTCGTCTCGGCGGGCGGTGCCCCCCTCACCGGCGTCCTGCACCTGGGCACGTACCCGGCCGGCGGCAAGGACCCGGCCCTGGAGGCCGTCGCCGCCGACCTGGGGGACGCCCACTTCGACGCGCCGCTGCCCGAGGACGTGATGCGCTGGAAGTACGCGAAACTGCTCGGCAACCTCGCCAACGCCCTGGAAGCGGTGACCGGGCCCATCGCCGGCGAGGACCAACTCGCCCTGGTGGACGCCGCCCGCGAGGAGGGCGCCCGTGTCCTGGCCGCCGCCGGCCTCGACTTCGCGTCCGACGAGGAGATGCGCGCGGTGCGCGGCGACCGCGTCGAACAGCGCGCCCTGCCCGGCGCCCCGCGCGGCGGCGGCTCCTCGTGGCAGAGCCTCGTGAGGGGCACCGGCACCATCGAGGCCGACTACCTGAACGGCGAGATTGTCCTCCTCGGCCGTCTGCACGGCGTCCCCACCCCCGTCAACGCGACCCTGACCGCCCTCGCCAACGAGAGCGCGCGCACCGGCAGGCAGCCCGGGGCACTGAGCGCCCAGGAGGTACGGGAGCGGATCGCGCGGGCGGCCTGACCGTCCGGCCGCTCAGGCCTTCGGGGCGAGGGTCGCCGGGTCCGGGCAGTCCTGCGGAGCAGCGGTCCGCGGGAACCGCGCGCCTGGCTCGCGGACGGACCAGCCCGACTGCTGAACCACCGGCGGGCCCAGCTCTGCTCGGCATCGCCCGGGCGTACCGGGGCCCGGTGGGGCCGGGCCGCCGCCCTGGACCATGCGCCGGGCCCGCGCACAGCACCTGCTGGAGGCGGCCCCGGAGGAGGGAGGGCGGGGTAGCGGGGCGACAGCGAAGCTGTTGCGAGCACTGGGGGACTGGGCCGAGCGCAACAGCTTGCCCGATTCCCCGAACAGCCAAATATGGGGCTCCCTGATAGTGCCGCACAAGTCAGCCGGTCAGATCAGTTTCTTCATGGGGGGCGGCGACGACGTCCCGGACGGGGAGAGACTCATGGCCGCTCTCGCGGAGCAGATGATCTCGGGTGTCGGCGTGCGTCCCGTCCAGGACACCAGCCAGGCCCAGCCGTTTCTCGACGACGGCAACTGGGTGGGCGAGCCGTCCAGCCGCGAGAAGATCAAGTTCGCCGATCTGCGCAAAGGCTTCACGGACGCCCACATCGCCGCACCGTATAGGCAGTTCACCCGGGCTGACTACGCCAACCCGAACGCGAGCATGAGCCTCACCACCTTCGGTGGCCAGGTCAACGCGGTCGCTTCGGACGAGACGGCCACCGCGGCCCGTGACACGGTCCTGCGCGCCTATTTCTCCGCCGGAGGATGGTCCGACGCCGCCGAAGACGCGCGCAACCTCGGCTGGATCAGGGAGATGTACCGGGACGTCTTCGCTGACACGGGAGGGGTACCGGTGCCTGGCCCCGTCACTACGGGAAGTCACATCAACTACCCCGATGTGGATCTGGCCGATCCCCGGTGGAACACCTCGGGTGTGTCATGGGAAACCTTGTATTACAAGGGTAACTACCCCCGCCTGCAACGGATCAGCAGCGTTACGACCCGCAGGACGTCTTCCGGCACGCCTTGTCGATCAGGCCGGCCGAGTGGCCGCGGTGCCCTCGCCACCGGCCTTCCCAAGGAGCCGGGCCGCACAACTGCGCAGATAGTGCTGTTCGGGAAGGCTGGTCGTCAGGCGGGCGGCCAGCCGGTAGGAGTCGAGGGCAGCCGTGTCATCGCCCTCCATCTCCAGCAGGTGCGCGCGTACGGCGTGCAGGCGGTGGTGGCTCGACAGTCGCCTGTCACCGGTCATTGGTTCGAGCATCCGGAGACCGGTGTGAGGGCCGTCCACCATCGCGACCGCGACGGCGTGGCCGAGGATGACCATGGGACTCGGAGACGCTGCTTCCAGCAGGCGGTAGAGCCGCATGATCTGGGGCCAGTCGGTGTCCTCGGCCCGTGCCGCCTCGCTGTGCACCGCGGCGATGGCCGCCTGCAACTGGTAAGGACCCACTTGGGCGCGCGAGAGGGTACGGGTGACGAGGGCCAGGCCCTCCTCGATGGACTTCCGGTTCCACCGGTCGCGATCCTGTTCGGCCAGCGGAATCAGGCTGCCGTCGGGCCGGACACGGGCCGGGCGCCGGGCATCGGTCAGCAGCATCAGCGCCAGAAGACCGGCGAGCTCGCCGTCCTCGGGAAGTGCCCGGTGCGCCATGCGGGTCAGCCTGACCGCCTCCCTGGTCAAGTCGGCGCGTTGCAGGTCCGGTCCCGAGGTCGCGGTGTACCCCTCGTTGAAGATCAGGTACAACACGTGCAGTACGACGCGCAGCCGATCCGTCCGTTCGGGTTCGGGCGGCATCTCGAACATGGCGCCTGCCGCCCGGATGCGCTGCCGCGCACGGCTGATGCGCTGGGCCATGGTCGCCTCGGGAGTCAGGAAGGCCCGCGCGATCTCGGCCGTGGTCAGGCCGCCGACGGCACGCAGCGTGAGCGCGGTCTGCGAGGGCGGGGTGAGGCTCGGATGACAGCAGAGCAGCAGCAGGACCAGCGTGTCGTCCGCGTCGTGCGGCTGCTCGTCGGCTGCAGGCACGAACATCTCGTCCGGAGAGGTCCGGGCGTGGGCTCGCTCCTCACGTTGCCGGCTGGCCTGGTCACTGCGCAGCAGGTCGATCATCCTGCGGGATGCGACCCTGATAAGCCACCCCAGCGGACTGTTCGGCACGCCCTGTTCTGGCCACTGCGTCGCGGCACCGAGCAGGGCTTCCTGGACGGCGTCCTCAGCCGTCTCGAAGTTGCGGTAGTGCCGAACCAGGGCGGCGAGGGCCTGCGGCGCCAGTCGGCGCAGCAGGCCCTCGATGCGGTCGCTGTCGCTCACATCTCCTGGCCGGACGTGTTCATGATCGGATGGATCTCCACGCTGCCGAACCGGGCGTCGGGGATGCGCGAGGCGATCTCGATCACCCGTTCCTCGCTCTCGCAGTCCACGACGAGGTAGCCGGCGAACTGTTCCTTGATCTCCGCGTAGGGGCCGTCCGTGGTGGTGGGGACGCCCTCGCGTACCCGGACGGTGCGGGCGCGCGCCGGGTCCGCGAGCGCTGCGGCCACCAGCAACTCACCGGACTCGGTGATCTCCCGGTGCAGGGCGTCGGACTGCTGGGTCAGCATTTTCCGGTCGGTCTCCGACATCTCCAGGAATTCCGGATTGCGCAGGAACAGCGGGTGCTCCCAGTTCTCCGGGTTGCTGCAGATCAAGAGTAGGTACTTCATCACGCCCCCTTCTTCGGTTCACCATACCGAGCCGTCGACGGCGTCTCCCTCTGGTCCGCCCGGCTCAGGCTGACGGGCCGGCCACGCCGATCACGTTGCCCTGGGGGTCGGCGAACTGCCCGACGGTGAAGTCTCCCGACCTCGGCTCGGGGCCGAGCAGCCGCTTGCCGCCCAGGGACTCCGCCTTGCGGAGCGCCTCCTCGACATCGGGCACCCCCACGTAGAACAGCACCCTCTGCTCGAAGCCGTCGCCGCCGCAGACGCCACCGTTGATGCCGTCCCCGTCACCGGTCGTGCTGCCGTCCACGAAGTGGTACTTCCCCGGCTGCGAGACCTTCTCGCTGACCGCGTCACCGGTGTTGAACTCCCAGTCGAAGAGACCACCGTAGTAGTCGCGCAGCGCGTTCAGATCGGTCCCGATGATTTCGAAATGCACCACGGGCCGGCCCATGCTCAATCAACTCCTCGCCTCGTCGGGGGCCACTGGCCGGGCCCCTCACGCCAAGGTCGGATCCGATGGCCGAGGATCGACATCCACGTGCCACCGGGATCACGAGACCACCGTTCGGGTCACGACCCGGTGCGCGGTGGCGAGCGGGCCCCGCCCGCCGCAGACCGTCTCCCTCGCCCACCAGGTCGTCACCCCCGCTGTGCCACCAGCTTCTCGAACACCGAGACGGTGTCGTTGGGGGTCGGGCTCCGTAGGTGCTCGTCGCGCAACCGGGCGGCGTTCTTGGCGAAGCCGGGATCGGTCAGCGCCTTCACGAGGTGCTCTCTCAGCAGGTCGGCCGTGAGCTGATCGGCGTCGGCGACGTAGGCTCCGGCCCCCTGTTCCTGCAACCCGTTGGCCAACGCGACCGAAGCCCACCACTTCTCGTTCCAGTAGACGTTGGGCACGACCAGCTGCGGGATGCCCGCTACCAGCGAGGCCGCCAGCGTGCCGTGGCCGCCGTGGTGAATGATCGCCGAGCAGGTCGGCAGCACGATGTTGAAAGGGACGAGGCCATGGCACTCACCATTGCTTCGGCGCGCCGCTGGCCCGTCTTGAGGCCAGGATCGCCCTTCCGGCGGTCTTCGAGCGGTTCCCTGACATCCGACTGGCCGTGGAGCCCTCGGAACTGAATCCACAGGGCACGTTCATCATGAACGGTCACAAGACGCTCCCCGTGTTCCTCGACAAGGCTCCCTTGCTGGCAAACGCCGGATGAAGCCGCGCGGTGATGTGCCGGCCCAACCCGCCGGCACATCACCGAGGTCGTCGTTGTTGGTTGCCTGAAGAGGTGCGGGGCCTGACACATCATCGCCAGGCGTCAAGGCGTGGGAACCCGGCTTCCGGCAAGCGGGTCATCCGCTTCCGGGCCGGGCCCGTCGGCGAGAGCCGAGGATGATTCTCGACACCGCTGACTTCACCCGGCGCCCGGTGGCCGTCCTGCCGTTGCCCTCCGTGCTTCACGACTCCTTCGCGACGTGCTCCCGGTCATCGGGGCCGGGTTCCTCCCCGGCCTCGGGCGCCGGCCGGCCGGGGTCCGCCGCCCTCGACGTCAGCAGGCACGTGACGCGGCCGTCCTCCTCCGTGACGTCGCGGACGTGGACGTAGCCGAGGCGTTTGAGGAGGGCCAGGGAGGCCGCGTTCTCGGCGTCGACCGTGGCGTGCACCTCGGGCAGGCCCAGGGTCTGGTGGCCGTACGCCGTCAGGGCCCGCGCCACCTCGGTGCCCAGGCCCCGGCGCTGGTGGGCCGGTTCGAGGCCGTAGACGATCTCGTGGCCGTCCAGCCAGGGTTCGGGGGACGGCTTGATCTCGGCGTGGCCGACGTAGCGGCCCGCGCGGCGCACCGCCCACACCGGGAAACGCTCCTCGGCGTACACGAGGGCGAAGATCCGGGCGAAGACCGCGCGGTCCTCCTGCTCGGTGCGCATCCCGTCGCCGAACCAGCGCCCCACGGTCGCCGTCTGGAACAGCGCCACGAAGTCGGCCTCGTCGGCGCGGCTGTAGGGGGTCAGCAGCAGGCGTTCCGTGCGCAGTTCAGGCGTCATTCGCGAAAGGGTAGTACCCCTGTTCGACTGGGGGCAGGGCGGGATCAAGCCCCGGCGAGGGCGGGGAGGGGCTGGTGCGGTACCTCGCGCGCCGCCGTCTCGTAGCGCCGTACCAGCAGCGCGGCCAGTTCCGGCGCCGGGCCGAGCACCCCCGCGAGGACGTCGGCGCCCGCCTCACGGGCCCCGCGCGCGATCCGGTCCGGGAGGAAGCCGGGGGCCACGACGTACGGGGCGACCGCGACGCGCGCGCAGCCGGCCGCGCGCAGTTCCCGTACCGCGTCCTCGGCGCGCGGCAGGGAGGCGGAGGCGAACGCGGGCCGCACGGCGCACCAACCGGTGTGCCGCCACTCCCGCGCGATGTCTGCGATCACCGCGATCGCCTCCGGGTCGGAGGAGCCCGCCGAGGCCAGGACGACGCCGGTCACGGACCGTTCCCGGGGGAGCGATCCGGCCTGCGCCAGGCGCCGTTCCAGGGCCGCCGTCAGCAGCGGAGAGGGCCCCAGCACGTCCGCCTGACGCACCCGGAGGCCCGGCACGCGGCGGCGGGACTCCTCCAGTACGGCCGGGATGTCCGACTTGGCGTGGAAGGCGCGGGTCAGCAGCAGCGGGAGGGCCACGACCTCGTGGACGCCCTGCGCCGCGAGCCGCTCCAGGGCCTGCGGCACCGAAGGGGTGTCGAAGTCGAGGAAGGCGGTGGCCACACGCAGCCCCGGCCGCAGCCGCCCGGCCCGCCGCACCAGCGCGCGCACCGTCCGGGAGTGGCGCGGATCGCGGCTTCCGTGGGCGACGACGAGCAGGGCGGGGCGGTGGTGCGGGGCGGGGCGGACGGTCATGGGCGGCTCAGTTCCTGACGAGGAGCCCGCGCGAACGCAGCACGTGCCGCTCCAGCGGGCTGAAGATGAGCAGGTCGATGGCGATCCCCACGATCAGGATCAGCAGGATCGCGAGGAAGACCATGGACATACTGCTGTTGGTGCGGCCGTTCTCCAGGAGCTGGCCGAGGCCGATCCCGAGGTCGGGCGAGGAGGCGATGATCTCAGCCGCCATCAGCGAACGCCAGGAGAAGGCCCAGCCCTGCTTGAGCCCCGCGATGTAGCCCGGCAGCGCGGCCGGCATCACGATGTGCCACGTACCGCGCAGCCCGGTCGCGCCCAGCGTCCGGCCCGCCCGCAGATACAGCGGCGGCACCTGGTCGACGCCCGCGACCAGCCCGTTGGCGATCGAGGGCACCGCGCCCAGCAGGATCACCGCGAACATCATCGAGGGCTTCAGGCCCAGCCACAGCACCGCGGGCGGCACCCAGGCCACCGAGGGCAGCGACTGGAGCCCGGACAGGATCGGCCCGATCGCCGCGCGCACGAACCGCACCCGCGACACGAGCAGCCCGAGCGGGGTGCCGATCACCAGGGCCAGCGCGAAGCCGAGCAGGCCCCGCGAGACGCTGGTCCAGATGTAGCCGAGCAGCGTCCCCTCGGTCCAGGCGGTGACCACCTCGTCCCACACCGCCGAGGGGGAGGGCAGTTTGTAGGAGTCGGTGACCTCCGCCCACACCAGGACCTGCCACACGACGAGGACCAGGAGGACCGACACCGCGGGCGGCAGCACCTTGTGCACCAGGGTGTCGCGCAGCGTGGTGCGGCGGCTGGACTGCACCGTGTCCAGCGCGTCGAGCCCCGCGAGGTCGCCCGCCTCCTCGGACTCCCTCGCCCGCTCGGCGTCCTTGATCTCAGTGCTGGCCATGGCGGCGGATCTCCCCACGCAGTTGCTCGGTGATCTCGACGGACAACTCGGCGACGGCCGTGTCCTCGATACGGCGCGGCTGCGGGATGTCCACCGTCCACTCGTGCGCCACCCGGCCCGGCCGGGAGGACAGCAGGACGACGCGCTCGGCCAGCCGCACGGCCTCGCGCACGTTGTGCGTCACGAACAGCACCGACAGGTTCGTCTCGCGCCACACCCGGGTCAGCTCGTCGTGCAGCAGGTCCCGGGTGATCGCGTCCAGCGCCGCGAACGGCTCGTCCATCAAGAGGAGTTGGCTGTCCTGGGCGAGGGCGCGGGCCAGCGCCACGCGCTGCCGCATCCCGCCCGACAGCTCGTGCACCCGCTTCCCGTACGCGCCCTGGAGCCGCACCGTGGCCAGCAGCTCCTCGGCACGCGGCCGCCGCTCGGGGCGCGGCACCCCGCGCAGTTTCAGGGCCAGTTCGATGTTCTTGCCCGCCGTGAGCCACGGGAACAGGGCGTGTTCCTGGAACATCAGGGCGGGCCGGCCGCCCGGTGTCGCGATGGTCCCCGCCGAGGGCCGGTCCAGGCCCGCGACGAGGTTGAGCAGCGTCGACTTCCCGCAGCCCGAGGCCCCCAGGAGGGTCACGAACTCGCCGGGCGCGACATCCAGGGTGATGTCGTCCAGCACGAGTTGCTGCCCGCCGGGGGTCGGGAAGGACTTCGACACGTGCGCGATACGGGCCGCGTGTTCCGTCCGGGCACTGTCGTCCTCGGCCTTGGCGAAGGTGGTCGCCACAGGTCCGTCACCTCCTGGGGGCTCTGGGCTGGGGGAGTGGTCGGCGAACTGCTCTGAGAAGGGCGTCGGTTACTTCACGCCGAGTCCGGCGTCGTCCACCGCCGGCTCGCCCTCGGCCTTCAGCACCTTGTTGAGCGGACGCAGGTCGTAGATCCCGTCGAGGTCGGGCTTCTTCAGCAGCCCGGCCTTGACCGCGTGGTCGGCCTCGCTCTGCAGCGTCGCGGCCAGCGGGTCGTCCAGGATCTGGATGGACTTCCACGCCGGGTCGAGCTGCTCGGCGGGCAGCGGCTTGCCGCTCAGCTTCTCCAGCGCCTGGTTGGCGGCCTCCTTGGCCTCCCCGCTGTGGGCGTTGATCCACGCGTTGGTCTTCACCGAACCGCGCAGCACCGCCTCGACGACGTCCGGGTGGGCCTTCAGGAACTTCTGCGACACGATGATGTTGGTGATCACGAACTTCTTGTCCGGCCACAGGTCCCGCTCGTCCAGCAGCTCCTTCGCGCCCTCGGAAACGAGCTTCGATGCGGTCGGCTCCGGAACCCAGGCCCCGTCGATGGAACCGGACTTGTAGGCGTCCGGCGTCACCTTGTTGTCGGAGCGCACCACCGAGACGTCGCCCTTGCCGCTCTGCGCGTCGACCTTCCAGCCCTTCTGCGCTATCCAGTTGAGGAAGGCCACGTCCTGCGTGTTGCCGAGCTGCGGGGTCGCGATCCGTTTGCCCTTGAGGTCGTCGAGCTTCTTGATCTTCTTCGGGTTCACCACGAGCTTGACGCCGCCGGAGGCCGAACCCCCGATGATGCGCAGGCTCTTGCCCTGCGAGGAGGCGTAGCCGTTGATGGACGGGGAGGGGCCGATGAAACCGATGTCGATCGAGCCGGAGTTCAGCGCCTCGATCTCGGAGGGGCCCGCGTTGAACGTCGACGGCTTGATCGAGGTGCCGCCCAACTCCTTCTGGAACAGCCCCTTCTCGATGCCGACCAGCGCGGTCGCGTGCGTGAGGTTCGGGAAGTAGCCGAGCTTCACGGTGTCGGTGGAGAGCTTCTTCGCATCGGCCGCGGCGGGCGCCTTCGAGCCGGAGTCGTCGCCCTCGTCGGACTTGGAGCCGTAGCCGCAGGCTGTCAGGGCGACGGCGAGCAGGGGCAGAGCGGCGGCTGCGGCGAGCGTGCGGCGCAGGCGGATGGCAGGCACGGGAGGGGGTCCTCTCGTTGGCCCGGACCTCGCGACTCCCCTGGAGACGGGGAGGGTTCAGGAGGTGCCGGGGAGGTCGGCTGGTCTTCGGCGGATCGAGTGGTGCGGGCGGAGCGGGTGCCGCTGCGAGAGCGGCCGGTGGTGCGCGAAACGGCGCGGGCCGTGGGTCACACACATCGCGCGACACCCCCGGTCCCGGCGCCCAGTGCGCCGCTGCCGACCCGGCCGCCCTCCTTGGCGAAACCGGCGTACATGTCCCGGGTGGCCGGCGGTGCGGCCCACCCGGAGCGCCGGGGCGCCCACGTGGCGGTCATCAGAAGTCCCACCCCTCGTCCTCGGGGGCGAGGGCCTCGGCGGCGGAGCGCGCGAAGGACTCCCCGGCCATGCCCGCCGCCAGCGTCGTCCCGTCCGCCGGGTCGATCAGCAGGAAGGAACCGGTGCGCCGCGAGTCGGCGTACGTGTCGAGGGCGAGGGGCTCGGCGGTGCGCACCACGACCCGGCCGATGTCGTTGGCGCAGAGCTGCCCGGGCAGGGGGTGCTGCGAGAGGTCGTCCAGCGTGAGCCGGGACGGGATCTCCTTGACGATCGCCTTGACGGTGCGCGTCGTGTGCTTGAGCAGGACCCGGTGGCCCACCGTCAGCGGCCGGTCCGCGACGTGGCACACCGTCGCCGTCACGTCCTGGGTGACCTCGGGGGCGTCGTCCGCCGGGGCGATGAGGTCGCCGCGCGAGACGTCGAGGTCGTCGGCGAGGCGCACCGTCACCGACTGCGGGGCCCACGCGATGTCGGTCTCGTGCCCCAGGGCGTCGATCCCGCTGATCGTCGAGGTCCGCCCCGAGGGCAGTACGGTGACCCGCTGGCCCACGCGCAGCGCCCCGGAGGCCACCTGGCCGGCGTACCCGCGGTAGTCGGGGTGCTCGGCGGTCTGCGGCCGGATCACGTACTGCACCGGGAAACGCCCCGGGCAGCCGGTCAGGTCGTGGCTGACGGGCACCGTCTCCAGGTGTTCGAGCACGGTCGGCCCGCCGTACCAGTCCATGCGCGCGGAGGGCTCCACGACGTTGTCCCCGGCGAGCGCCGAGATCGGGATGGCCGTCACCTCGGGGACGCCCAGCTTCGTCGCGTACGCCGTGAACTCCTCGGCTATCGCGGCGAACACCGGCTCCGCGTACTCCACGAGGTCCATCTTGTTGACGGCGAGGACGACGTGCGGGACGCGCAGCAGCGCGGCGACCGCCGCGTGCCTGCGGGTCTGCTCCACGACCCCGTTGCGCGCGTCGACGAGGACCACGGCGAGTTCGGCGGTCGAGGCACCCGTCACCATGTTGCGCGTGTACTGCACGTGCCCGGGGGTGTCGGCCAGGATGAACCGCCGCCGGGGGGTGGCGAAGTAGCGGTAGGCCACGTCGATCGTGATGCCCTGCTCACGTTCGGCGCGCAGTCCGTCGGTGAGCAGCGCGAGGTCCGGGGTGGACTGCCCGCGCCCGAGCGAGGCGCGCTCCACGGCCTCCAGCTGGTCGGTGAGGACCGACTTCGAGTCGTGCAGGAGGCGGCCGACGAGCGTCGACTTGCCGTCGTCCACGGAGCCGGCCGTCGCGAAGCGCAGCAGGGTCGTGGCGCTCGCGTCGAGGGCCTCGGCGGCGGAGGCCGGTGCGGTGCTGCTGGTCATCTTAGAAGTACCCCTCGCGCTTGCGGTCCTCCATGGCGGCCTCGGACATCTTGTCGTCGGCCCGGGTCGCACCGCGCTCGGTCAGCCGGGAGGCGGCGATCTCCGCGATCACGGCCTCCAGCGTCCGTGCGTCCGAGTCGACGGCGCCGGTGCAGGACATGTCGCCGACGGTGCGGTAGCGCACGAGGCGCCGCTCGGCCGGCTCCCCCTCCTTGGGGCCGCCCCAGTCCCCGGCGGTCAGCCACATCCCGCTGCGCGGGAACACCTCGCGCTCGTGCGCGAAGTAGATGGCGGGCAGTTCGATGTGCTCGCGGGCGATGTACTGCCACACGTCCAGCTCGGTCCAGTTCGACAGCGGGAACACCCGCACGTGCTCGCCGGGCGCGTGCCGCCCGTTGTAGAGCTGCCACAGCTCGGGGCGCTGGCGGCGCGGGTCCCACTGGGAGAACTCGTCGCGCAGCGAGAACACCCGCTCCTTGGCGCGCGCCTTCTCCTCGTCGCGCCGGCCGCCGCCGAACACCGCGTCGAAACGGTTCTGCTGGATCGCCTCGGTCAGCGGCACCGTCTGGAGCGGGTTGCGGGTGCCGTCGGGCCGCTCGCGCAGCCGCCCGTCGTCGATGTAGTCCTGCACCGAGGCGACGTGCAGCCGCAGTCCGTGCGCGGCGACCGTGCGGTCCCGGTACTCCAGCACCTCGGGGAAGTTGTGCCCCGTGTCGACGTGCAGCAGGGAGAAGGGCACCGGCGCCGGGGCGAAGGCCTTGAGCGCGAGGTGCAGCATGACGATCGAGTCCTTGCCGCCGGAGAACAGGATCACCGGTCGCTCGAACTCCCCCGCCACCTCGCGGAAGATGTGCACCGCCTCCGACTCCAGCGCGTCCAGGTGGCTGAGCGCGAACGGGCTGTCGGTGCCGCCCTGCGTCGCGGTTGCCGTGGTCATACGAGACCCCTCTCCTTGAGCAGCGCGTACAGCGCCGAAGCGGATTCGGCCGGTGTCTGCCCCTGCGACTCGATACGCAGGTCGGGCGAGGCCGGCTCCTCGTAGGGGTCGTCCACCCCGGTCAGCCCGGACAGTTCACCCGCCGCCTGCTTCGCGTACAGGCCCTTCACGTCGCGTACCGCGCACACCTCGACCGGGGTCGCGACATGCACCTCGACGTAGCCGGTGGACTCCGCCTGGTGCCGCTTGCGCACCGCCTCCCGGCTGTCCGCGTACGGGGCGATGACCGGCACCAGTGTCAACACGCCGTTGGAGGCGAGCAGTTCGGCGACGAAACCGATGCGCTGCACGTTGGTGTCGCGGTCGCCGCGGCCGAAACCGAGCCCGGCCGAGAGGAAGGTGCGGATCTCGTCGCCGTCCAGGACCTCCACCCGGCGCCCCTCGGCGCGCAGCCGGCCCGCGAGTTCGTGGGCGATGGTGGTCTTGCCGGCGCTCGGCAGACCCGTGAGCCAGACGGTGGCTCCGGTCACGTCTTTCTCCTCGCTCTGCCCCGGGAACGCCCGGTGCGGGATGGTCCTCGTCATCAGCCGTGCAGACCGCACTCGGTCTTCGCGCTGCCCGACCAGCGGCCGGCCCGGGCGTCCTCGCCCTCCAGCAGCCGCCGGGTGCACGGGGCGCAGCCCACCGAGCCGTAGCCGTCCATGAGCAACGGGTTGGTGAGCACGCCGTGTTCGGTGACGTACGCGTCGACGTCCTGCTGCGTCCAGCGGGCGATCGGCGACACCTTGACCTTCTGCCGCTTCTCGTCCCAGCTCACGACCGGGGTGTTCGCCCGGGTCGGCGACTCGTCGCGGCGCAGGCCCGTCGCCCAGGCCGCGTAGCCGGCGAGGCCCTCCTGAAGCGGGGCGACCTTGCGCAGGGCGCAGCACCGGTCCGGGTCGCGGTCGTGCAGCTTCGGGCCCAACTCGGCGTCCTGCTCGGCGACCGACTGGCGCGGGGTGAGCGTGATGACGTGCACGTCCATCACGGCGGCGACCGCGTCGCGGGTGCCGATGGTCTCCGGGAAGTGGTAGCCGGTGTCCAGGAACACCACGTCCACGCCGGGCCTGGCCCGCGAGGCGAGGTGCGCGACCACGGCGTCCTCCATCGAGGAGGTCACGCAGAAGCGGCTGCCGAAGGTGCCGGCCGCCCACTGGAGGATCTCCAGGGCCGGGGCCTCCTCCAGCTCGCGGCCCGCCCGCTCGGCGAGCGCGGCCAGTTCGGACGGCTGCGCGTCCTGGGATATCGGGGTGATGGTCGTCATGAGAGCTGATCCCCTTCGCCGTCGTGGCGCTGAAGTCCCCGGGCGAGCAGCCCGAGGAACTTCAGTTGGAAGGCCCGGTTGCAGGCCGCGCATTCCCAGCAGCCGTGCCCCTGCTCGCCGGGCCGCAGGTCCTCGTCCCCGCAGTAGGGGCAGTAGAAGGGCGCCGCGCGCTCACTCACGACAGGGCCTCCGCGTCCGCGCGGGCCGCCCAGGTCGCGAAACGCTCGCCCTCCTCGCGGTCCTCCTGGAAACGGCGCAGCACGCGCTCGACGTAGTCCGGGAGTTGTTCCGAGGTGACCTTCAGCCCGCGCACCTTGCGGCCGAAACCGGCCTGGAGGCCGAGCGCGCCGCCCAGGTGGACCTGGAAGCCCTCGACCTGCCGGCCGTTCTCGTCCATGACGAGCTGGCCCTTGAGGCCGATGTCGGCGACCTGGATACGGGCGCAGGCGTTCGGGCAGCCGTTGAGGTTGATGGTGACCGGCTCGTCGAACTCCGGCAGCCTGCGCTCCAGTTCGTCGATGAGCGAGGCGCCGCGCGCCTTCGTCTCGACGATCGCGAGCTTGCAGAACTCGATGCCCGTGCAGGCCATCGTGCCGCGCCGGAACGGTGAGGGGTGGACGACGAGGTCCAGCGCCTCCAGGCCCGCCACGAGCGAGTCGACCCGGTCCTCGGCGACGTCGAGCACCAGCATCTTCTGCTCGACGGTCGTGCGCAGCCGCCCCGAGCCGTGCTCCGCCGCGAGGTCGGCGATCTTGGTGAGGACGGTGCCGTCGACCCGGCCCACCCGCGGGGCGAAGCCCACGTAGAACAGGCCGTCCTTCTGCCGGTGCACCCCGACGTGGTCGCGCCAGCGCTCGACCGGGTCGGCCGGGGCCGGGCCGTCCACGAGCTTGCGGTGCAGGTACTCGTCCTCCAGCACCTGCCGGAACTTCTCCGCGCCCCAGTCGGCGACCAGGAACTTCAGCCGGGCCCGGGTGCGCAGCCGCCGGTAGCCGTAGTCACGGAAGATCGACAGGACACCGACGTGGACGTCGGGGACCTCCTCCAGCGGCACCCAGGCGCCCAGCCGCACGCCGATCTTCGGGTTGGTCGACAGCCCGCCGCCCACCCACAGGTCGAAACCCGGTCCGTGCTCGGGGTGGTCGACGCCGACGAAGGCGATGTCGTTGATCTCGTGCGCGACGTCCAGCAGCGGGGAGCCCGACACGGCCGTCTTGAACTTGCGCGGCAGGTTCGAGAACTCCGGGTTGCCGACGACCCGGCGGTGGATCTCCTCGATCGCCGGGGTGCCGTCGATGATCTCGTCCTCGGCGATGCCCGCGACCGGGGAGCCGAGCACGACGCGCGGGGTGTCCCCGCACGCCTCGGTCGTGGACAGGCCCACGGCCTCCAGCCGCCGCCAGATCTCCGGGACGTCCTCGATCCTGATCCAGTGGTACTGGACGTTCTGGCGGTCCGTCAGGTCCGCCGTGCCGCGCGCGAACTCCTGCGAGACCTCGCCGATCACCCGCAACTGCTCGGTCGTCAGCCGCCCGCCGTCGATCCGCACCCGGAGCATGAAGTACTCGTCGTCCAGCTCCTCCGGCTCCAGTACGGCCGTTTTGCCGCCGTCGATCCCGGGCCGGCGCTGCGTGTACAGCCCCCACCAGCGCATCCGGCCGCGCAGGTCGTTCGGGTCGATCGAGTCGAAACCCGCCTTGGAGTAGATCGTCTCAATACGTGTCCGTACGTTGAGACCGTCGTCGTCCTTCTTGAACTGCTCGTTGCCGTTGAGCGGGGTGAAGTGTCCTACGGCCCACTGTCCTTCGCCGCGGTGACGGCCGGTCTTGCGTCGCGGTGCGGGTGCGGGGGGCGTGGGGGCGTCGGCCATGGCGATACGTCCTTCGAGACGGCAGGCGGGCGGCTCCGGCCTTGCGCGTACGGGCATGCGTGCGCGGCGCTGCGCAGGCGATGGCGGGGAGGGGCGGCTCAGGAAGCGGCGGGTGGAGACAGGGGGCGGGCGGTTCTCGCGGCGGAACCGGGACCGTCAGCGCGCCCGACAGATGGCGCTGGACATGCGGCCGAGATCGACGTGCCGCCGACTCACCAAGGCGATTCCAGCTGAAGACATGACGGAAGCGTGGCACGAGGATCTCGGGCCAGTCCACCATTATCCGGAATGTGGACGAACGTGTCCCGAATAGCGAGACGCATGGGTGGGGGCGGAGGGGCGGAAGCGACGGTGCGCGGGCGCGGGAGGGACGCGGGCGGGAGCGGAGGGGAGACCGGGCGCCTTCGTGCGGGAGCCGTCACCGCCGCACTCACCGCCGCACTCACCGCCGCCCTCGCCCCGCCTCCGCGCGCCTGCCCGCCCCGCCCACGTCCGCCGCGCTCAGAGCCCGGCGCCCGGCCAGGGGCCCGGCGTCGCGAGCAACGGCTCCTCCTCGGTGCGGGTCTCGAACACCGTGAAGCCCCGGCGCCGGTAGTTCTCCAGGGCGTGCGGACCGTCCTTGCTGCACGTGTGCAGCCACACCCGCTTGCTCACGTCGCGCTCGGGATGCCGCAACGCGAGGTCCCACGCGCGCGCGGTCGCGTACGACAGGAGGTGACCGCCGATACCGCGCCCCCGGAAGGCCGGGAGCAGCCCGAAGTAGACGATCTCCACGGCGCCCTCGTCCTGGCCGGCCAGTTCCGCGAAGCCGGCGGGCGTGCCGTTCTCGTACGCCACCCAGGTCTCGGTGCCCGGCCGCTCCAGCACCTCCCGCCACTCGCGGTGGCTCCACGACAGCCGGTCGGTCCAGGTCACGTCCTGGCCCACCGCCGTGTAGAGGAAACGGCTGAACTCGGGGGAGGGGACCTCGGCACGGGCCACCCGCACCGTGTCGGGGGCGCCCCCGGCCGGGCGCAGGTCGCCCGGCGAGGTCTGCTCCAGGGACCACGTGGTCACAGTGATGCTGCTCATGACGTCAGCGAACCACGAGGGTCCCGCCGCCCTCACCGCGCCCCCGGTTCCTCCCCGCGCGCCCGCCGTACCAGCGGGGCCGCCGAGTGCGGCAGCAGGGCCGCCGGTTCGCGCGGGGCGAGCACCTCCACCTCGTAGCCCTCCCGGAAGCGGTACGGGCGGTGGTCGAGCACCCCGCGCAGGGTCCGCCGCACCCGGGACAGCTCCGCGCGCACCGTCACCGTCCTGCTGGCATCGCCGAACAGGTCCACCGCGAGCTGCGCCGCCGAGCGCCCCTCCCGGCGCACCGCGAGCGCGTACAGGAGTTCGGCGTGGCGCGGGCTCAGGTCCCGGGTCCAGGAACCCGCGGGTCCCGACACCGTCACCGTCGCGCGACGGGCCGCGCTCAGGTCGAGGACGACCCGCCCCGGCGCCTCGTCCCCCACCCCCTCGTCCTCCGCGACGGCCCGCAACAGCCAGCCGCCCGGGAGCGGTTCCACCGCGCACAGGCCCAGCGAGGGCACCCGGACGCGGCCCGGCGGGGCCCCGGCGGTCAGGGCGCCGGGCAGTTGCAGCCGGTCGCACGGGGCGAGCCCGGTGACCCCGGCCACCCAGCCGTCCGGGTCGACCGCGACCGCCCGGCCGCCCACCGACCACAGGACGGGCGCCGCGACCGAACGCAGCCGCTCGACGGCCTCCAGGTGGTGCACCCGCAGCGTGGACTCCGCGAGCCGGGCCACCGAGTCCACCAGCGCGAGCGCCGCCGGGTGGAAGGTCGACTGGGGGCCGCTCAGGTCGACCACGCCCAGCAGCTTCCCGTCCCGCGGGTCGTGCACCGGGGACGCGGCGCACGTCCAGCGGTGCAGGCGCCGCACGTAGTGCTCGCGGGCGTGCACCTGGACGGCGGAACCCGTCGCGAGCGCCGTGCCGATCGCGTTGGTCCCGGTCGCCTCCTCCGCCCACACGGTGCCCTCCGCGAGGTGGATGCCCTGCGCGAGCCGCAGCGCCCGGTGGCTGCCGGAACGCCACAGCACGCGGCCCTCGGCGTCCGTCACCACCATGACCTGCCCCGCCGTCTCGGACACGGCGGAGGCCAGGCCGCGGCCCAGCACCGGGAGCGCCTCCCGCATCCGCGAGCCGCGTCTGCGCCACTCCAGCGCGTCCGCCGTCAGCGGGGCGCCCTCCAGGTCCTGGTGCGGATCGAGTCCGCCGCGCCGCACCCGGCGCCACGACGCGTCGATGACCGGACGGGGCGGGCCGTCCGGCCCGGCCTGCGTGATCCGCACGGGAGGCTCCCGAAACTCGTGCCGCCGGCGCGGGACCGACGGAGGTGGTGCCGACGTGACCGCCGGCGCGAGGGGCACCCCCCATCCTCGCGGTGCGGGCCCCCTCGCCGCCGGGAATCGGCCATTCGATTGCAACCCCTTGCAACTCTCGCGACCGGGGCCCGCGGCACCCGATGCTGGGCGCGGCGCCGCTCGACGGCGCCGCGTGCCCCTCGCGGGGCGCTGTGAGCGGGGGTGGTGCCGTGTCGGCGCAGCATCACCCCCGCCCCCCCTTCCCGCCCCGCCTCGGCCCGGTACGCACACCTCGTACCGAGGACTGGCGCGGAGACCTGGCACGGACACCCTTGTTCAGGACGGGAGTTCGACCCGGGCGCGTTCCACGATCGCCCCGGTCGGCAGCGGATGCGCGAGCGTCCCGAAGGCCCGGCCCCAGTCCCCGCCCAGGCGCGAGCCGCAGAAGGCGTCGGCGACCTCCGGGGGCGCGTGGCGCACCAGCAGCGAGCCCTGGAGCACGAGCGCCATGCGCTCCACGAGCCGCCGCGCCCGCGCCTCGATCCCGTCCAGGTCCGACAGTTCGTGCAGCAGCTCCTTGACGGCCGCGTCCAGCCGGTGGTCGGCGCCCCGGGCCCGGCCGACCTCCGTGAGGAAGGCGTCGAGCGCCCGCGGCTCCCGGTTCAGGGCCCGCAGCACGTCGAGCGCCTGCACGTTGCCCGAGCCCTCCCACAGCGAGTTCAGCGGCGCTTCACGCAGCAGCCTCGGCATGCCGGACTCCTCGACGTAGCCGTTGCCGCCCAGGCACTCCAGCGCCTCCGCCACGAGCGGCGTGCAGCGTTTGGTCACCCAGTACTTGGCGGCGGGCACCGCGAGCCGCAGCAGCGCCCGCTCCCGCTCGTCACCGGCCGCGGCCGCGTCGTAGGCCGCCGCGAGCCGCAGCCCGAGCGTCGTGGCCGCCTCCGACTCCAGGGCGAGGTCGGCCAGAACATTGCGCATCAGAGGCTTGTCCACGAGCGGGCCGCCGAACGCCTCCCGGTGCGCGGCGTGGTGCACGGCCTGCGCGACGGCCTGCCGCATGACCGCCGCCGAGCCCAGGACGCAGTCCAGCCGGGTCGCGGCGACCATCTCGATGATCGTGCGCACCCCGCGCCCCTCCTCGCCGACCCGCCGCGCCCACGTCCCGTCGAACTCGACCTCGCCCGACGCGTTCGACTTGTTGCCGAGCTTGTCCTTGAGCCGCTGGATCGCGAACACGTTGCGCTCCCCGTCCGGCAGGACCCGGGGCACGAGGAAGCAGGTGAGACCGTCCGGCGCCTGCCCGAGCACCAGGAAGCCGTCCGACATCGGGGCGGAGCAGAACCACTTGTGGCCGGTCAGCGCGTACTCGCCCTCGCCCGGCAGCCCGCGGGCGAGCGTCGTGTTGGCGCGGACGTCGCTGCCGCCCTGCTTCTCCGTCATGCCCATCCCGAACAGCGCCCCGGCCTTCCGCGCGGCCGGCCGCAGCCCCTCCTCGTACACCCGGGAGGTCAGCAGCGGCTCCCACTGCCCGGCCAGCGCCGGTTCCGCGCGCAGCGCGGGGACGGCCGCGTGCGTCATCGACAGCGGGCAGCCGTGCCCCGCCTCCGCCTGGGTCCACACGAGGAAGCCGGCGGCCCGGCGCACGTGCCCGCCCGGCCGGTTCCAGGCGTTCGTGAGCCCGGCGGACACGGCGTGGCCGAGCAGCCGGTGCCACGCGGGATGGAAGTCCACCTCGTCGATCCGGTGGCCGTAGCGGTCGTGGGTGCGCAGCGTCGGCGGGTTCTCGTTCGCCTGCGCCCCCCACTCCTGCGCCTGGGCCGAGCCGGCCGAGCGGCCCAGCTCCGTCAGCTCGGTTCGGGCCTCGTCGAGCAAGGCCGCGTCCAGGTGCCGTTCGACGGCCTCGGTGAGGGCCCGGTCGGAGCCGTAGACGTCGTACCCGACCAGGGGCGGAGGCTGGTTGGTCACTGTGTGGGTGCTGGCTGCCATACGGATACGGTAAGGAGGTGCACCAGGCAAAAGAAACAGCTGCGCGGCGACGTCCCGGGCGGCTCAGGCGCGTCCGTGCGCTCTACCGCAACGTCTCCAAGCGCAGGACCGCCTGGCTGCTGATCAAGGACACCGTCAACTCCTGCATGGAGTACCGCATCCTCGGCCTCGCAGCCGAGGCCGCGTTCTTCACCCTGCTGTCCGTTCCGCCGCTGCTGCTGTGCCTGCTGGGACTGCTCGGTTACGTCGACGCGTGGACCGGCGCGGACACCATCGCGAGCGTCGAGCGCAACATCCTCGACGCCTCCCGCACCGTCCTGTCCGACCAGGGGGTGCGCGAGATCGCCGAGCCCATCTTCGAGGACGTCACCCGGGGCCGGATCGACATCATCTCCCTCGGCTTCGTCTTCGCGCTGTGGTCCGGTTCGCGCGCCGTGAGCGTCTTCATCGACACGATCACCGTGATGTACGGCCTCGACGGGGTGCGCGGCATCGTCAGCACGCGACTGCTCTCCTTCGGCCTGTTCGTCGTGGGCCTCGCGATCGGCTCGGTCGCGCTGCCGCTGCTGGTCGCGGGCCCCGACACGGTGGTGGACGTCCTGCCGTGGAGCGAGACGGCCGTCCAGATCCTGTACTGGCCCGTCGTCATCGTCCTGTCCGTCATCTTCCTGACGACGCTGTACCACGTGTCCGTGCCGGTGCGCTCCCCGTGGATCGAGGACGTCCCCGGTTCCTTCGTCGCCCTCGCGATGTGGGTCGTGTGCAGCGCCCTGTTGCGCATCTACCTCACCTCGACCATCGAGGGCCCCACCATCTACGGTTCGCTCGCCGCGCCCGTCGCGGTCCTCCTGTGGATCGGCGTCTCCGCCTTCGCCGTCCTCGTCGGCGCCGCCGTCAACGCGGCCATCGACCGCGTGTGGCCCTCCGTGGCGACCGCCGCGGGCCGCGCCGCCAACGAACGGGCCCGGGAGGCCGAGGCAGCCGAGGTGATCGCGCGGGCCGCCGCCGTCCGGGCCGCCCGCCCGGAGGACTCCGCGGACCCCGACATGCCCTCCGAGTACCCCGAGCGCTGGTCCCGCTTCCTGCCCCCGGAGGACGTCGGCTCCCGCCTGCGCACCCACGTCAAACACGCCCCGAAACACGCGAAGCGGCCACCGGGGGAGTAGGGCGACCACTCGGGGTCCCCGCCGTCCGGCGGCGCGACCGTGCCCGGATGCCACCATGGCCGCATGGACGCAGTGAGTACCCCCGGGCCCGGGGGTGGCCCCGTATGACCTACCGCGAACGCCCCTCCGCGCTGCCCGGGGCCGTCCTGTGGACGCGGGAGGCCGGTGGGGTGCCGCCGTCCGTCCCCGGCTGCCCGGTGCTGCCGGACGGCTGCATGGATCTGCTGTGGAGCGAGGACACCGGGCTGCTCGTCGCCGGACCCGACGTGCGGGCCCACCAGCCCGCCGAGACCGCCGGGGCGGCCGTGCGCTGGGCCGGTCTGCGGTTCGCGCCGGGGGCCGCGCCCGCCCTGCTCGGGGTGCCCGCACGCGAACTGCTGGGGCGGCGGGTGCCGCTCGCCGAGCTGTGGCCCGCCCACCGGGCCGTACGGCTGCGGGACCGGGTGGCGCGCGCCGGGGAGCCGGCCGCCGGGCTGGAGGCGGCCGGGCTGGAACTGGCGGGTGCCACGGGAGCGGCCGACCCGCTGGTGGCGGCGCTCGTGGCCGGGGCGCGGGCGGGCAGGCCGCTCGACCGGATCGCCGAACGGACCGGGGCCGGGGCGCGGCTCCTGCACCGCAGGGCCGTCGCCGCCTTCGGCTACGGGCCGCGCACCCTCACCCGCGTCCTGCGCCTGCAACGCGCCCTGCCCCTCCCAGCGCCACGGCAGGCAACGTTCGCCCCGTCGCGACGCCCGGCACGCCCTCTCGCCGCACCGGCCGAAAGCCCAAGTACGTCCAGTACGAGGGCTTCCGGCCGGCACGCCGAGAGCACGCACCGGACGCCGCTCCTTGACGGGCGAACGATGCCTGCCGTGGCGCTAGACGCGGGGCTGCCCCTCGCCGAGACCGCCGTCCGCTCCGGCTACGCCGACCAGCCCCACCTCGGCCGCGAGGTGAAGGCCCTCACCGGGCTCACCCCGGCCCAACTACGCACCCTGCGTAGGCCCCTGGCGGTCGAGCACGCATGATGGGCTCATGAGAAGACCCGCCCCGCCCGCCGTCCGTGCGACCGCCGCCGTCCTGCTGCCCGCCGCCCTGCTCCTGCTCACCGCCTGCGGGAGCGAGCAGGCCCACGGAAGCGGCCGGGTGGAGGTGGAGCGGGCCGGTGGGGCGAGTGGGGCCGGTGGGGCCGACGCGGGTGCCTCGCCCACCGCCTCGTCCACCGTCTCGCCGACTGCCGCCGCGGCCCCCGATCCGGCCGTCCTCGCGGCCCGGGCCGCGACCGCGCAGGTGCCCCTGGAGAAGGTCTACGTCGCCGAGGTGCCGGGGTTCCGGCTCGCCGTGCAGTCCGTGGGCCCCGTGGACGAGGACGGCTTCCAGAGCTCCGCCACCGACGCGCACGGCGCGATCGTCCGGCTGACCGTCGACGACAGCGCCCCGCTCACCGCGAGCACCTGCTCCGCCGTGTCCCTCGGGGACGGGCCGGGCGCCGTCCACTGCGCCCCCGAGAGCGGCGGCCTGTGGTACCTGACGGCGGGCGAGCAGCACGCCTACGTACGGCAGCAGGGCGCCCTGCGCATCACCCTGGCCGCGCCCGGCCCGGCCGTCTCCCGCGCACTGCTGCGGGACGCCGTCCGCGCCGCGCACCGCGCGGACCCGGCCGAACTCGACCGGACCCTGCCCACCGCCACGGCCTTCCCGGCGCCCGTGGAGCGCGGGGACCTGCCGCCCGTCGGCGACGGCGCCCCGCTCAACGAGGTCGGCGCCTCCGGCTGAGCACCGCGAGGCCCCGTGCTCAGGCCCCGAGCGCCTCCCGTACGAAGGCGTTGGAGAAGCAGCCCTCCGGGTCCAGCTCCGCGGCCAGGGCGGCGAAGTCGGGCATCCGGGGCCACAGCGCACCCAGCGCCGAGGGGGCGATCGTGCTCACCTTGCCCCAGTGCGGCCGGGCCGCGAACGGGGCGAGCGCCTCCTCCAGCCGTCCGAGGACGGGGGCGAGCGCCGCGCCGTCCGGCAGCCACGTGAAGTGCAGACCCACGGTGTCCCTCCCGTACGCGGGGCTCAGCCACAGCCGGTCGGCGGCCATGGTGCGCACCTCGCACACCTGGAGGACGGGCACCAGGGCCTCGCGTATCGCGGCCACCGCGTGCAGCGCCCCGAGCGCGGCCGAACGCGGCACCAGGTACTCGGACTGGAGTTCGGCGCCGTTGCTCGGCGTGAACTCGGGCCGGAAGTGCGGCAGTCGCTCGCACCACGGTCCGGGCGCCCCGAACTGCGGGGTGCAGTTCTCCGCCGGCATCCCGGGCACCGGATGCATCGCGACCTCGGCGGGGCGTGCCCACGGGAAGTGCGGCGCACCGGTCTCCGTCCGCTTCAGCCACACCTGGTCGAAGCCGGCGTGCTGCCAGCCGGTGAACAGGCTCACGCTGTAGCCCGCGCCGGTGATCGCGTCGAACTCCTCGTCCAGCACGCCGAGTTCCAGTCCGGAGAACACGTCCTGCCGCACCTCGAAGGCGGGCACCAGATCCAGGGTGAGCGCGGTGACGACACCGAGCGCCCCGAGCGAGACGACCGCTCCCTCGAAACGCTCCCCGTCCTTGTCCCGCGACAGGGACAGCGCCTCGCCCGAGGCCGTGACCAGCTCGACGCCGCGCACCTGCGTCGCGAGCGAGCCGAGCCCGTTCCCCGAGCCGTGCGTCCCGGTGGCGACCGAACCGGCCACCGAGATGTGCGGCAGCGAGGCCATGTTGGGCAGCGCCAGCCCGTGCGTGTGCACGACCCGGGCCAGCTCGGCGTAGCGGACGCCGCCGCCCACCCGTACCGTCCGCGCCGCCTCGTCCACCTCGATCAGCGAGGGGAGACCGGCGAGCGACACGAGGAGACCGTCGCGGTCGTCCGGGTCGGCGATCCGGTTGAAGGAGTGCCCGCTGCCCAGCACCCGCACCCGCCGGGCGTCCGCGACGAGCCCGCTCAGCTCGTCCACCGAGGCCGGCCGGTGCAGGACGGAAGGGGTGAAGGTGATGTTCCCGGCCCAGTTGCGCACGGGTCCGGCCACGCTGCGGGGAGCGCCGCTCCCGCTGTCACTGTCGCTGCTCATGCGGTGGATCATCTCATCGGGCCCGCACCCGCCCGGCCGGGGCGTACGCCGCTACGGGACCCCGGCGCCCCGCGCGGGCCCGGTGGCGCCGCCGCGACCGGGCGTGCGGCTACCGTGGCCCCGCGGCCACCGAGCGCCGTACACCGGCCCCTGGAGCCGGCGGACCGGAACGGCCGCACCGGACGCGGGAGGACACCTATGACGGAGCCGGCCATGGACCTCAACTCGGACCTCGCGGAGAGCTTCGGGCGCTGGGAGCTCGGCGACGACGCCGCGCTGCTCGCGATCGTCACGAGCGCCAACATCGCGTGCGGCTACCACGCGGGCGACGCCACGGTGATCCGCCGGGCCTGCGCGGACGCCGCCCGGCACGGGGTGACGGTCGGCGCGCAGGTCGGCTACCGCGACCTCGCCGGCTTCGGCCGCCGCTTCATCGACGTACCGCCCGCCGAACTCACCGACGACGTCCTCTACCAGATCGCGGCACTCGACGGACTGGCCCGGATCTCCGGCACCCGGGTGCGCTACGTCAAACCGCACGGCGCGCTGTACAACGCGATCGTGCACCACGAGGCCCAGGCCGCCGCCGTCGTCGAGGCGGTCCGCACCTGGGACCCGGACTGCGCGGTGCTCGGCCTGCCCGGCTCGCAGTGGCTGCGCCGGGCCGGGGAGGCGGGACTGCGCGTGCACCGCGAGGCCTTCGCCGACCGCGCCTACACCCCCGAGGGCACGCTCGTCTCCCGGCGCGAGCCCGGAGCGGTCCTGCACGATCCGGAAGAGATCGCCGAGCGCTGCGTACGTATCGCGCGCGGGGAGCCCGTCACCGCCGTCGACGGCTCCGCACTCCTCGTCGAGGCCGACTCCCTGTGCGTGCACGGGGACAGCCCCGGCGCGGTCCGGATCGCCGGGACGGTACGGGACCGGCTGCGCGCCGAGGGCATCGCGCTGCGCCCCTTCACCGGCGGGCCGCCGCGCGAGCGGACCCCCGCGAACCTGCCGTAAGGCCCGGCACGCACCACGCACCACCTGCCGCAAGAACCCGGCGCACACGGCCGTAAGGACCCGCGCGCCGCCCGAACTCCCGCCGGAAAGGACGCTGCCCCCATGCCCCCGATGCCCGCCGTGCCGCCGTCGCCCTCGGCGTCCACCGCCCCTGTCCCGCGTGTCCTGCCCTGCGCGGACCACGCACTGCTGCTCGAACTGCCGGGCCTCGACGCCGTGCAGGCCCTGTACGCCGCGCTGCGGGCCGATCCGCCGGCGGGAGTGAGCGACCTCGTGCCCGCCGCCCGCACCCTGCTCCTGCACCTCGCCCCCGGGGCGGACGTCGCCGCCGTCGAACGCGCGGTGCGCGCCGTACGGCCCGAGGCGGGCGGGCGCGGAGCCGGAGAACTCGTCCGCGTACCGGTCGTCTACGACGGCGCCGACCTCGCCGAGGTCGCCGCACTCGCCGGGATCGGCCCGCGCGAGGTCGTACGGCTGCACACCGGGGCCGAATGGACCGTCGCCTTCGGCGGGTTCGCGCCCGGCTTCGGCTACCTCGTGGGCGGACCGCCCGAGCTGACCGTCCCGCGCCGCACCGAGTCCCGAACCCGGGTGCCCGCCGGATCGGTCGGGCTCGCGGGGGAGTTCAGCGGGATCTACCCGCGCTCCTCGCCCGGCGGCTGGCAGCTCATCGGCCGCACCGGCCTGCCCGTGTGGCAGGTCGACCGCGACCCGCCCGCCCTCCTGCGCCCCGGCGTCCGCGTCCGCTTCGAGGAGGCCGGATGACCGCGACCCACGAGGCGGGCGCGGGCGCTCTGGAGATCCTCGCGACCGGCCCGCTCGCGACGCTCCAGGACCTCGGCAGGCCCGGCCTCGCCCACATCGGCGTCGGCCGCTCCGGCGCCGCCGACCGCCGCTCCCTGACGCTCGCCAACCGGCTGCTCGCCAACCCGCAGGACGCCGCGTGCGTCGAGATCACCCTCGGCGGCCTCGCCGTACGCGCCCGGCGCGACCTCCTCGTCGCGCTCACCGGAGCCCCCTGCCCGGTCACCGTCCAGGGGCGCCCCGCCGCCCTCAACTGCCCGCTCCCGCTCCCGGCGGGCGCCGAACTGCGGCTCGGGCTCCCGGCGTCCGGGCTGCGCACCTACCTCGCCGTCCGGGGCGGACTGACCCCGCCACCCGTCCTCGGCTCGCGCGCGACCGACCTCCTGTCCGGGGTCGGCCCCGCGCCGCTGGCCCCCGGGACGTGGCTGCCGGTGGGGGCGGCGCCCGCCGCGTTCCCGTGCGTCGACCTCGCGCCCGTCGCCGCGCCCGCCGAGGGCGAACTGACGCTGCGCGTACGGCGCGGGCCGCGCGCCGACTGGTTCACCGACGCCGCGCTCACCGCGCTGCTGACGGGCGCCTGGCGGGTCAGCGCGGACAGCGACCGGGTCGGCATGCGCCTGGAGGACGGCCCGGCCCTCGCACGCGTTGGGACCGAGGAGCTGCCCAGTGAGGGCATGGTGCCCGGCGCCCTCCAGGTGCCGCCGTCCGGACAGCCCACCCTGTTCCTCGCCGACCACCCCGTGACCGGCGGCTACCCGGTGATCGCCGTCGTCACCCGTGAGGACGTCGACCGCGCGGCCCAGGCCCGCCCCGGTCAGTCCCTGCGCTTCACGGACGGCCGCACGCCCGCCGCCGGACGAGGCGCCGCGTGACCCCGCGGGTGCCGGCGGGCGCCCTCACTTCGCGAGCACCGGCCCGGCCCCCATCACCACGACCGGGTGCAGGGCCGGGTTCAGCCGCCGCATCAGGGTGCGCAGCCGGGGCTTCGGCAGGGCCACACAGCCCTGCGTGGGGCCCCCGTGGTCCACGTGCAGCCAGATCCCGCCGCCCCGGTCCGCGCCCATCGGCCTGCGCCGGTCCTGCGGCGGGCTCCCCGGTACCCGGTTGTAGTCGATCGCCACGACGTGGTCGAAGGAACCGTCCAGCGGCTCCCCCTCGAAGCCGGTGCCCGAGTCCCCGTACACCGGGTCGCGGTCGTACGGCAGCCGGGTGCCCGGGTCGGGGTCCCGGCCGCCCGCGTCGGTGAGGGTGTAGACGCCCGAGGGGGACCGCAGGTCGTCGGCGCGGTGGTGTGTCGTCCACCCGAGCAGGGCGTTGCGCGCCGGCCAGGGGCCCGCGACCGGCAGCCAGCCCTTCGCCGCGACGCGTTCGTACAGCACCGCGCTCGCCCGGTTGGAGTCGACGGAGCGGCCGGTCACCACGAGCGCCTGCCGCGTGTCCGACGGCAGCCGCGCACGCGTCCGGGGCCCTAGCGACGGGATGCGCGCCGCCGTCGCCTCCGGCCCCGCGGCCGGGACCGCCCGCTCCCCGGGGGCGCCGGGTGCGCCCCGCGCACCGGACGCCGCGGCCGACGAGGGCCGCTCCGGCGTGGGGGAGGCGTGCTCGGGAGCGGCACGGGTACCGGCGCAGCCGGCGAGCAGCAGCACCTGCGCGCCCACGAGCACGGTGCGCCGCAGTCCGCGCGCACCGGGGGTTCCGTGAGTTCTCAACTCCGCGCTCCTTGGGGAAACGGGCCCTTGAGGACCCTGGGGGAGACCGCCTGTCACCGGCGGCGGGGACCGGCTCCCCGCACTGTGCCCCAGACCCCGAGGCGCGGGCGGGCACCGACACGGCAGCCGGGCCGTGCGGGGGCCAGGCCGGTGAGGGCGGCGGGCCCGCCCGGGTGAGCCCGCCGCCCGAACGGCCGCCGCCCGTGACCGGTCCGGTCCCTCCCGGGCTGCCGCGCCCCGCGTCCCGGCCTACGGTGAGCCTGTCCGCAGTCCGAGCAGTCGCCGCCCCACTCCGGCCCCGCGCGCGGTACGGCGGTCCCGTCAGCCCCGGAGGCCCCGTGAAGTCCGGCACCAGTCCCCTGCAGGGCCGTACCGTCGTGGTGACCGGAGCCGCCCGCGGCCTCGGCCGGGCGCTCGCGGAGCGCCTCGCCGGGTGCGGGGCGCGCCTGGCCCTGGTCGGGCGCAACACCGACGCCCTCGGCGAGGTCGCCGCCTCCCTGCCCGCCGAGGCCGAGTGCTGGGAGGCGGACGTCACCGACCACGCCGCCCTGGCGGACGTGTCCCGGCACATCCGGGAACGGTTCGGGCCGCCCTCCGTCGTGATCGCGAACGCCGGGGTCGCCGAGGGCGGCCCCTTCCTGCACTCCGACCCGGTGACCTGGCGCCGGGTGATCGACGTGAACCTCGTGGGCAGCGCCAACACCGCCCGCGCCTTCCTGCCCGACCTGCTGGCCTCGCGGGGCTACTTCCTCCAGATCGCCTCGCTCGCCTCGATGGGCACCTCCCCGATGATGAGCGCGTACTGCGCCTCCAAGGCGGGCGTCGAGGCGTTCGCGCACTCCCTGCGCGCCGAGGTCGCCCACGAGGGGGTCGGCGTCGGTATCGCCTACCTCAACTGGATGGACACCGACATGACGCAGGACAGCGAACAGTTCGCGGTCCTGCGGGAGTTGCGCGCCCACGAACCGGCCCCCGCCCGCAAGGTGTTCCCCGCGAGCGAGGTGGCCGACCGCATGGTGCGCACGATCGAACGCCGCCGGGGCGCGGTCTACGTCCCGGGCTGGCTGCGGTCGGTCCAGGCGGTGCGCGGGGCGCTGCCGCTCGTCGTCCTCGCCGTCGCACGGCGCGAACTGCCCCGTATCGCGCAGGAGTCACCGATCACCGCGACCGGTCTGCTCGGCGCCGGGGCGCGTGACGGGGAACGCCCCGGGCCCAGCCTGCGCGAGGTCTGAGGGGCGGCCCGCGCAGGGCGGCCGAGGTGGGCGCGGGTCACGCCCCGGCGGCGTCGTCGATGGCCTGTTCCGTCCAGATGGTCTTCCCGCGGGTCCGGTAGCGGCAGCCCCAGCGTTCGCTGAGCTGGGCGACCAGGAAGAGACCGCGGCCCCCCTCGTCCGTACTGCGCGCGCGGCGCAGCCTCGGCTGGGTGTTGCTCGGGTCGGACACCTCGCACACCAGGCCCCGGTTGCGGATCAGCCGCAGCGTCAGGGGGCCGCTGCCCGCGTAGCGGACCGCGTTGGTGACCAGTTCGCTCACCAGCAGCTCGGTGGAGAACCGCAGGTCCTCCAGGCCCCACTCGGCGAGCTGCGCGTCCGCGTCCGCGCGCGCCCGCTGCACCGCCGCCGGATCGGCCGGGTACTCCCAGCTCGCCATGTTCCCCTCCGGCACCGCCCGGGTCCGCGCGAGCAGCAGCGTGACGTCGTCCGGCGTGCTCTGCGCGCTGGGCCGGCGCGCGATCAGGTCGGCGCCGATCCGCTCCAGGGACCGGTCGCTCCCGCACAGTTCGCGCAGGTTCTCCCGCAGCAGCTCCATGCCCTGCTCCGGGTCGTGGTGCTCGCCCACGAGCCCGTCCGTGTACAGGGCGAGGACGCTGCCCGGCGGCAGGCTGAGCGAGCACACCTCGAAGGGGTTGTCGCCGACCCCGAGCGGCGGTCCGGGGACGAGCGGGGCGAACTCCACGCTACCGTCCGGGAACACCACGGCGGGCGGCGGATGCCCCGCGCTGGCCATCTCGCACACCCGGGTGACCGGGTCGTACACGGCGAACAGGCAGGACGCGCCGACCCCGTCGGGGTCCTCGGCCTCCCCCTTCATCCGCAGCACCAGATCGTCCAGGCGGGTGAGGAGTTCGTCGGGCGGCAGGTCGAGATCGGCGAGGGTCTGCACCGCCGTACGCAGGCGGGCCATGCTCGCGGAGGCGGGCAGACCGTGCCCCACGACGTCGCCGACCACCAGGCCGATCCGCAGCGAGGACATCGGCACGGCGTCGAACCAGTCGCCGCCCACGCTGACGCTGCCGCCGGCCGGCACGTACGCGCCCGCCGTCTCCGCCGCCGCGCTGTCCGTCGCGGCCGGCGGCAGCAGACTGCGCTGCAGGACGACGGCGGTGCGGTGCTCCCGGTTGAAGCGGAACGCGTTGTCGATGGCCAGCGCGGTGCGGGCGCACAGGTCCCGCATCAGTTTCGTGTCCGCCTCGTCGTACGGGGTGGACTCCTGGGTGCGGTACACGTTCGCGTACCCGAAGAGGCGGCCGCGCCGGTACAGCGGACAGCCCAGCGACTGGCGCAGGCCCTCCGGCACGAGCCGGGTCATCAGCTCGGGGTCGCGGCCGAGGATGTCCCGGGACAGCTCCCCGTCCGAGACGACGACGCCGCCGACGGTGCGCGGGGCGGTCTCCCGGGACTCGGCCACCCGGGGCAGCAGCTCACCGGGCTGGAGCAGTTGCGGGGGCCAGGGGCCGTGCGCGGACTTCGCGGCGGTCCTGCGGACCGCCGTAGTGCGCGTACTGGCCTCGCCGAGCGGCGGATCGCGGCCCTGGAGGACGTCGTCGGGGAAGTCCACGGTGGCCATGTCGCCGAGCGCGGGCACGAGCACCTCGACCAGGTCCTGCGCGACCTGCGCCATGTCGAGGGAACCGCCGATGTCGATGGCCCTGCGGTACGCCTCGGTCAGCCGACGGCGGCTGCGGCGCCGTGCGGTGACCTCGCTCGCGACGACCGCGAGGGCCACCGGCATGCCGAGGGGATCCTCCACCCGGAAACAGGTCAGCGCCAGGGTGACCGGCGCGTCGTCGGACACCGGCCGGTACTCCGCGCCGACCACCATGGCGCCGGTCTCGGCGACCTGGGAGAGGAGGTCGCGGGCGCTCGTCCCGTCCTGGACGTTCACCAGGTCGCTCAGCCACTCGTCCTCGGCCGACTCCGGGCGCAGCTCCTCGAAGGGCTCGTTGGTGCGCACCGGCCGCAGGTCCATCCCGAACTGGGCGAAGGCGACACCCTCCTGCGTCAGCATCGCCCGCCCCAGGTTCCGGTCCTGGTCGAGCCCGCCGCCGCTCCCGCCCGAGGCCATCGCGAGCACCAGCACCCCCGGGGCGGAGTCCGGGCGCACCAGGCGCATCTCCGCGTCCACGACATGGCCCGAACGGTGCCGCAGCCGCAGCGTCCTGCCCCCGCCCGGCGGTCCCTGCCGCCGGTCGGGCGGCGCGGCGTCGGCGATGTAGTGGCGCGCGGGCTTCCCGGCCACCTCCTCGCCCGTCCAGCCCAGCAGCTCCGTGGCCGCCCGCGACCACCACACGATCCGCCCCTGGCCGTCCAGCAGGGCCGCGGCCACGCCGTCCGTCCCGGCGGCGCCCTCGGCCGCACCGGCGGGTCGTGTCATGTCGGTCCTCCGTCACCGGCGGGGGACGGCGCCGTCCCCCGCCCGCAGTGGGTGTGGGGCCAGCATGCGCCGAACGGCACGCACGGGCACGTCGGAGACACCCGGTCGGAGACGTCGCGGACACCGGCCGAGGGCAGCCGGCCGGGGCACCCGTGGACGCAGGCCCGGCGAGGCGGCCCCGTCCCGGGCCGGGGGCCCGGAAAAACCGTGGTGCGCGTCCGGGGCCGCGCGCTACAGTCCGTCGGGTTCCGCACGGCGCGGACCCGCACGGCCCGCTGTGGCCGTCGCGAGGGAAGGACCCGGGAGGTGTACCCCATGGCTGTCGTCTTCGCGGTGGGCGTTGCCCGCACTCAGTCGTTCGTCCAGTGCTCTCCCGCGGTCCCCCGGTGACCGGCCGGAAACCGGCCCCTCCCCGGCCGCTCGGCGGCCGGTAAGTCACCTGCCGGGGCTGCCCCTCGAAGGGTTCCCCTTGTCTTTCCCGTCCTCTCCGTCCACCTCTTCACCCTCTACTTCCGCCACGTCCCCGTTCCCGTCCCTCCCTGCCCCCTCCGGGGCCGGGGCGCGGGCGCTCGCCCCCTACGGCTGGGACGCGCGCTGGGCGGCCGAGTTCGCCCCGTACGCCGAACGGGGACTGGTCCCCGGGCGCGTGGTGCGCGTCGACCGCGGTCAGTGCGATGTCGTGACCGCGCGGGGCACCGTGCGCGCCGACACCGCTTTCGTCGTGCCGCGCGATCCGATGAAGGTGATCTGCACCGGTGACTGGGCCGCCCTCGACCCGGAGGGTACGGACCTCCGGTTCGTCCAGGCGTATCTGCCGCGCCGCACGGCCTTCCTGCGGTCCACCTCCTCGAAACGCTCCGAAGGGCAGATCCTCGCCGCCAACGTCGACCACGTCCTGGTGGCGGTCTCCCTTGCGGACGAGCTCGAACTCGCCCGCATCGAACGCTTCCTGGCGCTGGCCTGGGAGTCGGGCGCGCGCCCCCTCGTCGTCCTCACCAAGGCCGACCTCGTCCCCGACCCGGCGACCCGCTCCCACCTCGTGGCGGACGTCGCGGCGAGCGCGCCGGGCGTCGCGGTGCACGTCGTCAGCGCCGAACTCGGCGAGGGCACCGAGGAACTGGGCGCCGTCGTCCGCGACGGCACCAGCGTGCTGCTCGGCCGGTCGGGGGCCGGCAAGTCCACCCTCGCCAACGCCCTGACCGGTACGCACCACATGGAGGTCCAGGCCATCCGCGACCTGGACGGAAAGGGCCGGCACACCACGACCACCCGCAACCTGCTCCCGCTGCCCGGGGGCGGCGTCCTCATCGACACCCCGGGGTTGCGCGGTGTCGGCCTGTGGGACGCGGGGCGCGGTGTCGGCCAGGTCTTCGCCGAGATCGAGGAACTCGCCGCGGACTGCCGGTTCCACGACTGCGCGCACGAGTGTGAACCGGGCTGCGCCGTGCGGCGGGCCGTCGAGGAGGGCGCCCTGGCACCGCGCAGGCTGGACAGCTACCGCAAGCTGCTGCGCGAGAACGACCGCATCGTCGCCAAGACCGACGCCCGGATGCGCGGCGAGATGCGCAAGGAGTGGAAGCGGCGCGGCGCGGAAGGACGGGCCGCGCAGGAGATCAAGCGCGGCGCGGCCCCCGTACCGCGCCGCCGCGGCCGGTAGCCTCGCGGCCCGTCCCCCGGCCCGGCCGTGCGAGCCGGGCCGGGCCGGGGGACGGGCGGGAGCCGGGCCCGGCGGGCCCCGCCTCCGCCCGCTCCTGCCCGCCACCGGCTCTCCCCGCCCACGACGTCGGACTACGGGCTACGGGCTCTCCTCCTCCAGGCCCCAGCTGTGCACCCACTCCGGGTGGACGCGGATCAGTTCCTCGCTCAGGTGCGCGCCCAGGTCGTGCGGGCCCGTCAGCAGCTCCGCGTGGCCCCGGATCTCCACGCCCCGCACCTGCCAGGGCACCTCGCTCAGGATGTCGTCGACGACCAGCGCGATCTTCGGGTTCGCCCGCAGATTGCGCCACTTCTTGGAGCGGCCCATCGCGTAGCCGCCGATCAGGATCGTGCCGTCCTCCTGCGGGAAGAAACCCACCGGATTGGCCTGCGGCATGCCCTGCGGGTCGGTCGTCGCCATGCGGCCCAGCCGCTGGGACGCGAGATACGCGCGTTCGGCCTCGCTGAACTTCGTCATGTCCGCAAGCCTTCCACGGGCCCGGCCCACCCGCACGGGTCCTGCGGCCGAGGACCGCGGGAGGAGACGGCGGTACGTCCGCAGGCTCAGCCCCAGATCTCCGCGCCCACCCACGCCCCCGTGATCAGCAGGCAGCTGAACAGCTCCACCAGCACGCTCTCGCCCATCGTCCGCATCACCGTACGGGTCGAGGCCGCCGCCTCCCCGTGGCGGCCCAGTCGCCGGCGTTCCGACAGGTACATCCCGGCGACGAACCCGGGGATCGCGCCCAGGACCGGGATCACGACGAAGCCGAGGACCGCGCCCGCCCCCGCCCACACGACCATCCGCCGGTTCACGCCCGAGCCCCGCACCCGCCGGGCCGGCAACTGCCAGCGCACCAGGTTGCTCAGCAGCAGGACGATGCTCGCGCCGACCAGGACGGCCCAGGACAGCGGCTCCGGGTCCTGGAGGGCCCACCAGAGGATCGCGGCCCAGACGAACCACGAGCCGGGGACGCCCGGGACCAGCACCCCGCACAGGCCGAGCAGTAGTACCAGCCCGACCAGCAGGAGTTCCCACACGCCCATGGACCCAGCCTGCGGGAGGCCGGGCCGCCCCGCAGGTCAAGGGGGTCCATGGGGGACGGGAAGGGAGGGCGGGGGCAGGTCCCGTCCGTCGTGGTGCCCGACCGCGCGACCGCCGCCGGGTTTCCGGTTCAGCGCGCCACCCAGCCCCGCTCGTAGGCGTGCCAGCCGAGCTGGAGGCGCGTGGTGACGCCGGTCAGTTCCATGAGGCCCTTCACCCGGCGCTGCACGGTGCGCAGCCCCAGGTCCAGCTGTTTCGCGACGCTCGCGTCCGTCATGCCCACGAGCAGCAGGGACAGGATCTGCAGGTCCATCCGGTCCGGGGCGGGAGCCGCGACCTCGTCGACGGCCCCGCCGTCCCCCAGCCGCAGCGGCAGCGCCTCGCGCCACACCGCCTCGAACAGGCCGGTCAGCGATTCGAGCAGTCCGCTCGCGTGCACGACGAGGGCGGCGGGCTCCAGGATGCGCGAGGTCAGCGGGACCATCGCGGTGGCGCCGTCGGCGATCACCAGTTTCGTCGGCACCCGGTCCACCACCCGTACCTGCTCCTCGCGGCCCATCGCCGCGCCCAGTTCGACCAGGCCGGAAGGCAGGGTCAGCACCTCGCGCTCGACCACCACGCGGAAGCGGACCCCGCGTCCCACCGCCTGTTCCTCCGCCTCGTTGTCCGTCCCGGACACCGCCATCGGCGCGCCCGTCACCAGGGCGCACACCGTGTCGGTGGCCCCGAGCTGCAACTGGAGGAAGCGCTGCGCCACCGCCGTCGTCCCGGTGACGACCTCGACCAGGTCGTGCGCGGCGGTCTGCCCGGCCTGCGCCCGGTACTCCTCGGCCAGCAGCGCGGCCGACAGCTCCGCCTGCTCCAGCTCGTGCCGGCGCTGCGTCAGCAGGGCCCCCAGCGCGACCCCCGGCGGAGCCGCGACCCAGCGTTCGGGACCGGCCGAGGACTGCGCGGCCAGCCCGTGTCTCTCCAGCAGGCGCAGGGTCCGCTCGGTGTCCGCCTCGCCGAGCGACAGCCTGCGGGCCAGATCACCCACTTCCGCGGCCCCCACCGCGACCAGTGTCCGGTACGCCGTCTCGTGCGCCTCGTCGAGGCCGATCGCGGCCAGCATGTCCAGCACCCTCCCCCTCGGGCCTGTCTTCAAACTGCCGCCTGCCGCGCGGCCGCCCTTCGGGCAACGACGCCAGTCTGAAGACAGGCCCTAGTCCCGTCCCCGGCGGGCCGTCCGCGTCCACCACCCGGAAAGGGCTGGCGGAAAAGAGCCACGGCGTAAACCCGCCACTTTCTATCATCGTCGTCACAGCGGTTCATCTGCCATCGTGGGGTGAGGTCTTGGCCAAAGGTTGGGGCGGTGGGCATCCGTGGGGGGTGCGCGCCGTCGTTCCACCCGGCCGGACATCCCGCGTGACCCTGTTCCGCTTCACCAAGTCGCCCAGCCGGCCTCGCCGGGGACGGCTTCGGACCGGGTCACCTCACGTCGCCGGACGGTCCTCCCGTGGGGGGTGGGGCCGTCCGGCGTTCGTGGTTCAGGCCATGGACCCGTCGGTAACTTCCTCTCGGCCCGTTTTCGGCGGGGTCTCGCGGTGGACAATAAGGGCATGAGCCAGCAGGGGGACAGGCGCACCGGCCACGAGGACGACTGGTGGCGGCGGTTGTACGACGAAGCGGCGCCCGACACCGGACCGGTGCGGGCCGCCGACACCCTCGACGACCGTTTCGACTCGGCGGTGCGGACCGTCGGCGAGGACGAGGCCCCGGACCGCGAGGCGGGTCCCGGCACCGAAGGCGAGCCCGGGGGCGGCGAGGAGCCGAGCGCCACCGACCGTCCGGAGCCGGACGTCCCGGACGGCGGGGAACCTGGCCCGACCACCCGGGCGGAGCCACCGGGTCGTCAGGGGCCGCTGGAGCGTGAGGAGCCGGCGGATCGTCAGGGGCCGCCGGAGCGTCCGGAGCCGCTGGGCCGTCAGGAGCCGCCCGTGCGTGGCGAGGCACCGTTCCGCGACGACGCACCGCTCCGCGACGAAACACCGGCCTCCGACGACCCATGGGCCCGTGACGGCCGACTGTCCGGTCGCGACGCACCGCCCACCCCCGCGGACCCGCCCACCCCCGCGGACCTCCCCGCCCGCGCGGATCGTGAGGCACGCGAAAGCGGCGAGGACCCGCCCGTGCCGCCCGGCGACCGGCCGGACCGGTGGGCGCCCCCACCACCCTGGGCCCCCGCCCCGAAGGCGTCCTCCCCGACGACCTTTCCCGCACCCGAGGGCTCCGCACCCGAGGGCTCCGCACCGCCTCCCCCCTCCGCTCCGGTACGTCCGGGGAGCGCCGCCCCTTGGCCGACCGGTGAGCGGCTTGGCCGCCCCTACGTGACCGGGGCCCGCCCGCTGTCCGGTCCCGCACCGGCCGAGCCGCCGCCCGGCGAACCGCCGGCCGCAGAGCCCTCGTCCGCAGGGCCTCCCGTCCCGCCGCCGCCCGTGGAACCCCCGGTGCCCGACCAGTCCGTGACGCGGCGACCGACCACGCACGGCACCGGGTCCGCCGGCTGGTTCGGGCCGCGCCCGGGGAGCCAGGGGGCCGGCGAGTGGCCGGGCGTGGCGCGGGACCCCCGGCCGCCGCGAGCGGAGCGCACCGATCCGGCGCCGCCCGGGGACACGTCCCTGCCGGACACCGAGGGCGCCCAGGCGCAGCCGGAGGCTCTCCGGCCCGGCCCCGCCGTACCGCCGCCGACAGCCACCCCGCCCCCGCCCGTCACACCGGAGCCTCCGGACCCCGTCACCGGCCCCTCCGCCCCGCACGACGCCCCGCACGACGCCACGCGCCCCGACAGCTTCGGCGCGAGTGGTCCATGGCCCTGGCGGCGCGGTCACGGCCCCCGCCACGCGGCGGGCCCTCAGGAGCCGGGGGAGGCCCACGAGGCGCCCGCGCCCCTCCCGCAAGACCGGGCACAGGACCCGGCCGAAGCCGCGACAGGCCCGGAACCCGCCGAGGCGCGCGAGCCCGCCGCACCGCGCGAGCCCTCGGTGCCGAGTCAGTCCGCTCCACCCGCTCCACGCACCCCGGCCGACCTTCCCCTCGTCGGCCCGCCGACCGTCGCGTACGTGGGCGACCGGCCGCCCACCTACGAGGCGGAGCCCACGGCGCTGCCCGACGCGGACGCCGACGCGCTGGACGAACTCGTCCCCGACACCGTCCTCGAAGGCGCCCGGCACGGCAGCGGCACCCTGCGCGCCGTCTCGCTGCGCGGGGACTCCGCCCGCCACCGGGGCGAACCCCGCAGGGACGCCCTGCTCGTGGCGCGCTTCGGCGGCGGGGAGTCCGCGCTCCTCCTGGTCGCCACGGCCACCGGGGCGCGCGGCGGCGCGGGCGCGCACCTGGCCGCGGCCGAGGCCTGCCGCTGGATCGGCTCCGCCGTGGGCCGCAGCCACCTCCGGCTCGGCGAGGACATCCGGGCGGGCCGCCGCGGGGACCTCAAGTCGGGGCTGCACCGCCTCACCGACCGCAGCCTGGGCAGGCTGCGCGCCCGGGCCGCGGAACTGGGCGTCGAACCCGAGGAGTACACCGCGAGCCTGCGCTGCCTCCTGCTGCCCGCCGACCCGCTGTGCCGCACCCGCGTGTTCTTCGGCGTCGGCCCGGGCGGGCTCTTCCGGCTGCGCGGGGGAGAGTGCCAGGACCTCGAACCGCGGGCGGGCGACACGGCGGGCGAGCCGCTCATGAGCTACGGCAGTCCCGCGCCGCCCGGACCGGCACCCGACCGGCTCACGATGGACCTGGGGATCGCGACCCCGCCCAGCCCCTACGAACCGGCGCCCGCGCCGCGCCGCGAGACCTTCCGCTTCCGGGCCTCGATCGCCCGGCCGGGTGATGTCCTGCTGCTGTGCACGGCGGGCCTCGCCGAGCCGCTGCGGGGCAGCCCCGAACTCGCCCGGCGGCTCACCACCCGCTGGACGGAGACCGAGGCGCCGGGCCTCGCCGCCTTCCTGGCCGACAGCCAGACCCGCGTCAAGGGCTACGCGGACGACCGCACCCTCGCCGCCGTATGGGAACGGTGAGCGATCCGTTTGGCAGGCGGGTACGCGGTCACTGTGACTTCATGGACCCACGGAGCACAGAAGGGGTGCGTGAGTCATGGCCAAGCAGAACGTCTCCGAACAATTCGTGGACATCCTCGTTCGCGCGGGTGTCAAACGTCTCTACGGGGTGGTCGGGGACAGCCTGAATCCGGTCGTGGACGCGATCCGCCGGAACTCCGCGATCGACTGGATCCATGTCCGGCACGAGGAGACCGCGGCCTTCGCGGCGGGGGCCGAGGCCCAGATCACGGGCTCTCTCGCGGCGTGCGCCGGCTCCTGCGGGCCGGGCAACCTGCACCTCATCAACGGCCTGTACGACGCGCACCGCTCGATGGCCCCGGTCCTCGCGCTCGCCTCGCACATCCCGTCCAGCGAGATCGGCCTCGGCTACTTCCAGGAGACGCACCCCGAGCGGCTCTTCGCCGAGTGCAGCCACTACAGCGAGATGATCTCCAACCCCCAGCAGATGCCCCGGGTGCTCCAGTCCGCGATCCAGCACGCCGTGGGCCAGGGCGGCGTGGGCGTCGTGACCCTGCCCGGCGACGTGGCCGCGCTCGACGCCCCGGAGCAGGCCACCGAGCAGGCCACGATCACCTCGCGGCCCACGGCGCGCCCCGGTGACGACGAGATCGAGCGCCTCGTGAAGCTCATCGACGAGTCGGGCCGCGTCACCCTGTTCTGCGGAGCGGGTACGGCGGGCGCGCACACCGAGGTCATGGAACTGGCCGAGAAGATCAAGTCGCCGGTGGGCCACGCGCTGCGCGGCAAGGAGTGGATCCAGTACGACAACCCGTACGACGTCGGCATGAGCGGACTGCTCGGCTACGGCGCCTGCTACGAGGCGACCAACGAGTGCGATCTGCTGATCCTGCTGGGCACCGACTTCCCGTACACCCCGTTCCTCCCGGACCGGGACACCAAGATCGTGCAGGTCGACATCCGGCCCGAACACCTCGGCCGGCGCTGCAAGCTGGACCTCGCCGTCTGGGGCGACGCGCGCGAGACGCTGCGCGCCCTCATCCCCCGGGTCAAGCCCAAGGCCAACCGCAAGTTCCTCGACAAGATGCTCAAGAAGCACGCCGACGCGCTCGAAGGGGTCGTCAAGGCGTACACCCGCAAGGTTGAGAAACACGTACCGATCCACCCCGAGTACGTCGCCGCCGTCCTGGACGAGATCGCGGACGAGGACGCCGTCTTCACCGTCGACACCGGTATGTGCAACGTGTGGGCGGCGCGCTACATCACGCCCAACGGCCGTCGGCGGATCATCGGTTCCTTCCGGCACGGGTCGATGGCCAACGCGCTGCCGCAGGCGATCGGCGCCCAGTTCAGCGACCCCGGCCGGCAGGTCGTGTCGATGTCCGGGGACGGCGGGTTCTCCATGCTCATGGGCGACTTCCTGACCCTCGTGCAGTACGACCTGCCGATCAAGGTGGTCCTGTTCAACAACTCCTCGCTCGGCATGGTCGAACTGGAGATGATGGTCGGCGGACTGCCCGCCTTCGGCACCACCAACAAGAACCCGGACTTCGCGGCGGTGGCCCGCGCGGCCGGCGCCTACGGGGTGCGGGTCGAGAAGCCGAAACAGCTGGAGAGCGCCCTCAAGGACGCCTTCAAGCACAAGGGGCCCGCCCTGGTCGACGTCGTCACCGACCCCAACGCGCTGTCCATCCCGCCGAAGATCAGCGCCGACATGGTCACCGGCTTCGCCCTGTCCGCGAGCAAGGTCGTCCTCGACGGCGGGGTCGGCCGCATGCTCCAGATGGCCCGCTCCAACCTCCGCAACGTGCCCCGCCCCTGAGACCGCGCCGCCCCCCGGCCGCTCGCCGCCCGCGAGATCGTTGTACGCCGTCTTCCGGCCGTCCCCGACGTCGTGACCCGTGACACGCGTCGCCGGGGGCGTAACCGGGCATGGTGTCCGTATACGTGTTCGTTATACGAGGGCGTACGGAATGCGGATACGAGTGCGTACGACAGCGGGTGCGCACGCGGACGACACCGAGGTGCCGCACGAGGTACCGAGGTGTCCGAGTCGGCAGGGCGACCTGTCACGGGGGTGGAGCCGGTCATGGAGAGGCATACGGGCGGTGGTTCCGGTACCGCGCCTCGGCGCGGGACGGACCGGCGCGCGGCGCGGCGGGCACCGCGCGGGCGCCGGCTCACCCGGAGGCTGGCGCGGGCCGACCTGCGGGCCGTCTCCGAGGTGCGGCACGCGCTGCGCGCCCTGCTCGACGACACGGACCGCTCCGCGTGCGCCGACACGGCCGAGCTGCTGACCAGCGAGCTGGTGACCAACGCCCTCGTGCACACCGCGCACGACGCGGTCGTCACCGCCACGGTCGGGCCGCAGGGCGTACGCGTCGAGGTGCGGGACTTCACGGGCCACCGGCCCCGGCCCCGCACGCCGGTGCCCGACGAGCACACGGGCGGCCGGGGCCTCGGCCTCGTCCAGTCCCTCGCCGACTCCTGGGGCGTGCGGGCGCTCGGCGTCGGCAAGGTCGTGTGGTTCCAGCTCGACGACCCCGCCGGGCGCGGCGAGGCGGAAGGCGCGCCCGAAGCGGACGGGGACACGGAGAACGGCGGTGCCCCGCCCTCCTGAACCACCGGAAGGGGGCACCGCCGTCGGTCACCGCCGTCGGGCCGGGCGCGGGGCGCGCTCAGCCGAACTGCCGCTCCATTTCCTTGAGCTTGCGCTCCAGCGAGTCGAGCCGGGGCAGCGCCTGCGTGTCGTCCTCCGCCGTCAGGTCGACGACGTCCGCTCCTTTCGGAGCGCCCTCATCGGCCTTGGCGGGCGTGGCCGACAGGGCCTGGAGGGAAGGGCGGGCGGACACCGGGGTCTGGTCCTGCCCCGGTATCGCGGGGTCCGCCTCGATCTGGGCCTGGCCGGCGGCCATCGCCTGCTGGACCTGCTGGACGTCGACCTGACGGCCGCCGCCCCTGCCGCCCCAGCCCCGGCCGCTCCGGCTGATGGCCTTCAGCTGAGCCTTCTTCAGACGCGCCTGCTGTCGGTCGCGCTGACGCTCCAGCTGCTTCTGCCGCTTGTCGTCCCGCACCTCGTCCACCGCCTCGTCCAGGCTGCGCACGCCCTCAAGGAGCATGAGCGACCAGGCGCCGAAGGTCTCGCGCGGCGCCCGCAGCCAGCGGACCATGCGGATCTGCGGCAGCGGACGCGGCACGAGGCCCTGCTCGCGCAGTGCGGCCCGCCGGGTCTGCTTCAGCGCCCGGTCGAACAGCACCGCCGCCGACAGGGACATGCCGGAGAAGAACTGCGGAGCGCCCGCGTGGCCCGCGCCCCTGGGGGCGTGCACCCAGTTGAACCAGGCGGCGGCCCCGGCGAAGGTCCACACCAGCAGGCGTGAGCCGAGCGCCGCGTCACCGTGGCTGGCCTCGCGCACGGCGAGCACGGAGCAGAACATCGCCGCCCCGTCCAGGCCGAAGGGCACGAGGTACTCCCAGCCGCCGCTGAGGTTCAGGTTCTGCTGGCCGAAACCGACCAGCCCGTGGAAGGAGAGCGCGGCGGCGACCGCCGCACAGCAGAAGAGCAGCACGTACGAGGCGCTGCCGTAGATCGCTTCCTTGCGCCTGCGCCGCTCCTCGCTGCGCTCCCACGTGTCCTCGGCCGCTGCCGCCTTGGCCCCGGCCCGCTTGCCACGCGTGAGCACCGCGACCGCCACCAGCATGCCCAGGAGCAGTACGGCGCCGGGTAGCAGCCAGTCCAGCGATATGTCGGTCAGTCTCATCAGGGGTCCCTTGCGTCGCGGTAGGGCCTTTCGGTGCCATAGTGGCGCACTCCGAAAAGCCGTCAGGTGTTTTCCGGGCAATAGGGCGCCACGAAGGGGGAGCCTGTCCCCGGAAGGCGTCAACCTGCTCGAACTCTCCTGCGAAAACCGGGAGTTCAGTGCGAGACAGATTACCCGTAAGCGAGGATCTCCGGGAAATGCTTGCTAGTGGGAACGCCGTGGCACCCGGGGTGCTGCTTCTGCCGGGTTCCGGAAGGCGGGGGTGGGGGCGGGCGCGGCTGGAAAGGGCCTGTGTGGACGGGGTGTTGGAAGGGTAAAGCCCTGCCGCTTCCCGCCTGGGCCGGCCCTCCCCGCCGCCGTTCGCAGGGGGCGCCGATGTGACGGTTTGTGAACGGGGTGCCGGGAGGGGCGCGGGGCAGTGCCGCCGCCGGGCTCCGGCCGGTGTCGTGGGGACGCGTGAAAGCCCCGCCGAGGCGGGGCCGGACGCCGGGGGAGTACCCGGTAGGTGGGAACGGGCGAGCGAGGGGGCGGGGTGGTCAGCCCTGGGCCGCGCGCTCCGCCATGAGGCGTTCGACCCGCTCCGTGTCGCAGGTGCGCGGGCAGGTGACGCAGGTGTCCTCGGGGCGCAGCGTGTAGAACATGCAGCAGCTCGCGCGGTCCCTGGTCTGCAGCGGCTCGCCGTTCGGGCCGGTCAGCTCGCGGAAGCCGGTGTCCCCGACGTACGGCTTGGTGGAACCGGGCAGCAGCGCCTCCAGCTCCGCCATGGCGCGCGGCTCCTCGCCGAGCAGATGCCCGACGTACCAGAGGCTCTCGACGATCTCGTCGGTCGCCGTGCCCCACAGCGCCCGGCCGCGACGGCGCATCCGCGGTCCGAAGCTCTCGAAGAGCGGCAGCAGGTGGGCGGCCACGGCCGCGCGCACCTCGGCGCGCAGCGCCTCCTCGTCCGGGACCACGATCGCGAGCGGGTGGCCGGCGGCCGGATCGTCGGGCAGGCACGCGAAGCTCGTCGGCCGCAGGACCATGCGGCCCCGCGCGCGGTGGAAGGAGACCTGGTCCACGGTGACGCGCGGGACCCGGCGCACCAGGAACCACGGCACGGTGATCAGCAGGCAGGCCGGCCAGGCGTAGCGGTGGAAGCCGAAGCTCGCGACGACGTCGGGGCGCGCCTGCTGTCCGTAGTCCCGCTCGACCTGCTCGCTGTCCCACGAGAGGAAGGCGTCCAGGGCGGCTCCGCCGGCCGCGAGCGCCGCGACCTCGACCCAGCCCGGCCCCTCGGGAAGGCTTCCGTCCGCCGGCGCCTCGGTGACCTGGAGCCCGGGGAAGACCTCGGCGAGCCGCGCGTAGGCCTCGGCGAGCGGGGAGGGGGCGTGCGGCGCGGAGGGGGCGGGCAGGCGGGCCGGAGCCGGGGCGGGGAAGGGCATGCCGATGACCACCGAATCGGGTTCGTTTGCAGGTAAGCCTTACCTTACCCGATGTGATCCAGATGGGAAGCGGGGGCCCGGCCGCCTATCGTGCTCACGGGGTGCGCACATCTGTGCGCCCCCAGGAGCCGCCCCCAAGGCCCCCCGAGGAGAGACCGCAGTGGACCACGACCGAGGTGGACGAGAGGCACCGTCCGGCCGCCCGCCGCGACCGGAGGCGTCCGGCGCCGCGAGCGAGAGCCCGGAGCGGTCCGGTGAGAAGGCCGAGTGGTGCGGCGACGAAGGCACGGAGTGGTCCGGCGGGAGCCGGGAGCGCTCCCGGGCGCCGCAGCGGTCCGTGCGTGTGCCGCCGCCCCGGCATCCGGGGGACGACCACGGCAGTCCGGCCCGCGGGGAGCATCCGCACGCGCGGTGGCCCTCGGCGGACGACCCGGCGGGGCCGTTGGACCCGGAGGGCTCCGACGGCCCCGGCCCGGCCGGCCCGCGTACGCCCCTGCGGCGTTCCTCGGTGCGCGGGCAGATCCTGAGCGCGCTGCGCTCGGCCCTCGACGCCGGTGAGCTCGTGCCCGGCGAGGTCTACTCCGCCCCGGTCCTCGGCGACCGCTTCGGTGTCTCCGCCACCCCCGTCCGTGAGGCGATGCAGCAACTCGCCGCCGAGGGCGCCGTGGAGACCGTGCCCAACCGGGGTTTCCGCGTCGTCTCCCGTACCCCGCGCGACCTGAGCGAACTGTCCGAGATACGGCTCCTGATCGAGCTGCCGACGGTCTCCCGGCTGGCCAGGGACGCCGCCCCCGAGCGGCTCGCCGCGCTGCGCCCGCCCGCCGAGGCCACCCTGCGGGCCGCCGAGGCCGGGGACCGGGGCGTCTACGCCCAGGCCGACCGGGCCTTCCACCGTGCGGTGCTCACCCTCTGCGGCAACGACCACCTCGTGCGGGTCGCCGACGATCTCCATCTGCGCGGGCAGTGGCCGACAGGACGAGGACGCGGGGTGCTGGTCGCCGACGCGGTGCAGCACGTCGCGCTCGTGGACGCCCTCGTCGAGGGCGACATCGGCGCCGTACGCGACCTCGTACGCGGCCACTTCGCCGCCGCGGAGTGAGCGCGCGGCCCCGGCCCGCGCCCGCTCCGCCGCGGCTCGCCCGCCGCTGATCCCCGACGTGCCCCGGCCCGCCGGGCCCCGTTTCCTAAGCGAGGTCGGCCGTGGGCGCGGGCAGCCCCAGACGGGGGGCCAGCGCGGCGGGGACCCTGTCCAGCAGCAGCCACAGGCGGCGCGCCTCCGCCCGCAGGCGCGCGGCCTCGCTCTCGCCCTCCGTGTCGGCGAGCGCGGCGAGCGTCGCCGCGACACCCACGACGTACCCGAGGTCCTCCCGCAGCCGCAGACACTGCGCGAAACCGTGCCGGGCCTCCGCCAGTTCGCCGTCGCGCAGCGCGAGTTCCGCGAGATGGTGCCAGGTGTACGACTGGAGCAGCACGTCGTGATGGGCGGTGGCCCCCGCGTGCGCCCTGCGGTACGCGGCCCGCGCGGACTGCGGGGCCTGCGCGAGATGCTCCGCGATCAGTCCGCGCCGGAAGTCGAGCAGCGGACGGCGCGCCGAACCCGGGGCCAGCAGGGCGGCCGCCCGGCCCAGCGCGCTGCTCGCCTCGTCGGCCCGGTCCCTGACCCCGAGCAGCGTCGCCGCGTAGGCGAGGTGCCCGCGTTCACAAGCGGCCGCGCCCCGCGCGTCGTCGTCGCGGGCCAGCGCCTCCGCCGTCCGCAGCCCGTCCTCCGCCTGCTCCCAGCCCTCGCCCGTGTAGAGACAGCGTTCGACAAGAAGGGCGGCGCGCCGCAACGCGGGCTCGGGGCCCGGCAGGTCCTCCAGCAGGGACGCCGCCTCGCTCCAGCAGCCGCGCGCACGCAGCCGCCACACCGAGTTCTCCACGGACGCCGCCCGGTCCCCGGGCGTGGACGTCGATACGGAATCAGGCATGGCGGTGTCCGCCACCTTCCCCTCCTCAAGCGCGCCGGCGAGCTCTGGGCGAATCCCAGCACGGATAGCCGGTCGCGCCAAGGGGGCGGGTGAAAGTTTTCACAAGACGGGCGACGGGCCGTGCCGCCCGGGGAATCAAGGGCCGACGGCCACCGCGCCCCCCACCTGCGCGGGGAGCGCGGAACCCCCGGCTCCGGCCGCCCGGGCCGTGGCCCCGGGGACCGGCGCCCGGGCGCGACATCCGACGCGTGCGGGGCCCGGGGCCCGGCGACGGGCCCTCAGCTCATCCGCAGGGCGAGGAAGAAGTCGAGCTTGTCCTCCAGACGCGACAGGTCCCTGCCGGTGAGTTGCTCGATCCTGCCGACCCGGTAGCGGAGGGTGTTCACATGCAGATGCAGCCGGGTCGCGCAACGGGTCCAGGACCCGTCGCTGTCCAGGAACGCCTCCAGGGTCGGCACCAGCTCGGCCCGGTGACGGCGGTCGTACTCGCGCAGCGGGTCGAGCAGCCGCGCGGTGAAGGCACGGCGCACGTCGTCGGGGACGAAGGGCAGCAGCAGGACGTGCGAGGCGAGTTCCTGATGACCGGCCGCATTGACCGGCCCGGGGCGTGCGGCGGCGACCCGGCGGGCGTGCCGGGCCTCTTCGAGGGCGCCGCGCAGCGCCTCGGCGGAGTGCACGGCGGCGCTCAGCCCGAGGGTGAGCCGGCCCTCCTCGCCGAGCCCGGCGCCCAGCGGCCCGCTCACCTCGTCCAGGAGGGCCTGGGCGAGCAGGCCGGACTCCGAGCCGTCGTGCTCGGCGGCGACCGCGGGCAGCGGGACGAGGGCGACCGCCTCGGCCCCGAACTGGGCGACGGCCGTCCGGTCGCCGCCGTCCTGGCCCGCGGCCTGCGGGCCGCTCAGGATCTCCTCCAGCAGAGCCTGGGCCGGCCGCCCGTCCGTGCCCTCTTCGTCCGCCCACTCCACCTGGGCGACGATCACCTGCCAGTGCGGGGCCGCCCCCGCGCCCGGCATCAGGACCGGCGCGGCGACCCGCAGCCGGGCGGCGGTCTCGGCCGCCGGGGCGCCGTTCTGCACCAGCTCCAGGATCTCCCCGGCCAGTCGCCGCCGTACGGTGCGCGCCGCCTCCCTGCGGTCCCGTTCGACCGCGATGAGCTGGGTCACCCCCTCCAGCAGTTCCCCGCGCTCCTGCGGCCAGTCCGCCGCGTCCGCCGCCACGGCCAGCAGCCACTCGGTCAGCTCGGCGTGCCGCCGTCCCGGACCGGCCACCGGGTCGGGCAGGGTGCCGGAGGGCCGTACCGGGAACAGCGAGTACACCGTCCCGTCGACGCTGAGCCGGTGCGCGCCCAGGCGTCCGGTCCGTACGGCCGTGAGGTGCCCGGCGGCGAGCGCGCCGCGCACCTCGGGGCTCAGCCCGGCCGAGGCGGCGAGCTGCGAGCCGGCCACCTCGCGGCCGGTCGCCGACAGGACCCAGGCGCGCAGGTCGAGGTCGCTGCCGAGCAGGTCGAGCACGGCGCCCGGTCCGCCGCCCGCCGGTCCCGCCGTCATGAGCCTGCGGTGCCGGTCGACGACCGCCGCGAGGTCCCCGGCACGCTCCCCGGACACCTGCCGCACGACGTGCTCGGTGATGGCCGCGAACGCCACCCGCTCGCTCACCGAGAACAGCGGCAGCCGGTGGCGCGCGCACGCCGCGACCAGATCCTCGGGGACCGGGCCCAGCTCCGCCTCGCCCGCCGCGAGCGCGACGACCCCGGCCTCGGACAGGATGCGCGCGAAGGACTCCGAGTCCTCGGGGCCGTGCCGCCAGGCGAGCCCGGTCAGGACCAGCTCCCCGCCCGACAGGTAGCGGCTCGGGTCGCGCAGGTCGGTCGTCATGACCCCGCGCACCGTGCGCTCCAGTTCCTCCGCCCCGCCGAGCAGCCGCAGCCCCAGCGCGTCGGTCTCCAGCAATGCGCGCAGCCGCATGTCCTCGCCGCCGATCCGTCTAGAAAAGATGTCCATGGGTCCGCCCCACCCCGGCAAGGTCACCGCGACCGCTGTCGCCTGCGGTTTCCCCGGGGAAACAGCGAGGTTAACCGGCCCCGCCGTTCATATGAATCTACAAGACCTCGGGGCTGGCCAGCCAACTCCTTCATGGATTCCGTGACTGCCCGGGCCCGTGCCCGGCCCGCTTCACTGGACCCACCGTGGCGCAGGTCACGCCGAAGCCCTCCCGCCTCCCGGAGCCCGCCGCCCCGCCGGCAGCCCGCACGACCGGAGCGACCCGCACGACGCGGCGTACGACGGGAAGCCCCGTACGCCGCGCGAAAGACCGTCCGCCGATCCGCTCGCCCCGACCGGAAGAGAGCCTTCATGGACTTCCTTCGCCCCGCCGACTGGGAGGAGGCGCTCGCCGCGAAGGCGGAGCATCCGGGCGCCGTACCCCTCGCGGGCGGCACCGACGTCATGGTCGAGATCAACTTCGACCACCGCAGGCCCGAGCACCTGCTCGACCTGGGCCGGATCGCCGAACTCGCCGAGTGGGAGGCGGACGGGGACACCGTACGGCTCGGCGCGAGCGTCCCGTACACGCGCGTCATGACGGACCTGCGGGCCCAGCTGCCCGGCCTCGCGCTCGCCTCGCACACCGTGGCCTCCCCGCAGATCCGCAATCGTGGCGGGGTCGGCGGCAACCTCGGCACCGCCTCCCCGGCCGGCGACGCCCACCCCGCGCTGCTCGCCTCGGGCGCCGAGGTCGAGGCGGCCTCCGTGCGCGGCACCCGGCTCATCCCGATCGACGACTTCTACACCGGCGTGAAACGCAACGCGCTCGCCCCCGACGAGCTGATCCGCGCCGTCCGCGTCCCGAAGGCGCGCGGACCGCAGCAGTTCTCCAAGGTCGGCACCCGCAACGCCATGGTCATCGCGGTGTGCGCCTTCGGCCTCGCCCTGCACCCCGACACCCGCACCGTGCGCACCGGCATCGGCTCCGCCGCCCCCACCCCGGTACGCGCCAAGGACGCCGAACTGTTCCTCGGCTCCGTACTGGAGGAGGAGGGGTGCTGGGACAGCGGCCGGGCCCCCGGCGCCGCCGCCCTCAAGGAGTTCGCCCAACTGTGCTCGGCCGCCTGCAACCCCATCGACGACGTACGGGGCAGCGCGAGCTACCGCAGGCACGCGGTCGGCGTGATGGCCCGCAGGACACTCACCTGGGCCTGGGAGGCCCACCGCACCGGACACCGGCAGGGAGGTACGGCATGCGCGTGAACTTCACCGTCAACGGGCGCCGGCAGGAGGCGGACGACGTGTGGGAGGGCGAGTCCCTCCTCTACGTCCTGCGCGAGCGGCTGGGCCTGCCCGGCTCCAAGAACGCGTGCGAGCAGGGCGAGTGCGGCTCGTGCACCGTCCGGCTCGACGGCGTGCCGGTGTGCGCGTGCCTGGTCGCGGCGGGGCAGGCCGAGGGGCGCGAGATCGTCACCGTCGAAGGGCTCGCGGACCACGCGGCGCGCCGTACGGCCGAGGAGACCGGCCGGGCGCCCGAGGGGGTGCCGCTCGACGCGGCCCGCCGCTGGGAGGCGCGCCCGCACGATCCGGCGAACACCCCGCTCTCGCCCGTGCAGCAGGCGTTCGTGGACGCGGGCGCCGTCCAGTGCGGCTTCTGCACCCCGGGCCTGCTGGTCGCCGCCGACGAGATGTTGGAGCACAACCCCTCGCCGACGGACGCGGACATCCGCGAGGCGCTGTCCGGCAACCTGTGCCGCTGCACCGGCTACGAGAAGATCCTCGACGCCGTACGGCTGGCCGCCGCCCGCCAGGAGACCGCGAAGGAGGCGATCTGAGTGCGCCCCGCAGAACACCGGACCGACACCGCCCCGGCCACCCGCCAGGCCCCGGCCACCCGCCAGGCCCCGGCCGCCCGCCAGGCCCCGCCGTCCGGCACCCCGACCGGACTGACCCAGAACCAGGGCACCGGCACGCGCGGCGGCGTCGGCGAATCCACCCTGCGGCCCGACGGCGTCCTCAAGGTCACCGGCGAGTTCGCGTACGCCTCCGACATGTGGCACGAGGACATGCTGTGGGGCCACACGCTGCGCTCGACCCTCGCGCACGCCGAGATCCGCTCGATCGACACGGCGCAGGCCCTCGCGACGCCCGGCGTGTACGCGGTCCTCACGTACGAGGACCTGCCGACCGAGGTCAGGCACTACGGGCTGGAGATCCAGGACACCCCGGTCCTCGCGCACGGCCGGGTCCGCCACCACGGCGAGCCCGTCGCCCTCGTCGCCGCCGACCACCCGGAGACCGCGCGCCGCGCCGCCGCGAAGATCAGGGTCGACTACGCCGAACTCCCGGTCGTCACCGACGAGTCGAGCGCGACCGCCCCGGACGCCCCGCTGCTCCACGAGAACCGCGACGACCACCACATCGGGCACGTCGCCCACCCCAACATCGTGCACCGCCAGCCCATCGTGCGCGGCGACGCCGGCGCGGCGGCCGCCCGCGCCGACGTGATCGTGCGCGGCGAGTACGTCTTCGGCATGCAGGACCAGGCGTTCCTCGGGCCCGAGGCGGGGCTCGCGGTACCCGCCGAGGACGGCGGAGTGGACCTCTACATCGCGACCCAGTGGCTCCACTCCGACCTGCGGCAGATGGCCCCGGTCCTCGGGCTGCCGCCCGAGAAGATCCGGATGACCCTCTCCGGGGTGGGCGGCGCCTTCGGCGGCCGCGAGGACCTGTCGATGCAGATCCACGGCTGCCTGCTCGCGCTGCGCACCGGCAAACCCGTCAAGATGGTCTACAACCGCTTCGAGTCCTTCTTCGGCCACGTCCACCGCCACCCCGCGAAACTCCGGTACGAGCACGGCGCGACCCGCGACGGGAAACTCACCCACCTCAAGTGCCGCATCGTGCTGGACGGCGGGGCCTACGCCTCCGCCTCCCCGGCCGTCGTCGGCAACGCGGCCTCCCTCGGCGTGGGCCCCTACGTCGTGGACGACGTCGACATCGAGACGATCGCGCTCTACACCAACAACCCGCCGTGCGGGGCGATGCGCGGCTTCGGCGCCGTTCAGGCCTGCTTCGCCTACGAGGCGCAGATGGACAAGCTCGCGGCCGCGCTCGACATGGACCCGGTCGAGTTCCGCCGCCTCAACGCGATGTCCCAGGGCGATCGACTGCCCACCGGCCAGGTCGTGGACTCCCCGGCCCCGGTCGCCGAACTGCTGCGCCGCGTCAAGGCCCGGCCGCTGCCGCCACCGCGGCAGTGGGAGTCCACCGAGGGCGTCGACGTACGGCAGTTGCCCGGCGGACTGTCCAACACCACGCACGGCGAGAGCGTCGTACGGGGCGTCGGCTACGCGGTCGGCATCAAGAACGTCGGCTTCTCCGAGGGCTTCGACGACTACTCGACCGCCCGGGTACGCCTGGAGAACCTCGCCGGGCAGGCCGTCGCGACCGTGCACACCGCGATGGCCGAGGTCGGACAGGGCGGCGTCACCGTGCACGCCCAGATCGCCCGCACCGAACTCGGCGTCAACCAGGTCACGATCCAGCCCGCCGACACGCGGGTCGGCTCGGCCGGATCCACCTCCGCCTCGCGGCAGACGTACGTCACCGGGGGCGCCGTCAAGCACACCTGCGAGGCCGTCCGCGCCAAGGTGCTCGACCTCGGACGGGCCAGGTTCGGCACCTACCACCCGGCCTGGGCCACCGCCGAACTCCTCCTGGAGGAGGGCAAGGTGGTGACCGACGGCGGAGAGGTGCTCGCGAGTCTCGCCGAGGTCCTGGGCGAGGAGGTGATCGACATCGAGAAGGAGTGGCGCCACCGGCCCACCGAACCCTTCGACCCGCGCACCGGCCAGGGCAGGGGCCACGTCCAGTACTCCTTCGCCGCGCACCGCGCGGTCGTCGAGGTGGACACCGAACTCGGCCTCGTCAAGGTCGTGGAACTGGCCTGCGCGCAGGACGTCGGCAAGGCCCTCAACCCGCTGTCCGTCCAGGGCCAGATCCAGGGCGGCACGACGCAGGGCCTCGGCATCGCGGTCATGGAGGAGATCCTCGTCGACCCGGTGACCGCGAAAGTGCGCAACCCCTCCTTCACCGACTACCTCATCCCGACGATCCTCGACACACCCACCATCCCCGTCGACGTCCTCGAACTCGCCGACGAGCACGCCCCGTACGGGCTGCGCGGCATCGGCGAGGCACCCACCCTGTCGTCCACCCCGGCCGTACTCGCCGCGATCCGCGCGGCCACCGGCCTCGAACTGAACCGCGTCCCGGTCCGGCCCGAGCACCTGACCGGAACGGGGTCCTGAAAGGAGCCGACGGGCGGCGAACGGGGTCCTGAAAGGGGCCGACGGGCGGCCGGGACACGCGGACACCGGCACGTGGCCGCCCACCGCCCCGGCCCTGCGCCCGGACGCCCCCGCCCGCCCGACCCGGCACCTCCGCACCGAAGACATCCACCCCACCCGCGGCCCGTCCCGTCCCCCCGCACGCGGGCACCCTCCCGTGCCCGGCCCGTGCCCGGACGGTCGGACGGCTGAGGGTCCCCACGCGCACCCCGGGAGTTGGCACCATGTCCCAGCAATCCGTGCGGCCGACGACGTCCGCCGAGGAGACGCCCGCCGGCCCGCGTTTGCCGGCCGGCCGGTCCTGGCCCGACCGCTACTTCCACATCTCCGAGCGGGGCTCGACCCTCGCCCGTGAGATACGCGGCGGCCTGACGACGTTCATGGCGATGTGCTACATCCTGCTGCTCAACCCACTGCTGCTCGGCGGGCCGGACGCCGCCGGGCACCGGCTCGACCACGCCGCGCTCATCACCGCGACCGCGCTCGCCGCTGCCGTGAGCACCCTCCTCATGGGCCTGGTCGGCAAGGTGCCGCTCGCCCTCGCCGCCGGGCTCAGCGTCTCCGGGGTGCTCGCCACCCAGGTCGCCCCGCACATGACGTGGCCGCAGGCGATGGGCATGTGCGTCGTCTACGGGGCGGTCATCGTGCTGCTCGTCGTCACGGGCCTGCGCGAACTCGTCATGAACGCGATCCCGCAGGCCCTCAAACACGGCATCACCATCGGCATCGGCCTGTTCATCGCGCTCATCGGCCTGGTCAACGCGGGCTTCGTCGGCAAGGGAGACCCGGTGACACTCGGCACCGGCGGTCAGCTGTCGGGCTGGCCGGTCCTGCTGTTCTGCGTGACGCTGCTCCTGATCTTCATGCTCCAGGCCCGCTCCGTACCCGGCGCCATCCTCATCGGCGTCGTCGCGGGAACGATCCTCGCGGTGCTCGTCAACGCCGTCGCCGGTCTCGACCCGAAGGTGTGGGGCGGCTCCCCGCCCGAGCTGAACGGCTCCGCCGTGTCCATGCCGGACTTCGGGCTCTTCGGCGACGTCGAGTTCGGCGGCTGGGGCGACATCGGCGGGCTCACCGTGGGCGTCATCGTCTTCACCCTGGTCCTCGCCGGATTCTTCGACGCGATGGCCACGATCATCGGCGTCGGCACCCAGGCCGGACTCGCCGACGAGCAGGGACGCATGCCCGGACTGTCGAAGGCGCTCCTGGTGGACGGGGCGGGCGGGGCGATCGGCGGGATCGCCGGCGCCTCCGGTCAGACCGTCTTCGTCGAGTCCGCGACCGGCGTCGGCGAGGGCGCCCGCACCGGACTCGCCTCCGTCGTGACGGGCCTGCTGTTCACGGCCGGGCTCTTCTTCACCCCGCTCGCGCAGATCGTCCCGGGACAGGTGGCCGCCGCCGCGCTCGTCGTGATCGGCTCGATGATGCTGCGCAACGCCCGGCACGTCGACTGGACCGACCATTCCGTCGCCGTCCCCGTCTTCCTCACCGTCGTCCTCATGCCGTTCACCTACTCCATCACGGCCGGGGTGGGCGCCGGAGTGATCGCCTATACGGCCATCAAGGCGGCACAGGGCCGCTTCCGGGAGACCGGCCCCTTCATGTGGGTACTGACGGCGGTGTTCCTCGTCTACTTCGCCCTGCACCCGATCGAGAGCTGGCTCGGCGTCCGCTAGGGCCGCAGGCCGCCCCGTCCCCGTCCCCGAGGAGACCGAGAATGCTGGACATCGCCGACGTACTGCACGGCTGGGCCCGGGAGGGGCGCGCCTTCGCCGTCGCCACCGTCGTCTCCGTGACCGGCAGCGCCCCGCGCCGGCCCGGGGCGGCGCTCGCCGTGGACGAGGACGGCACCGTGACCGGCTCGGTCTCCGGCGGCTGCGTCGAGGGCGCCGTCTACGAGCTGTGCCGCCAGGCCCTCGGCGACGGACACACCGTCCTCGAACGCTTCGGCTACAGCGACGAGGACGCCTTCGCGGTCGGCCTCACCTGCGGCGGCGTCATCGAGGTCCTCGTCACCCCGGTGCGCCCCGGCCAGGAGCCCTACGCCCGCGTCCTGGAGACGGCCGCCGGGGGCGGGACGACAGCGCTGGCCCGGGTCGTCGACGGACCGCCCGAACTGCTCGGCGCGGCCCTCACCGTGGACGCCGGGGACCGGCCGGGCGGCGGCTTCGGCGGCCCCGGGGCCCTCGACCGTACGGCGCGGCGCGAGGCGGCCGCGCTGCTCGCCGCGGGCCGCACCGGCCGCGTCACCATCGGCGCGGACGGCTCGCGCTGCGGACGCCCCGTGACCCTGCTCGTCGAGTCCAGCGTGCCCCCGCCCCGGCTGATCGTCTTCGGGGCGATCGACTACGCGGCGGCCCTCGTCCGGGCCGGCGCCTTCCTCGGCTACCGCGTCACGGTGTGCGACGCGCGCCCCGTCTTCGCGACCCCCGAACGATTCCCCGGCGCCGACGAGGTGGTCGTCGAGTGGCCGCACCGCTACCTCGCGGCGACCGCGACCGACGAGCGCACCGTGCTGTGCGTCCTCACGCACGACGCCAAGTTCGACGTCCCGCTGCTGCGGATCGCGCTGCGCCTCCCGGTCGCCTACGTCGGCGCGATGGGCTCGCGCCGCACCCACCTGGACCGGCTGAGCCGCCTGCGCGCGGAGGGCCTGACCGAACCCGAACTCGCCCGCCTGCGCTCACCGATCGGCCTCGACCTCGGGGCCTCCACCCCGGAGGAGACCGCCCTGTCGATCGCGGCGGAGATCGTGGCGGTCCGCAACGGCGGCACCGGAGCCCCCCTGACCGGCGCCCACCGCCCCATCCACGGCACCCGGCCCTCGCTGGTCCGATGACTGCACCACGTCGGTGATCCGCCGGCGTTCCCGCTGGTGCGGCCGGAGGATCTCGGCACGTCGTCGTTCCAGGCGATGCCCTCCGCGCACCGGTTCTGACGGGTGGCAGCGGCCGACTGCCCTTGGCCGGTGCGATGGACGTCGGCCGGCGGCAGGCGACCGAGGCGGAGACGACCGCGGTGATCGGCGGCTCCGGACGGCTCCGGACGGCCTGGAGCCGGGCCCGTTCGGTCTTGCGAGGTGGTGCTGAATTGGCTCAAGAAGCTCTTTGCGGCTGCGTCAACGTGAAGGAGCAGCCCGGCGGCATGGCGTGACGCTCTTTCCGGGTGCTCCTCCTGGTCGTGAGCGACGGTGGGGGGTGTAGAGCGTCCGGCAGGGCGGACGGCCGATGAGTTCGCCGCCCTCGACCGGTCTACTGAGCGACCCATCGTTCACGACAGGAGTGCCATGTCCACCATTCAGCCGGTGATCCTGACCGCCGACCAGGACACCCTGCTCGGCTTCTACACGCAGTTGTTCGGCGCGGAGGAGATCTTCCGGATTCCGGAGGAAGGCCCGGCCTTCTACCTCGGCCTGCGCATCGGCGACACCGACCTCGGCCTGGTGGCCAAGACGGACGCGGGGACAGGGGCGGCACCGCGGATGCTGCTCAGCATCGGTGTCGACGACGTCGACGAGACGCTGGGCCGGGTGACGGCGCTGGGCGGCTCGGTGAGCAGAGGCCCCCACGACATGCCGTGGGGCCAGCGCGTCGCCCACATCAAGGACCCCGACGGCAACCCGGTGAACCTCACCCAGCCGGTCCCGGCTCAGTGAGGCCGCCCGGGTGCCTGCCGTGGTCGCGGGCCGCCTGCGGTCCAGATCCTTAGCCGGTGGTGGCCTCGGTTTCCGTCAGGATGAGCAGCGCGCGAAACACGCGGGTGGGGCGAGCGGGGCCGGCGCGTCAGGGCTTGCGGGCCACCCCGCACACGGCGTTGCCCTGTTCGAGCAGCAGGTCCCGCGCGTCGGGCTCGGGGCGCCACTCCCCGGTGCGCACCACTCCGGGCTCGACCAGGTCCAGCCCGTCGAAGTACGCGGCGATGCGCTCGGGGGAGCGCAGGTGGTACGAGCTGGCCGAGTTCGCGTTGTACGCGGCTATCGCGGCGTTGAGCGTCTCGCTGGTGTCGGTCCCGTCGCACAGCGCCAGGTAACTGCCCGGGGGCAGCGCCGCGACCAGCTCCGCGACGAGCGAAGCCGGATCGTCCTCGTCGGGCAACTGCCCCATGATGCCGAGCATGGTCAGCCCGATCGGCCGCGTGAAGTCCAGTGTCCGGGCGGCCCCTTCGAGGATGCGGCCGGGCTCGCGCACATCGGCGTCGAGGTAGGCGCAGGCGCCCTCGGGCGTGCTCGTGAGCAGGGCCCGCGCGTGGACGAGGACCAGCGGATCGTTGTCGACGTACACGATCCGCGAGCCGGGCGCCACGCCCTGCGCCACCTCGTGCGTGTTGTCCGCCGTGGGCAGCCCGGTGCCGAGGTCGAGGAACTGGCGCACCCCGGCCTCGGCGGCGAGATACCGCACGGCCCGCTTCAGGAAACGGCGCTGTCCACGGGCGATCCCGGCGATGTCCGGGAACGCCCGCAGGATCATGTCGCCCGTCTCGCTGTCGACGGGATAGTTGTCCTTCCCGCCGAGCAGGTGGTTCCACACCCGAGCCGAATGCGGCTGGTCGGTCCTCAGCCGCGCGGCGAGGGACCCGCCCACCGGGGTCTCGTCGACGCCGTCCACCTGATCATGATTCATGAGGAAGAGCTTCACACGAGCAGCCGAAGTCGCGCCAGCATGAGTCGAGTTCCGGGATACCTGGGGCAGGGGGCGCGCAAGTGGGAGTGTGGAACCGGAGCCTTGGACGCGGCCCGGCGACGGCTGCTACGCCCGCTCGCGCAGCTCCGCGAACCGCCCCCGCCGCCCGGCACCGTCCGCCGCCGACCACCCGGCGTCGACGTGGCCCAGGACCGGCGGCGTCACACTCTCCGACTCGTTCTCGGCCAGGACACGGTGGAAGCGCAGCACCAGACCGGGAGTACCTTCGCCTCCGCCGGTGAGCAGGACGTCGGTGCCCTCGGGCCCCGAGACGACGGAGGCGATCTCCGCGCCGGCGCCCAGGGCGAGCGCCTCCGGGGCCCGGCCGGCGCGCCGGGCCAGCACCGTCGGGTCCGGGGTGTCGCTCTGGCTCTGGGCCTGCGGCTCGGCCTCGCCTCGCAGCAGGGCGAGCACCTGGGCGACCAGCACCGGGTCGTGCGTCCCGTCGTACACCCAGCGCTTGCCGAGCACGCCGTGCTCGGTGGTGCCGATGAGACCGGCCTCGGCCCCGTCGAGCGGAGCCGCTCGGTACGTGAACGGCACGTGATACGTGACGGGTTCGGGCCCCGAGACGTCGGACGCCGCCATGAACTCGATGCCGACCTCCCCGGCCGGGTCGTCGAGCCGGAACCCGCCGGCCTTCACCGGGGTGGCCGCCAACGGCCCGGAGCCCCGGAACCAGGGCTGACGGGGCAGCCAGCCGGCCAGCAGTTCCACCTTGGTCGGAGTCAGTGTCGTACGGTGAATGACCGCCATTGCGCAAACCTTTCCTGGACCCGGGCGCCTCGCGAGGCGTACGCCCCACATCCTGCCAGCCGCCTCACCACCCCGCCCCGTCATTCCGTCAGCACGAGCCACTGCCGCCCGTCGACGAGTTCCCGCACGACGTCGAGGTGCCCGGCGTGACACGCGGTCTCCGTCACGACGTGCAGCAACACCTCGCGCAAGGTGTGCAACCGGTTGTGCCCGGACTGATCGTCCGGCCACCACGCGGGAGGCGTGAGAGCGGTGCGGGCCGTGACGACCGCGTCGGCCGAGGCGCACTCCGCGCGGTAGAGACCGATGACGCCCGGCCCGTCGTCCCCGGGCGCGAGCCGCCAGGCGTTGTCGTCCGCGGTGGAGGCCAGCACCTGAGCGACCACTTCCTCCTCACCGGCGACGACCCCCCGGAACCAGAACCGCTCCACATCCAGCGCCAGATGCCGCACCAGGCCGAGCGGACTCCACCCGGAGGGCAACACCGAACGGTGCAGCGTCTCCTCGTCCAGCCCGTCGAGAGCCTCCAGGACGTGCCGCCGCTCGGCTCTCAGGACGTCGAGCAGCACCCCCACCTCCGCATCGCCCCCGTCAGCCCCACTCCCGGCCCGCCCGCCGTCCTTGGCGCTCGTCACGTCCACAGCAACTTCCCCTCTCGATCCACGAAGCAACAACAGATGACGCACGCCCCACCCTAGGAGGGGGCACTGACAAGAGCGCCGACGCGAAGCATTCAGCAGGGTCAGGACGCAGCCCGTCGGGAACCCCGTATGGGCTGATGTACCCGCTGCCGGAGTTCAGCGCTTCCACGGTCGACGGCTTCTAGGGGACGATGCGCTCGGTGACCTTGCGGGACACCGCCGTCAACGAGATGTGGGCGTCCTCGCCCGTGAGCACCCAGGCGGTCGGCGCCCTGGAGCACGACCAGGTCAGGTTGTACGTCGGGTTGCGTGGCGCGGTGGGCCTCCAGGACCCGCACGATCAGGGTGGTGACGCGCATGTCACGGCGGGCACCTGCTTCATGCACCACTGCGTGACGGAGAAGAACTTCCACACCACGCCCGAGATCGGCACCCGCATCTTCATCTCCCCCGGCGACGCTTTACGGCCCCTGGTCGCCGGGAGACCGCGCACCGGCCGGACCACCTCGCCCGCGGCACGGATCCTCATGGCGCACACGAGTACGGTGCAGCGGACCCTGGGCGACCTCGGGCCGCGGGCGCGCTCGCGTCCCGCAACGCCCTGCTCGAACTGGCCAAGGGCCTGGTCCTCGACCACTTCGACGCCCGCGAGCCCGTCTTCACCCCGGCGCCGGCGCAGGCGGCCAAGGACCTGGCCGCTGCCCGGCTCACCGACGCCGACCTGGCGACGGCCACGATCGCCGCGCGACTGCACGTGTCCGTCCGCACCCTCCAACGGGCCTTCGCGAGCCTGGACGAGTCGTTCAGCGCTTCACATCCGCCGCCGGCGCCTGGAAGCGGCGGCCGAGGCGCTCACCGCCCCCGGATCGCGGCTCAGCGTGTCCGAGGCCGCCGCGCTCTGGCAGTTCACCGACAGCAGCCACTTCATCCGCGCTTCCAAAAGGCAGTACCACGCGGCACCGGCGCAGTACGCACGCCGGCTGACGTGACGACCCACTCGCCCCCGAGTGCCGTACGGCCCCCGCGTGCCGTACCCCCCGACACGGCCCCCGAGGACCGTTTCTGTCCTCAAGGCCGCCTACCGTGCCGTCATGAAGACGTCCGCCGCCCCCGTCCTCAGTGACCGCGCCCTCGGCCGGGCCCTGCTCGCCCGGCAGTATCTGCTGGAGCGGGCACCGCTGTCCGTCGACGAGGCGCTGAGCCGGCTGCTCGGGCTTCAGGCGCAGAACGTGAGACCGCCGTACGGGGCGCTCGCCGCCCGGCTCGACGGGTTCGGGCCGGGGGAACTGGCCGGGGCCATGGAGCGGCGGGAGGCCGTGCGGCTGGTCACGATGCGGTCGACGCTGCACACGCACACGGCGGCCGACGCCCTCGCCCTCGCCCCGTTCACCCTGCCCGTCCGGCACCGCGAACTGACCCACTTCCGCAAGGGGCTCGCCGGGGTCGACCTCGACCGGCTCACCACGGTCAGCCGCGCGCTGATGCTGGAGGAGCCCCGCACCCCCGCACAGTTGAGGGACGCGCTCTCGCCCCTGTGGCCCGAGGCCGATCCGCGTGCCCTCTCGGTCGCGGCGCGGTGCCTTCAGCACCTGGTCCAGGTCACTCCGCGCGGGCTGTGGGGTCGTAGCGGTGGCGTGGCGCTCACACCACTCGATCACTGGCTCGGCAGGGAGGCCCCGGAGGCGGGGGCCGCTGCGCACAGCGTCGTACGGCGGTATCTCGCCGCCTTCGGGCCCGCCTCCGTCAGGGACGTGCAGCAGTGGTCGGGGCTCCGGGGGCTGCGGTCCGCCGTCGACCAACTCCGTCCCGAACTGCTCGCGTTCCGTTCGCAGAGCGGTACTGAACTGTTCGACCTGCCGGACGCGCCCCGTCCGGACCCCGATACTCCCGCGCCGCCCCGGCTGCTGCCCGAGTTCGACAACGTCCTGCTCTCGCACGCCGACCGCGCCCGGATCGTGCCGCCCGCGTACAAGGGCCGTACGTGGAAGGGCAACCGGGCGTTCCCCGTGCTTCTTGTCGACGGGCGGGTCGCCGGGGTGTGGGAAGCGGACGGCGCCACCGTCACCGTGCGAGCCTTCACGCCGCTCGACCGTGGGGCGCGCGAGGCGACGGCCGCCGAGGCGAGCCGGCTGCACGCGGTACTCGCGTCGGCGTCGCAGGACGCGGAGGGCACCGTGTCCGACGTCCGCTTCGAGCCCGCGCCGCAGTGACGCGGACGCGGCGTCCCCTGACGGTGGATCTACCGCGAATTCACGGCAGGAAGCCCGCGCGGCGGGCCCTCGCCACCGCCTCGCCGCGGGTGTGCGCGCCCAGCTTGCGCATCGCGGAGCGCAGGTACGCCTTGACGGTTTCCGGGCGCAGCCCCAGCTGCCGCGCCGCCAGCGCGTTCGTCGCCCCCTCGGCCACGCGGCCGAGGACGTCCAGTTCGCGCGGGGCCAGCGCTGTCCCGGCCCCGGTGCCCCGCAGCGTGCCCGCCCCCGCCAGTCGCGCACAGGCCGCGAGGAGTTCCGCGCGCAGCGGCCCCTCGTCCAGGCGCGGCGCGAGGGCCCGCAGCTCCCCGTGCGCCTCGCGGACCTCCTCCCAGGCTGCGGCCGAGTCCACCGGTTCCCGGGCCGCAGCGAGCAGGGAACGCACCTCGTCCCGCACGACGAGGGACTGCTCGACGTCGCGGGCCGCCTCGACCGCCGCGTGCAGCGTCCGGTCGCCCAGCGGCTCGGCCGAGCGCAGCGCCCCGTACAGCACGGCCCGCACCCGGCGCCGTACGACCACGGGCACCGCGAGCACCGCGCGCAAGCCCTCCGTCGCGACCGCCACGTCGTACTCGTGGCTGATGGAACGCGCGCGGCGGTAGTCGCTGACCGTGCACGGACGGCTCAGGGCGACCGCCTTCCCGCCCAGGCCGTTGCCCGCCGACACCGCGAGGCCGTCCAGCGCCGCCGTACCCGTGCCGCTCAACTCGCCGATCCGCACCCGGTGACCGCCGCGCAGCGGGCCGCCGAAGGCCACGGGCAGTCCCGTGGCGCGCCGCAGCCGCAGCAGGGCGGCGCGGATGTCGCCCGCGTCACCCGGGTCCGCCCGGCCCACGACCTGGGTGTCCGCCGCCATATGTGCCTCCGTCCGCCACCGCGCCCAGGAAAAATACGCCGCCACCCCCGAACAGGGGTAGTGAGACCCACGTCACGCGTACACGATGGTGGGGAGAGGTCTGGCAACCAGGAGGACACATGACGGCAACGCCCCCCGAAGGACACGCGGACCGGGACGCCGCGCCCCGAGGCGAGGCGGCCGGACCCGGCGGCGACGCGCGGGCTCCGGGGGCGCCCGGCTCGGCGGCGCCCGCGCCCGGGGCACCTGCCTCCGACGCGTCCCCGACCGGCGCCCCCGCTTCCCAGGAGCCCTCGGCCACCCGCGAGTTCCGGGCCGCGCGCGACTTCCTCGTGGCGCACCGCGAGGACTACCGCACCGCCTACGACACCTTCCGCTGGCCGCGCCCCGAACTGTTCAACTGGGCCCTCGACTGGTTCGACCGGATCGCCGAGGGCAACGACCGCACCGCCCTGCACATCGTGGAGGAGGACGGCGGCAGCGTCGAGATCTCCTACGCCGAGATGTCCCGCCGCTCCTCCCGGGCCGCCAACTGGCTGCGCGGGCACGGTGTCGGGCCCGGCGACCGCATCCTCATGATGCTCGGCAACCAGGCCGAGCTGTGGGAGCTGATGCTCGCCGCGATGAAGCTGCGCGCCGTCGTCATCCCCGCCACGCCCCTGCTCGGCGCCCTCGACCTGCGCGACCGGGTGGACCGCGGCGAGGCCCGGCACGTCATCGTCCGCTCCGAGGACACCGCGAAGTTCGAGGAGGTGCCCGGCGACTACACCCGGATCGCGGTCGGCGCGCCCCGCCCCGACTGGCTCTCCCACGCCGACGCGGCCGACGCCCCCGCCGCCTTCACCCCGGACGGGCCGACCCGCTGCGACGAGACGCTCATGCTGTACTTCACGTCCGGCACGACGGCCCGGCCCAAGCTGGTCGAGCACACCCATCTCTCGTATCCGGTCGGCCACTTGTCCACCATGTACTGGATCGGGCTGCGCCCGGGCGACGTGCACCTCAACATCTCCTCGCCGGGCTGGGCCAAGCACGCCTGGTCCAACTTCTTCGCCCCGTGGAACGCCGAGGCGACCGTCTTCCTCTTCAACTACACACGGTTCGACGCGGGCCGCCTCATGACCGAGATGGACCGCGCGGGCGTCACGAGCTTCTGCGCCCCGCCCACCGTGTGGCGCATGCTGATCCAGGCCGACCTGAGCGCGCTGCGCACCCCGCCGCGTTCCGTGGTCGCGGCGGGCGAGCCGCTGAACCCCGAGGTCATCGAGCACGTCAAGCGGGCCTGGGGCGTGACCATCCGGGACGGGTTCGGGCAGACCGAGACCTCGGTCGCCGTGGCCAACACCCCGGGGCAGCCCGTCAAGTCCGGCTCGATGGGCCGCCCGAGCCCCGGATTCGTCATCGAACTGCTCGACCCCGTCACCGGGGAGCCGGGCGCAGCCGAGGGCGAGATCAGCCTCGACCTGTCCGCGCGGCCGGCGGGCCTCATGAACGGCTACCACGGCGACCAGGAACGCACCTCCGCCGCGACCGCGGGCGGCTTCTACCGCACCGGCGACATCGGCGCGCGCGACGCCGAGGGCTACCTGACGTACATCGGCCGCGCCGACGACGTGTTCAAGGCCAGTGACTACAAGATCAGCCCGTTCGAGCTGGAGAGCGCGCTGCTGGAGCACCCGGCCGTCGCCGAGGCCGCCGTCGTGCCCGCCCCCGACTCCCTGCGTCTCAACGTCCCGAAGGCGTACGTCGTCCTCGCCGAGGGCTGGGAGCCGGGCGCCGACACCGCGAAGCTGCTGTTCGAGCACTCCCGCGCGGTCCTCGCCCCCTACAAGCGGCTGCGCAGGTTGGAGTTCGGCCCGCTGCCCAAGACGGTCTCCGGGAAGATCCGCCGGATCGAGCTGCGCGAGGCGACCGCCGCCGGTTCGGACGCCGAGTACCGCGAGGAGGACTACCGATGAGCGCCCCCACCGCGGCCGAGGCCACGGCGCGCCCCGCGCTGTCCTACGCGCACGGCACCGCCCGGACGCCACTGCTGGGCGACACCATCGGCGCCGATCTGGCCCGCGTGGTAAGGGAGTTCCCCGCACATGATGCCCTCGTGGACGTGCCCTCCGGGCGGCGCTGGACCTACGCCGAGTTCGGCGCGGCCGTCGGGGAACTGGCGCGCGGGCTGCTCGCCCGGGGGGTCATGAAGGGCGACCGGATCGGTGTCTGGGCCGTCAACTGCCCCGAATGGGTGCTGCTCCAGTATGCGAGCGCCCGCGTCGGCGCGATCCTCGTCAACATCAACCCGGCCTATCGCGCGCATGAACTGGCCCACGTGCTGCGGCAGTCCGGCACCGGGCTGCTCGTCGCCTCGACCGGGCACAAGGGCACCGACTATCGCGCGCTCGCCGAGGAGGTGCGTACGGAGTGCTCCGCACTGCGCGAGGTGGTGTACATCGGTGAGCCCTCCTGGGACGCGCTGACCGCCGCCGGGGCGGGGGTGCCCGAGGACGAACTCGCCGCCAGGGAAGCCACCCTGTCCTGCGACGACCCGGTGAACATCCAGTACACCTCGGGCACCACCGGCTTCCCGAAGGGGGCCACGCTCTCCCACCACAACATCCTCAACAACGGGTACTGGGTGGGGGAGACGGTCGGCTACACCGAGGCCGACCGGGTGTGTCTGCCGGTGCCCTTCTACCACTGTTTCGGCATGGTCATGGGAAACCTCGGGGCCACTTCGCACGGCGCCTGCGTGGTGATTCCCGCGCCCTCCTTCGACGCGCGGGCCACGCTGGAGGCCGTCGTCCAGGAGCGCTGCACCTCCCTGTACGGGGTGCCCACGATGTTCATCGCGGAGCTGAACCTGCCCGGCTTCGCCTCCTACGACCTGTCGACGCTGCGCACCGGCATCATGGCCGGCTCGCCGTGCCCCGTGGAGGTCATGAAGCGGGTGGTCGCCGAGATGCACATGGCGGAGGTGTCCATCTGCTACGGCATGACGGAGACCTCCCCGGTCTCGGTGCAGACCCGGAGCGACGACGACCTCGAACGCCGTACCGCGACGGTCGGCCGGGTGCTGCCGCACATCGAGGTCAAGGTGGTCGACCCGGTGAGCGGGGTGACCCTCCCGCGCGGCGGCACGGGTGAACTGTGCACGCGGGGCTACTCGGTCATGCTCGGCTACTGGGAGGAGCCCGAGCGCACCGCAGAGGCGATCGACGCGGGCCGCTGGATGCACACCGGGGACCTCGCGGTGATGCGGGAGGACGGATACGTCGAGATCGTCGGCCGGATCAAGGACATGGTGATCCGGGGCGGGGAGAACATCTACCCCCGGGAGATCGAGGAGTTCCTGTACGCCCACCCGAAGATCGCCGACGTGCAGGTCGTCGGCGTCCCCCACGAGCGGTACGGGGAGGAGGTCCTGGCCTGTGTCGTCCCGCGCGATCCGCGGGACCCGCCGGTCCTCGCCGAACTCCAGGACTTCTGCCGCGACCGGCTCGCCCACTACAAGATCCCGAGCCTGCTGCGGGTGCTCGACTCCTTCCCGATGACGGTCTCGGGAAAGGTCCGCAAGATCGAACTGCGCGAGCGGTACGGGGCGCGGGGCACCGCCGCGACCTCGGCGGGGGAGCCCGGGGTGCCGTAGCCGCGGGTGCGGGCGCCCGGGGCGTCCGCACCCGCACCGCCCCGTCTCAGCCCGCGAGGTTCCACACGGCGTAGGCGACGGCGTCGCTGTGCCGGTCGAGTGCCGTGTCGTCGATGTTGGTGAGCGTGTCGCAGGAGCGGTGGTAGCAGGCGTCGAAGGCCTTGCCCGCCGTTCCGCCCCACTGGGCGGCCTGTTGGGCGGTCTTGATGTAGTCGGCCCCGCTGAACAGGCCGCCCACGGGTATGCCCGCGTTCTTGAACGGGGCGTGGTCGGAGCGGCCGTCGCCCTCCGTCTCCGGCTCGGTCACGATGCCGAGGCCGGTGAAGTACTGCTGGAAGGTCTTCTCGATGGCCGGGTCGTCGTCGTAGACGAAGTAGCCGGGGTTCGGGGAGCCGACCATGTCGAAGTTCAGGTAGCCGGAGATCGTGGAGCGCTGGGCGGTCGTCAGTTTGCTGACGTAGTTCTTGGAGCCGACCATGCCCAGTTCCTCGGCGCCCCACCACGCGAACCGCAGGTGCTTGGCGGGGTGGAAGCCGGTGCGGGCCACGGCGAGCGCGGTCTCCAGTACGGCCGCGGAGCCGGAGCCGTTGTCGTTGATGCCGGGGCCCGCGGTGACCGAGTCGAGGTGGGCCCCGGTCAGCAGGACCTTCCCGGTGTCGCCGCCCGGCCAGTCGGCGATCAGGTTGTAGCCGGTCGCCCCGCCCGAGGTGAACTGCTGGACGGTCGTGGTGAATCCGGCCGCGTCCAGCCTGCCCTTGAGGAGGTCGAGCGAGGCGCGGTAGCCGGCCCGGCCGTGGGCGCGGTTGCCGCCGTTGGCGGTCGCGATGTCCTGGAGGGCCTTGAGGTCGGCCTTCACGTCGGCGACCGCGATGTCGGGGGCGGCGGCGACCGCTTCGGCCGAGGCGCCCGCCTGGGCGGCCGGTCCCAGCAGGAGGGCGAGGACTCCGCCCAGCGCGGCGAGCGGGAGGGCGGCCCGGCGCGGGGACTTCGGGGGACGAGTGGTGTTCCGGCGCATGGGGACTCCGGTGGCGTGGGGAGTGGGACGGGACACGGCATCGTCCGCGTGTTGTCGGTGTTCGGTCAAGGGTGGACTTTCGGTCAACCCGTCTGACCGAAAGCGGAGTTGAGGGCCGTGTGCCCATGGGTCCGGAGTGAGGGCCTGGTGGCCCGCGGGTGGCTTTTCTCGGCCAACCGGGTGATCTTCTGCCGAAGTGGGCGGTAAGGGGCGGTGACTGCCGCTGATCATGGGCGCGTGAATTCTCAACTCCCCCGCACCGCGGGCCCCGGACGCCGGGGCCTGTCCCTCGCCGCCGGCCTGCTCTCGCTGTCCGCCTTGCTCGTCCCTGCCCCTGCCGCCCACGCCGCCCACGCCGCCGACGGCGGCGCGCGCGGGGCGACGGCGGCGGAGAGGGGCGCGAGCGCCTACCTCGACGCCGTCCGGGACGAACCCCGCTCGCTCAGCCGCTTCTTCGCCGCCCTGCCGAAGGGGGGCGACCTGCACAACCACCTGTCCGGAGCCGTCTCCACGGAGTACCTCGTCGAACTGGCCGCCGAGGACGGGCTGTGCATCGACACGGCGACGTACACGGCCCTCGCGGCGCCGTGCGGGCCCGGCACCCGGCCGGCCGCAGAGGCGCGGACGGACAAGGGGTTCCGGGACCGTATCGTGCGGTCCTGGTCGATGCAGGACTTCCCGGCCGACGGCAACGGGCACGACCACTTCTTCGACACCTTCGGCAAGTTCGGCGAGGTCACCTCGCGTCATCGCGGGAAGCTGCTCGCCAACGTCGCCGACACCGTCGTCGCGCAGAACCAGTTCTACCTGGAGACCCTCGTCACCCCCGCCTCGGACGGCGCGAAGAAGCTCGCCGCCGAGGTCGGCTGGGACCAGGACCTCGCGGCGCTGCACCGCAAGCTCACCGCGGCGGGCCGCCTCGACCGGCTCGTGACCGAGGCGGGCCGGGAGTCGGACGAGGCCGACGCCGAGTTCCGCGCCGTCGAGCACTGCGGCAGCGCGCAGGCCCGCCCCGCCTGCGGGCTGACGGTGCGCTGGGTCGCCCAGGTCTCGCGCGGCAGCGCCCCGGAGCGCGTCTTCACGCAGATGGCGCTCGGCATGCGGCTGGCCGAACGCGACCACCGTTTCGTCGCCGTCAACCTCGTGCAGCCCGAGGACGGCGAGCGGGCGCTGGCCGACTACAGCCTCCAGATGCGGATGCTCCACTATCTGCGCGGTGTGTACCCGAAGGCCCATGTCACGCTGCACGCGGGCGAGTTGTGGCCCGGCCTCGTCAAGCCGGAGGACCTCTCCTTCCACATCAAGGAGGCCGTGAACGTCGCCGGGGCCGAGCGGATCGGGCACGGGGTGGACCTCGTCCACGAGGACGGCTGGCGGCGCACCGCGCGCACCATGGCCGCCCGGGAGATCGCCGTCGAGGTGCCCTTCAGCAGCAACGCGCAGATCCTCGGCGTCAAGGGGGACGACCATCCCTTCGCGACCTACCGGCGTTTCGGGGTCCCCGTCGTGCTCGCCACCGACGACCCGGGTGTCTCGCGCATCGACATCGGTCACGAGTACGCCTACGCCCACCGGACCTACGGCCTCGGCTACCCCGAGCTGAAGGACCTCGCCCGCGCCTCCCTGGAGTACGCCTTCCTGCCCGGCGCCAGTCTGTGGGCCGGCAACCCCACCCGGCAGGGATGGACACCGGTCGCCGCGTGCCGCGGAGCGCTGCCCGGGGTCTCGGAGCCGGGGCCCAGGTGTCGCGACCTGCTGGCCGCCAGCGCGAAGGCCACCGTCGAATGGCGCCAGGAGGCGGCCTTCCACCGTTTCGAGACGAGGTACGGCACCCACCGCTGACCCGCCCGTCCCTCACCGAACAGCAGGCCGCCGGTCCCTCCGTGGGACCGGCGGCCCGCGCCGTTTCGCGCCGCGCAGGGGCGCTCATACCCGGCCGTTTCGGCCGAAAAAGTCGATCGCGAGGCTGGATTCCCCTATTAACTTAGGTTAGGTTAACCTCAGCTCGTGATCGTGACTGCACTCGACCGAGAAGACGGCCCGGAGCGGCGGGCCCTGCCTGTGACCGCTGCCGCCGGGCACCTGGCGCAGGGCTGCGGGCCCGAGGCCGCCGAGCCCGCGACGGGCCTCGACGCGCGCGGCATGACGGTGGCTTACGACGGCACCGACGTCGTGCACGAGGCCGACCTGCGCCTGCCGCGCGGCAAGGTCACCGCGCTCATCGGTCCCAACGGCAGCGGCAAGTCCACCCTGCTGCGCTCGATAGCCCGGCTGCACCGGGCCCGCACCGGCAGCGTCACGGTGTCCGCCGAGGACACCGGGGAGGTCGACGCGCTCGCCCTCTCCCGCACCGAGTTCGCCCGCAGGATCACGCTGCTCGCACAGAGCCGTACCGCGCCCGCCGGGCTCAGCGTCCGCGAGGTGGTCGGCTTCGGCCGCCACCCCTACCGGCACCGGTTCCGCGGCACCGACCCCGAGGGCCCCCGCCTGGTCGAGCACGCCCTGTCCGTCACGGACACCACCGAACTCGCCGACCGGGGCGTCGAGAACCTGTCCGGAGGCCAGTTGCAGCGCGTCTGGTTCGCCTGCTGCCTCGCCCAGGACACCGACGTCCTCCTGCTCGACGAGCCCACCACCTACCTGGACCTGCGCTACCAGGTCGAGATCCTCGACCTGGTCCGCGACCTGGCCGACACGCACGGCGTGACCGTCGGGGTCGTCCTGCACGACCTCGACCAGGCCGCCGCCGTCGCCGACCGGGTCGTCCTGCTGAAGTCCGGCCGCGTCGTCGCCGCCGGCACCCCCGCCGAGGTGTACGAGGCCCAGCGGCTCACCGACACCTACGGCATCCGTATCGAGGTCGCCCACGACCCCGCCACCGACATCCCCCGCACCCGTGCGGTGGGCAGACACCACCTCCGCACCGAAAGGCCCTGAAGACCCTCATGAACAGCAAGCGTTTGGCCTGGCCCGTGATCGCCGTCGCCTCGGCGGTCGCGCTCGCCGCCTGCGGCAGCACCGAGGCGCCGAAGGAGGAGTCGAAGGCCGGCTCCTCGCTCACGGTCACCGACGCCACGGGCAAGAAGGTGAAGCTCGACGGCCCCGCCAAGCGGGTGGTGGGCACCGAGTGGAACGTCGTCGAGTCGCTCGTCACGCTGGGCGTCGACCCGGTGGGCGTCGCCGACGTCAAGGGCTACACCGCGTGGGACAAGGCGGCCCCGCTGCGCGGCGGCGCCAAGGACATCGGCACCCGCGGCGAGCCCAGCCTCGGCACCGTCGCCTCCCTCAAGCCGGACCTGATCGTCGCCACCACCGACCTGTCCGACTCGGCCGTCAAGCAGCTGTCCAAGGTCGCCCCCGTCCTGGTCACGAAGGCCGCCGACGCGAGCCGGCAGATCGACCAGATGCTCGACACCATGGACCTCATAGCCAAGGCCACCGGCAAGGAGAAGGAGGCCGAGGCGGAGACCGCGTCCTTCCACGAGGCGATCGAGGACGGCCGCGAGAAGCTCGACAAGGCCGGGCTCAAGGGCCAGAAGCTCGCCTTCGCGGACGGCTGGAAGGAGGGCAACCAGGTCTCGGTGCGCCCCTTCGCCAAGGGCTCGCTGCTCTCCGACCTCAACACCGAACTCGGCCTGGTCGACCCGTGGACGGTCAAGGGCGACAAGGCGTACGGCCTCGGCTCGACCGATGTCGAGGGCCTCACCAAGATCGGTGACGCCCGCTTCGCGTACATCTTCAACTCCGTCGACGGCAAGGACCCCTTCGCCGACGGGCTCAAGGACAACGCCGTGTGGAAGTCGCTGCCCTTCGTGAAGAAGAAGCAGGTCTACCGACTGCCCGACGGCGTCTGGATGTTCGGCGGCACCGCCGCCGCCAAGGACTACGTCGACGCGCTCGTGGACGCGCTGACCGACTGAACATGAGCACCCCGACCCGCACCCCCCGGCCCGCCCCCGCGACCGGCACGGCGACCCCCCGGCGGGCCCCGGACGCCACCACCCCGGTGGTGCCCGGGCCGCGCCGCGGCGGCCGCCTGACCCTGCTCGCCGTCACCGCCCTCCTCGTGCTGCTCGCCCTGTCCGTCGTGCACATCAGCCAGGGCACGGCACCGGTCAGCCTGCACACCCTGTGGCGCACGATCGTCACCCTCGGATCGGACCGGGACGGCTCCGACCAGGCCGGGGCGGTGCTGGTCGCCTCCCGCCTGCCCCGGCTGTGCGCGGGGCTCCTCGTCGGCTGCGCCCTCGGCGCGGCCGGCGCGGCCCTCCAGTCGGTGTCGCGCAACGTACTGGCCTCGCCGGACACGCTCGCCGTCAACGCGGGCGCCTACCTCGCGGTCGTCGCCTTCGCCGCCTTCGGCGTCTCGCTGCCCGCGCTGCCCGCCGGGGGCACCGCCTTCCTCGGCGGGCTGATCGCCGCCGCCGTCGTCCTCGGCCTGTCGCGGGCCGGTTCGGGCGCGATCCGCCTCGTCCTCGCCGGCTCCGCGCTGACCCTCGCGTTCAGCGGGCTGAGCCAGATGCTGCTGCTCCTGCGCTCGCAGGAGACCACCGGGCTCTTCGCCTGGGGCAACGGCAGCCTCGCGCAGTCCGGGATGAGCGGCGTCGCACGGCTCGCGCCGGTCGCCGTCGTCGTCCTGCTCGCCCTCGTCGCCCTCGGCCGGCGGCTCGACATCCTCGCGCTCGGCGACGACGGCGCCGCAGCGGTCGGCGTCAACCCGCGCGTCACGCGCGGTATCGCCGTCGTCCTCGCCGTGCTGCTCTCCGCCGTCGCCGTCACCGTCGCCGGGCCCATCGGCTTCGTCGGCCTGTGCGCCCCGGCCGTCGTCCGGCTCCTGGGCGGCTGGGCGCCCGGACTGCTGCGCCACCGCGTCTTCGTCCCGGCCTCCGCGCTCGCCGGTGTCCTCGTCCTGCTCGGCGCGGACGTCCTGATGCGCGCGCTGTTCGGCGCGCAGAGCGGGGCGGCGGTCCCGACCGGCATCGTCACCTCCGTGTTCGGTGCCGTCGTCCTCGTCCTCCTCGCCCACCGCTCCCGCGACGCGGGCGACACCGGCGGCTCCACGGCCTTCGCGAAGCTGCGGGGCCGCCGCGCGTACGTCGTGACGCTCGTCGTCGTGAGTGTCGCGCTGGTCGCCGCCGTGATCGCCGCGACCCTGCTCGGGGACGCGACGCTGCGCCTGGGCGACGTCGGCTACTGGCTCAGCGGCCGGTCCGGCCAGTTCGTGACGTACCTGCTCGACACCCGCGTGCCCCGGGTCGCCGCTGCCCTCCTGGCCGGCGCGGCGCTCGCCGTCGCGGGCACCGTCGTGCAGGCCGTGTCCCGCAACCCGCTCGCCGAACCCGCCATCCTCGGCGTCGTCGGCGGCGCGGGCGTCGGCGCCGTCGTCACGATCACCGCCGTACCGCTCGCCAGCTTCTGGTTCGTCAACGGCGCGGCCCTCGCCGGGGCCGGGGCGGCGGCCGTACTCGTCTTCGGACTGGCCGCCCGGCACGGACTGGAGCAGAACCGGCTGGTCCTCATCGGCATCGGTGTCTCCACCGGCACCTCGGCCTTCGTGAGCCTGCTCATCACCCTCACCGACCCGTTCAACAGCACCAAGGCGCTCACGTGGATGTCCGGTTCGACCTACGGTCGCAGTTTCCCCGAGGTCGTCCCGGTGCTCGTCGTCCTGGCTGTGGCGCTGCCGCTGCTGGTGTTCAGGCGCCGCGAACTCGACCTCATCGGCCTGGACCCCGACACCCCGCGGCTGCTCGGCATCCGGCTCGGCACGACCCGCCTCCTGCTGCTGACCCTCGCGGTCCTGCTGACGGCGTCCTCGGTCGCGGCGGTCGGCGTGATCGGCTTCGTCGGCCTCGTCGCCCCGCACGCCGCGCGCGCCCTCGTCGGGCAGCGCCACTCCCGCGTACTGCCGGTCTCCGCGCTCCTGGGCGCGCTCCTCGTGGTCGTCGCCGACCTGATCGGCCGGGCCGTCATCGCGCCCGCGCAGATCCCGGTCGGCCTCGTCACCGCCGTGATCGGCGCGCCCTACTTCATGTGGCTGCTGTGGAAGTCGCGCCGGGAGGGATGAGCGGGGCGGGCGCCGAGCGACGTCACGAAGCCGACGGGGATTGACCTCAAGCGGGGTTGAGCTTCTAAGGGCTGTCCCGCAATTCCTGGTGGATCAGCGCACGGCGTCAGATGCGGTGCATCGCAAGGCGGAGAAGCGCCCGCATACTGGATGTATTCGGGCGTTTCGACAACGCGGCGAGGTGCCGTAGCTGTCGTCGTGCGCCCGCCAGGAATTGCGGGACAGCCCTTAGGTTCGGCTGAGCAGACGTCGACGGCGTACCGAGGAGGAACGGCCATGCAAACGCTGGTGCTGGGAAGAACGCCCGCCAGAGTGTCGCAGGTGCTGGCCACGCTGCGCGCGGACGGCTTCGAGGCGCAGGGGGCGAGCACCGACGAGGAGGCCCGCACGCTGCTCGCGGCAGAGAGGTTCGGGGTGCTGGTCATCGGCGGGGGAGTGGAGCCGGACAGCCGCACGGCCATCAAGGAGTTCGCGGCGCGGCACGGGGTGCGACGGGTGATCGACGGTGCCCTGACCGCGCCGTTCGACGCCTATGTGCGGCGGGAGTTCGAGCCGCTGATCCGGGAGGCCGCCTCCTCGGAGTGACGGACACGGGCAGGCCCCGGTGATCATGGAGTTGCGACGCTCCCGCCCGGTGCCACGAGCGTCGCGGCACTGCCGTTGATGCCCTCTTCGGCCCCGCCGACACGATCGTCACCGTGCGCGGCCCGATCCGGCGGTCCTGGACAACGCACCGCTGGGACGAACGCCCCAGCCGCCGGCCGTGATCCCCCGGCGTCGCGTCGGCTCACTTCGGCAGATCGGCGGCGAGGAAGGGAGCGAGGAGCGCGAACAACGCGCAACGGCGTCGTCCTCGACGTCGACGGCGGTATGACCCGCGCCTGACCGCACCCCGCCCCGTCCCACCGGGCAGCCCCCGGCCCCCGGCGACGATCCGGGCTCCGGGAGTCCGCCCCGTTCCACGCCTGTACCAAGGAGGATGGTCAGGCCGTTCGCAGCCTCGGGCCCGCACCACGTCTGGTGGGAGGCCGCTGGAGACGGGCCTCCCGTCGTTCTCGTCAACGGGCTCAGCTCCCCGTCCGCCGTGTGGTTCCGTCTGGTGCCCATGCTCAGCGGTCGGCACCGGGTCCTGACGCTGGACAACCTGGGCACCGGACGTACCCGCGTCGCGGGGCTCCTTCACCATGGACACGCTCGCCGGGGCTGTCGCCGACGTTCTCGACGCGGCGCAAGCGAGCAGCGCTCACGTGCTCGGCATGTCCATGGGCGGCCTCATCGCCCAGCAGTTCGCGCTCACCCGTCCGGAACTCGTCTCCAGCCTGACTCTGGTCTCCACTCATGCGGGCTCGCCTCACATGACGCAGGACCAGGCCGGCCTGGAGGCGATCAGCCGGGCCGGGACGATGCCTCCCACGGAGCGCACCGCTCACCTCGCCGCCCTGACCTACGCCCGCGCGACCCCCGCCGAGCAGGAGGCCGACCTCGGTGTCCGCGCCCAGCACGACACCTCGGAGGAGGGCTACAACCAGCAACTCGCCGCCACCGTCGGCTGGGAGCGTCTCGAAGAGCTGCGCACCCTCGCGTGTCCCACCCTCGTTCTCCACGGCGCGCAGGACCGGCTCGTCTCCGTCGCCAATGCCCGTCAACTGGCCGAGCGCATTCCCCGGTCGCGGCTGAACGTGCTCGAAGAGTGCGGGCACCAGGTCTTGAGCGACCAGCCGGTGACCGGCGCCCTCGCCCTTCTCGACTTCTTCGCCGAGGCTAGGCGGAGGCCGAGGCGGAGGCCGCCACCTGATCCGTGCCTCCGGCCGGGCCCCCGGCCGCACGGCCGGCCCAGGGCGTGTACCGAAAGTATTTTCTGAGAGATCGTCGGGCTGCCCCGCTACGGTGCGGGCATGGTGAATTTCGTGCTGGTTGCAGGTGCACGGCTGGGGGCGTGGGCGTGGGGCGAGGTGGTGCCGTATCTGCGTGCGGCCGGCCACGGCGTCTGTCCGTTGACGCTGTCCGGTCTTGCTGACAAGCGGGGTGTACCTGCGGGGCAAGCGACACACGTCCAGGACATCGTTGCCGAGGTGGAACGCCGGGGTCTGCGTGACGTGGTCCTGGTGGGTCACAGCTACTCGGGCATCCCGGTCGGTCAGGCCGCGGAGCGGATCGGTGACCGACTGGCCCGCGTGGTGTTCGTCGACTCAAGTGTTCCGACTGACGGCAAGTCGTTTGTCTCCGCCTGGCCGGACGGCGGGGCGGCAGTGGAGGCGTCAATCGCCGAGAGCGGAGGGTTCTGGCCGCTCGCCCCAGCCGCTCATTACGACGGCGAAGGTCTCACCGATGAGCAGATCGCACGCCTCGTGCGTGGCTCGACGCCTCACCCAGGTGCCACGCTGACCGAGCCCGCTGTGCTGGCGGGGCCGCTCGGTGAACTTCCGGCGACATACATCCTGTGCGTGATGCCAGGGGCCGAGCCAGACGGCGCCGAGCCCGACGAGGATGTGGCCGAGCTGCTGAACAGCAAGCGCTGGCGGCTGGTCAAGATGGCCACCGGCCATTGGCCGATGTTCTCCCAGCCGCGCGAGCTGGCGCAGATTCTCCTCAATGCTGCCGTGGAGTGAGAGCACCTCCATGCCTGCGGGCCGGTGTTGGACGCGCTTGATGTGTGCTGGTCACAGCCATGCGCCGATGGCCGCCAAGGGGTGCCCCGTAAATGATCTTCGGGTTGCCTCGGGCATGGTTGATTGCCGTGCTGCCCGCTGAACTATCCGGCGAGGGCGAGGTTGTGCAGGCGGGCGATGTCGAGCATGGCGCTGCCGCGTGGTCAGGTTCGTTCGCCCGTAGGCTGCGACCAACAGTGCCCGGTTCTCCAGCGGAAGGCTCCGCGGCCGGCCCTTGCGGACCGTGTCCGCACTCTGGCGCCGCAGCGCCGTCACCAGCTTCCGAAGGCGCGCGGGCTGAGCCCGGTGAACGGGGCTGTCCAGGACGGCTCCGACGCCGTGATCACACCAGCCACATCAAGATCATCTCCTGTGGCGGGGGAGCTCTGGACGACGTCCTGTGGAATCCGATGGTGCTGCACGACGCCGGCGTGAAGAATCGGCGGATGCATGAAGTGAAGCTGTCCGACGGGAGCATCACTCTGTCGCCGCTGCGCCTGGACGATGTGGAGGCGCACCTCACGGGGGAGGACGAGCTGCTTGTCCGCTGGCTCAACGGCGGCCCCGGCACGCGCGAGGGCGTCGAAGCGTACTTCCGGCACTGCCGCGAACAGTGGGACACGGCCGGGCCTCTCCGCGCGTTCGGCATCCGGGTGGGCGCCACCGGCGAGGCACTCGCGGGGACGATCGACTTGCGGTTCGCAGGAGAGGGCTTGGCCCCCGGCCAGGTGAACGTCGCCTACGGCCTCTATTCGTCCTGGCGGGGCCGCGGCCTGGCTACCCGCGCGGTCCTCCTGGCGTCCCAGTACGCGGCAAGTGAGGGCGGTGCGGAGGCGGTGATCCAGGTGGACCCAGAGAATTCCGCATCCGCCGCAGTCGCGCGGCGGGCAGGATTCGCCCCCGGCAAGCAGTCGTACAGCAAGGACGGCACACGGTTTGACTGGTACGTCCGAGACCTGCGCGTCGCTCCCCGGTGATGCCCAGCAATCACGGGACAACCCTTAGGCAGCCGCAGTCGTCCCCAGGGCCGCCCGGGCGATACGGAACAGCGTCTCCTCCAACTCGGGAAGACGGCGCAGACGCGGCACGCGTACCGCGTGGTTGATCGCCATGACGGCCATGTTGACGCGTACCCGGGCCGCCGTCTCCTCTTGCTGGGAGCGGCCGGAATACAGCAGGGCCGACCATTCACGCAGGTAGTCGGCCTGCGCCTGACGGAAGCGTTCCCGGTCCTGTTCGGCGAACTGACCGAGGTCCCCGATGAGTACGGAGGCCATGCCGTGCTCGACGGCCAGGACCAGATAGGAGCAAACCAGCCCGTCGAGGGCCTCTTGGCCGCTGCGAGCGTGGGTGAAGACGCGGGTCGTCTCCGTCCACAGCCACTCGTTGCCGCGGTCGAGGACTGCGGCCAGCAGCTCCTGCTTGCCCTCGAAGTGGCTGTACACGCTCGGACCGGCGATTCCGGCCGCTTCCCCGATGTCCTCTACGGTGACGGAGGCCGCGCCCCGTTCGGTGATCAACCGGGCCGCCGCCCCCACGATCGACTACCGCCGGGGCCGCATCGTCACCCGCCCGGTGAACGTGGCGGCAGCGGACGCCTCTCCCCGCGTGGTGGGCGGCGTGGTGTCGCAGATGCGCCGGACGGCCTCGTACAACAACGCGACGAAGCGCCTCGGCGACAGGTGGAGGCTGTGAAACGAGACGCTCGCCAGAGCCGCCAGCGCACTGGACGCCAACAGATCGGCCTGCGGCTCTTCCAGCGAGGGACGCTTCGCACGCAGACGCTCTCGCAACAACTCCTGGAGCCCGGTGAACTCCTCGTGCAGTTCCTCGCGTACTTCCGAGGACGCGTACCCGGCCTCGCGCAGCCACAGCACTCCGGCGGCCCGGTTGTCCAGGGCCGCCGCGGCGAGTTCCCGCATCAGCGCATAGAAGTCGCCCGGTGTTTCGAGCGCCGCGCGGGCCGGTGCGAGGCTCTGCCTGGCGGCTGCCGCGAACAGCTCGTCCTAGCCGCGGAAGTGGCGGTACAGCGAAGAGGGCTGGACGTTGACCGCACGGGCGATGTCCGCCATCGACACGCCCGCGTAGCCGACTTCGGAGAACAGCCTGGTGGCCGCCTCGATGATCAGGAGACGCCGCTTGGCCGGCCGCGTCCCGGCGGGCGGGACGTTACTCACTACCGGCGTGTCCACATCGGCTCTCGGTCGGGGCCGCACCGCGCGGGGCTGCTCCGCGCACGTCAGGCACTCAGTGTGGGAGGGCCGCCTCGGCGACCGTGTCCCGGCGAGCATGTGCCTCGATCCGTGGACGAGCGCTTCAGCGCGGACCGCGCCTGACCTCCGAGCTGTGAAGGCACCCGTTTGGTTGCCTGGGTGCCTTCACCGCGATCGGAGTCCCGGCCCGACCGGCCCGGGGTACCCGGGGCAAGGGAGTCTCCGTCCCGACACCGCGACCTTCCGTCATCCGCGGCTTCCGCCGTCTCCACGCGGATGCTCGTCGTCCACGCCGAGGTCGCGGAGTTTCCGGGCAAGGCGGGGCCTTGGTCAGCCGACCGTGCCCGCCTTCACCGCTCCGAGGAACGCGCCCCAGCTGGGTTCGGGGAAGCAGAGGGCGGGGCCGGTGGGGTTCTTGCTGTCGCGGACGGGGGTGCGGCCGACGAGTTGCCCGGCGGCTGTCTCGACGCAGTTGCTGTTGCCCCCGCTGTACGAGGATTTCGTCCAGGTGAGGCTGGTTGCGGTTCCCATGGCTCTCCTTTGTCATCAACTTTGTCGTCAACGTCGAGGGCGGCGCCCCCGGTTGTTGGCCGGGGACGCCGCCGGGGTGCTGCCGGGTTCCCGTTCGGGGGCCCCGGTCAGGTGAGCGAGTCCGCCTTCACGGCCGCGAGGAACACGGACCAGCTGGGTTCGGGGAAGTAAAGGGCGGGGCCGGTGGGGTTCTTGCTGTCGCGGACGGGTGTGCGGTTGGCGAGTTGCCCGGCGGCTGTCTCGACGCAGTCGCTGTTGGTGCCGCTGTACGAGGATTTCGTCCAGGTGAGGCTGGTTGCGGTTCCCATGGCTCTCCTTTGTCATCAACTTTGTCGTCAACGTCGAGGGCGGCGCCCCCGGTTGTGGGCCGGGGACGCCGCCGGGGTACTGCCGGGTTCCCGTTCGGGGCCCCGGTCAGGCGAGCGAGTCGGCCTTCACGGCCGCGACGAACACGTCCCAGCTGAGTTCGGGGAAGCAGAGGGCGGGGCCGGTCGGGTTCTTGCTGTCGCGGACGGGCGTGCGGCCGACGAGTTGCCCGGCGGCCGTTTCGACGCAGTCGTTGTTGCCGCCGCTGTACGAGGACTTCGTCCAGACCAGGCCGCTGACGGCCGAGTTCGGAATGGCGTTCATCTGAGTTGTTCCTTAAGTGACGCGATGAGGTCGGCTGATTCGTCCACCGGCCGTGCTGCCGCGCGCAGACGCTCGAAAGCAGTGCCGTAGACGGACACTTCCGCAGGGTTCTCCACGTAGAGAGCGGTCTTCAAGTTCTCTACGAGCACGACATCCAGATCCTTGGTCTGTTCGAAGCCGAGCATGGTGAAGGCTCCGGACAGACCGGGGTGCGGGGTGGCGTCCAGGGGGAGTACCTGTATCGAGACCTGCGGAAGTTCGGTGAGATCCAGCAGACGCTGCAACTGGTCACGCATGATTGTGGGGTCCGCCATGCGCAGGCGGAGTGCCGCCTCGTGGATGATGGCCCACAGCTCCAGTGGCTCCGGCCGGGTGAGCGCGGACTGCCGCGCCATCCGTACCTCCACGAGCGTGTCGACCTTCTCCGCCGGATCGGTCATGTTGATCGCCTTGATGGTCGCCCGCGCATAGGCGGCCGTCTGGCACAGGCCGGGAATCAGCCGGTCCTGATAGGTCCGCTGACTCGTCGCCTCCGCCTCCTGCGTGATCAGGTCGACGTAGGCCGTGGAGATCTGGTCGCTGTACGGCTGCCACCAGCCGCGCTGCTTGCGGCTGCGGGCCAGGCGCATGAGCCGCTGGTGGACGGGGGAGTCCTCCGGGATCTCATACACCTTGAGCAGGGTTTCGAGATCGGCGATCTTGACGCCGACCCGTCCGGTCTCGATCCGGCTGATCTTGGAGCCGTTGAGCGCGGCTCCGGTACGGGCCACGACGTCCTCGATACGGAGGCCCAGGCCGTCACGGATCTGGCGCAGTTCGGCGGCGAGCTGCCGCGTGCGCACGGTGGGTGCGGCCATGAGTTCTTCCCCCTTCGAGACACATCAACGCTGCTCAGTCTGACGCGCTGTTGGCCAGTCGGCCATAGCTTTCCATGTCCTTCACTCGTAGGAGTGGTCATTCTGCAAGTCTGCACTTTTCCTGGAAATCGATTCACGAACTGTGTCATGGTGGTCGCACTGACGGTGGTTGTCGCATCACCGGTGGTGATCAACTTCGGAAGAGGTGGTGGTAATGCAGGCTCGGGAGAAGTGGCAGCAGGATCAGACGCCGGCCGTTCCGCGCATCGGTTCGCTGGTCTACGACGAGGTGCGTGAAGTCCCCTGCGTGGTACGGGACTTCCTGCACGGCCGGCTCTACCTGCGGGCCCCCGGCGGTGGCCGGGAGTGGACCGCGAGTCCGGGCCGGGTGCGCCCGCCGGATGCGGCATGAGGGGCGCGAGGGGCAGCGAGCGGCCCATCGACCTGTCCGGTGAGGTGCCCCGCGTCCCGGTCCCCGCCCCGGGGTGCGAGCGCTGCGCCGAGGAGATGCGGCGCTTCCGTCTGGCCTGGGGGTACGGGCCCGGCGCGGGCCGCCGCACCGATCCGTCCGCCGCCTCCGACTGCACCGTGCAGATCGGACGGCACCCCCACCACACGCCCCCGACGTCCGGTGCCTGCTGAACCGGGCGGTGAGGCGCTCGCGCCCGCCGTGTGCGGTGCGCGCGGGCAGGTCAGCGAGGTGGTGTGGAGCGCGGTGGCGAGGCTGTGCCACACCCACGTCCCGCGTGTCGTGCACTGCGTACTGACCGATCCGGCGCACACCTGTCGCCACGAGGCACCACTCGACGGCGTGGGCCTGCGCTTCACCTGGCTCTGAAGCAGGCCCTGAAGCAGGCCCTGAAACGGGCTCCGAAACGGGCTCCGAAGTGCTGTGAGGCGGGTTCCGGGGCGGCCTCGGAACGCTGCCCGCTGAGCGGCTTCACCAGCGGGGTGGGTGGTGACCACCCCTCAAGGACCCGCGCGTTCGCCGGTACGCCGGCGGGACGCGCGGAGGGCGGGACCGGCGGTCGGTGAGGTCGGCTGAGCCGGTCCCGTCCGCCCCGGGGCCCTGACCGGCAGACGAGTCGGCGGCGGTCAGGGCCCCGGCGGTGCGGTGTCCGCCCCGGCCGGTACGGGGCGGCGCATGACCAGGCGCGGCCACCGGTCGAGCCCGAGCGCGGCCTCGTGGGCGCGGATCGCCCGCAGCCCCGGCGTGAGGCGGTCCTCCGCGACGGGGCGGAAGCCGAGCCGCGCGTAGTACGGGGCGTTCCACGGGACCTCCCGGAACGTCGTCAGAGTGAGCGCCGGGAGCCCCGCCTCCCGCGCCCGTGCGGCGGCGTGCTCGATGAGCCGGGCCCCGGCCCCTTGCCGCGCCGCCTTCGGGTGGGTGGAGACCTGCTCGACGTGCAGGGCGCCGTCCACCACCTCGGACAGCAGATACGCGGCCACCCGCACACCGGGCTCCGTGCCGAGCACCCACGCCCCGCCGGCCGTCCGGTACCGCTCCAGCGTGGCGAGGTCCGCCGGTTCGTCCTCCGCGACCGCGTCCATGCCGAGCGTGCGGAACATCCGGCCCGCCTCGACTTCGAGGTCCTGGAGCACGGGCAGGTCGGCGGATTCGGCGGGGCGGACGCGCATGGGGCGGAGTCTACGAACAGCACCTCGTTCCCGCCGTCCGGGTGTGGCCGGAGCCGCAGCGGATCGCTGGGGGAGGTCACTTGCCGAGGCTGCTCCCTGGCACCCTGGGGCGGTCACTTCCCGCCCGAGGCCGCGAGCCGGTCGGCGGGCGGATTGCACGGGCGCGCCTCTCCGGAGCGTTGCAGGTGAAACAGGGGCACCCCCAACTCCTCGGCGCTCTGCGCCGCTTCAGGGCTCGGCCCGCCCAGGGTGAAGCCCACCGGGGCGACCGAGGCGGCCAGGCTCGCGAGCCACAGGCACTCCACGTCGCGGCCCCGCACCTGCCGGGGCGTCGGCTCGATGTGGGCGAGCAGCCCCTTCGCAGCGAGCGCCACACCGTGCGGGGGAGGCTCCTCGGCGCGACGGATCTCGCCGTACCCGAGCCAGCCCAGATACAGCGCGGCAGCCGTCACCGCGCCCCTGGCGTCCGCGATGGGCACCGGCCGGAACGGCGTACGCGAAGGCACCGGGCCACCGCCCCGCTCGCCCGCCCCGACCGCGACGCGCAGCAACACGCCGCAGGAACAGGCCAGTTCGGGGTACGGCCAGTGGTCGGTGCGGTCACAGGCGCGGCAGCGCACCGCTATCCAGTCCTCCGCCCAGGTCCGGTGTTCCAGCACGATGCCCTCCGCCCCGTCCACGAGCGCCGGGGTCACCGGCTGCCCGCAGGCGCAGGGCAGGGCGGGCGGCACATAGCGGCCCACGCTGCGGCAGACCGGGCAGCGGACGGACACTCCGGCGGCCATGACGCACTCCAAGACCTCGGGGACAGACCCCTCCATCATCCCGCACCCGCCCCGCGCGCGGACGTCGTTGGCCATGCCCGGGGGCCGAAGTCCCGGCCCTCCCGCGGTCTCGCGCGGTTCCGGTACGTGGACGCGCCACCGCCCCGCACGGGGCACTGGCAGGGCCGGACCGTCACCTCTCGGCCAATGTGCGCCTCCCCGGGCCCGGGCTCCGCGATCTCCCCGGGCCGCTCTCCGTGTGGTCGACAGCGAGGGGCGGGCTCCTCGTGAACAGTCCGGTATACCAAGTCGGTCTCGGGTGGGAGGTTGCCGCGGGGGAGTTGTGCCTCAATGCCCGCCTTGAGCTGCCAAGTAAGCCAATAATTGGGGCAATATGACCTGGACGTCCCGCGCGGGCTTCTGTGGCTTGGTATACCGTGTCGCCTCAACGCGTACCGGCCGCCGGTCCGCCGCCTCCCCCTGCCGTCCCGAAGGAGGACCCTTCGCCGTGCGTCGTATACCGGCCACTGTCGTGGCGGTCGCCCTGTTGGCGATCACCACCGCGTGCAGCACCCTCTCCCCGCCCGGCGAGGGGACCGTCGCCCAGCCGCGCCTCGCCGACACCCGTCCCGTCGGGGACGGCGGCACACTCACGATCGCCCTCAAGTCCGATCCGGACATGCTGGACCCGAGCCTGACCTCGACCCTCGTCGCCCGGACCGTCTTCGCGTCCATGTGCGAGCAGCTCTACGACGTCGACCAGGACAACAAGTTCGTCCCGCAACTGGCCGCCTCGATGCCGCGGATCACCAACGGCGGGAAGACCTTCACCTTCGCCGTCCGCAAGGACGCCACCTTCAGCGACGGCACCCCGCTGGACGCGCGCGCCGTCAAGACCTCCCTCGACCGCCACCTGCACCTGCGCGGCTCCGGGCGCGCCTCTGAGATCGACTCGGTGAAGAAGGTCACCACCCCGGGCAAGTACACGGTGCGGCTCGACCTCAAGCACCCCGACGTCCCACTCCTCGGGCGGCTCGCCAACACCGCTGGGCTGATCATGTCGCCCAAGGCGATCGGGACCTACGGCAGGAAGTTCGCCGGCCACCCCTCGTGCGTGGGCCCCTTCAAGTACGTCAAGCGCGTCATCGGCGACCGCATCGAACTCACCAAGGACGCGCTCTACTACGACGCGGACAAGGTCCACCTCGACGGCGTGACCTACAAGACGATCACCGACGGCAATATCCGAATGGCCAACATCAGGTCCGGGGACGTGCAGATCGGTGACCAGATGGGCCCGGTGGAGGTGCGCGGCTCCCTCGGTGAGAAGGGGATCAACCTCCTGAACACGCCTTCGCTCGGCTACATGGCGCTCACCCTGAACGTCGGCAACGTGCACGGCATCGACAAGAAGCCCGGCCGAGTCGACTCGCCCTTCGGTCGCGACGTCCGGGTCCGGGAGGCCTTCGACCTCTCCCTGGACCGCGAGCTGATCAACAAGCTCGTCTTCCAGGGCATGTACGCCCCCGCCTGCGGGCCGGTGCCCCCGGGCACCCCGCTCAGCTCGTCGGTCACCTGCCCCGAGCGCGACCTGCCCAAGGCCAAGCGGCTGCTCAAGGCGGCCGGGGTGAGGACGCCCGTGCCACTCGAACTGATGATCAACACGACTCCGGACGACAGCCGCCTCGGCCAGGTCGTCCAGGCCATGGCCGCCGAGGCCGGCTTCGATGTACGGCTGCGGCCCACCGAGTTCGCCACCGGGCTGACCCGCACCCTGGCCGGGGATTTCCAGGCCAGGACAGGCGGCTGGGGCGGGCAGCCCGACCCGGCCGGCAACATCGACAGTCTCGTCGGCACCGCCGGCAGCAACAACCAGGGAAAGCTCTCCGACCCGACCGTCGACCGGCTGATCGTAGAAGGCCGCAGCACGACGGACATCACGAAACGGCGCGAGATCTACCGCCGGCTCACCCAGGCGATCAACCGGCTGCACGGCGTCATCTACCTGTACCGCCCCGTCAACTACGTCTCCGCGTCCACGGACGTCAGCGGCATCAAGCTCTCCGGGGACGGCCTGATCAAGGCCAAGGAAGCCGGATACGTGAAGGGGAGCCGGTGAACCATCTCCGCAAGCTGCTGACCTCCTACGTCAGCCGCAGGATCGGCATGTCGCTGATCACCATGGGACTTGTCAGCATCGCCGTGTTCCTCGGCGTGCGGGCCATGCCGGGCGACACCGCGCAGGCCCTCGCCGGCGAACAGACCTCACCCGAGGTGCTCGCCGCGATCCGCCAGGAGTACGGGCTGAACGACAACATCGCCGTGCAGTACTGGCGTTACGTCAGCAACGCCGTCACCGGCGACTTCGGCACCTCCGCCCGCACCGGGCTGCCGGTGCTCGACTCGATCACCCAGGCCCTGCCCATCACCCTCGAACTCGCGGCCCTCTCCCTGATCCTGGCCGTCGTCGTCGGGATCGGCGCCGGTGTCCTGGCCGCCGTGCGGCGCGGAAAGCCCGAGGAGTGGCTGGCTAACGGGATCGCCCTGCTCGGCATGTCCATCCCCTCCTTCTGGCTCGGTATCGTCCTCCTCCTCGCCTTCGCCATCGCCGTGCCCGTCTTCGCCGCCTCCGGCTTCGTGCCCTTCGGCACCGACCCGCTGGAGAACCTGCGGCGCCTGACCCTCCCCGCGATCGTGCTGGGCTCCGGACTCGCCGCCGTCGTCATGCGGCAGACCAGAGCCGCGATGATCGACTCCTTGTCCTCCGACTACACGCGCACCGCCCGCGCCAAGGGACTCGCCCCGCGCACCGTCATCGGCCGGCACGCCCTGCGCAACTCGCTCGTCACCGTCGTCACCGTGCTCGGCCTGCAACTCGGCCAGCTCATCTCGGGCGCCGTCGTCACCGAACAGGTCTTCGTCCTGCCCGGCTTCGGCAAGCTCACCATCGACGCGGTCTTCACCCGTGACTACGCGATGGTCCAGGGCGTGGTGCTCTTCATCTCGGCCGCCTACATCCTGATCAACCTGCTGGTCGACTTCCTCTACTCCGTCGTCGACCCGCGTATCCGGCTCGGAGGTTCCCGATGACCGTCGCCCCCTCCCCGGCGCCGGCCGCCCCCGCCGTCACCGCGCTCGCGCCGAAGCCGGGCCCCGAGCGTGGCCGTTGGTGCTCCGGACTGCGCCGGCTGCGCCGCAACCGTCTCGCCCTCGTCGGCGCCGTCCTCGCCACGCTGTTCGTGTGCGTGGCCCTCCTGGCGCCCTTGCTCGCCCCCTACGATCCCGCCCGGCCAGATTTCGGCGCCGCACTCGCCGAACCGTCCTGGTCGCACTGGCTGGGCACCGACGACCTCGGACGCGACCAGCTCTCGCGCGTCCTGGTCGGAGTCACCGCCTCCATGCAGGTCGGCGTCCTCGCCGTCGCTCTCGCCTTCGTCGTCGCCGTCCCCCTCGGACTGGTCGCCGGCTACTACGGCCGTTTCGCGGACTCGGCGGTCTCCCGGCTCACCGACACCCTGCTCGCCTTCCCGTTCCTCGTGCTGGCCGTCGGCCTCGCCGCGATCCTCGGCCCCTCGCTGGAGAACGCCACCATCGCCATCGGCATCTCGCAGATCCCGGCGATCATCCGCATCACCCGCGCGGAGACCCTGCGCCTCAAGCACCTCGACTACGTCGGCGCCGCCGTCGCCAACGGCGGCAACGACCGGGTGATCCTCTTCCGGCACATCCTGCCGAACGCCACCTCGGCGCTCATCGTCCAGGCCACCGTGGGCATCCCCTCGGCCATCATCGGCGAGGCCGTCCTCAGCTTCCTCGGCCTTGGCGTCCAGCCGCCCTCGCCCTCCCTCGGCGTGATGCTCTCCAGCGCCCAGCCCTTCATCGCCGACGCGCCCTGGATGGCCGTCTTCCCCGGCCTCGTCATCGTCCTTGCCACCCTCGCCTTCAACCTGCTCGGCGACGGCGTACGCGACATCCTCGACCCCCGCGGAGGTACCCGGTGAACCGAACCGACACGGCCACCGCCTCCCGGTCCGCCCCCAACGGAGCCGAGGCCGTCCTCAGCGTCCGGGACCTCACGGTCTCCTTCCGCGGACCGGACCGCACCGTGCACGCCGTCGACGGCGTCTCCTACGACTTGGCCCCCGGCGAAGTGCTCGCCGTCGTGGGGGAGTCGGGCTGCGGGAAGTCCGTCACCTCGATGGCCGTCATGGGCCTGTTGCCGCCCACCGCACACGTCGGAGGATCGATTCGCCTCGACGGACGTGAACTGGTCGGCGCGCCCGAGCGGGAACTGCGCTCGCTGCGCGGCCGCCGCCTCTCGATGATCTTCCAGGAGCCGATGACCTCGCTCAACCCGGTGCTCACCATCGGCCGGCAGATCACCGAGGTGCTCAGCCGCCACCAGGGGCTCAGGCGACGGGAAGCCCGGGAGCGCGCCGTCGAACTCCTCGACCTCGTGGGCATCCCCGCCCCCCGCACCCGCGTCGACGAGTACCCGCACCAGCTCTCCGGCGGGATGCGCCAGCGCGTCATGATCGCCATCGCGGTCGCCTGCGACCCGGCCGTCCTGATCGCCGACGAACCCACCACCGCCCTCGACGTCACCGTCCAGGCCGGCATTCTCGACGTGCTCCGCTCCCTGCGCGACCGCCTTGGCACCGCAATCGTGCTCATCACCCACGATCTCGGCGTCGTCGCGGACACCGCCGACCGGGTCCTCGTCATGTACGCCGGACGCCCCGTCGAACAGGCCCCGGTGGACGAGCTGTTCGGCGCGCCCCGGCACCCGTACACGGGCGGGCTGCTCGGCGCCGTCCTGCGCCCCGGCAGCCGCACCGCGGGCGGCCGGGCCCGGCTCAACGAAATCCCCGGCCTCGTGCCCGACCTGAGCGAGCAGCCGCAGGGCTGCGGATTCGCCCCTCGCTGCGCCCGTGCGAGCGCCGACTGCCTCACCGTCCGCCCCGCATCCCGAGAGCTGTCCACCACCCACCGTGTCGCGTGCCACCACCCGGTCACGGCCGCGGCCGAAGGGCCCGCGAACCCCCGCCGGCCCCACCACCCCGACACCTCCGAGGGAGCCGCGCGATGACCGGCAGTCCCCACCTCACCGAAGCACCCGTGCTCGCGGTACGGGACCTCACCCGCCACTTCACCGCGGCCGGCGGCGGCACCGTACGCGCCGTGGACGGCGTGACCCTGACCATCGAACCCGGTGAAGTGCTAGGCCTCGTCGGTGAGTCGGGCAGCGGCAAGTCCACGGTCGGACGCTGCGTGGTCCGCCTCGACCAGCCGACCGGCGGCAGCGTACGGATCAACGGGACCGACGTGACGACGCTGTCCCCGCGCGCCCTGCGGCCCCTGCGTAAGGACTTCCACCTCGTCTTCCAGGACCCCTCCTCCTCCCTCAACCCGCGCATGACGATCCGGCGGATCGTCGCCGAACCGCTGCGCCTGCACGGGATGGCGAGCCGGCAGGAGGCGGCGGACCGGGTCGACGCGCTCCTCGCGCAGGTCGGCCTGCGCCCCGAACTCGCCGACCGCAGCCCCCACGAACTCTCCGGCGGTCAGCGCCAGCGCGTCTCCATCGCCCGCGCGCTCTCCGTCAACCCGAGCCTGCTCGTGGCCGACGAGCCGACCTCCGCGCTCGACGTCTCGGTCCAGGCATCCGTCCTCAACCTGCTGGCGGACCTCCAGAAGGAGCGCGGCTTCGGCTGCCTCTTCATCACGCACGACCTCGCCGCCGTCGAGTACCTCGCCGACCGCATCGCCGTCATGTACCTCGGCCGCATCGTCGAACAGGCGCCTGCCGCCGACCTGTTCGCGGCGCCCAAGCACCCGTACACGCAGGCGCTGTTGTCGGCCGCGCCGGTCCCGGACCCGGCCGAACAGCGCGGTCGCAGCCGCATCGTGCTCGGCGGGGACCTGCCGAGCCCCCTGGATCCGCCGCCCGGCTGCCACTTCCACACCCGCTGCCCCCTGGCCACCGACCGCTGCCGCGCCGAGGCGCCCGTCCTGCGCACGGTGGCCGCATCGCGGACCGGCCCCGCCGCCGGGCGACAGGTCGCCTGCCACCTCGTGGCGGACGACGGCACCGTGCCGGACGCCGCGCAGGCGGCGGCCACCGCCGCCTGAGACGGTCCACCGGCCCGCAGCTATGAAGCAGCCTCCGCCGGCACACGAAGCGGTTCCGCCGGTACGAAGCGGCCCCGTCCGCCTCCCGTGAGAGGTGGACGGGGCCGCTTCGTACCGGCCGGCTCTCAGCCGACGAGCCGCAGCCCGTCCGCGACCACGCGGCCGGCGTGCAGCACCGTCCGGTCGTCGCTGCGGTCCATCACGGCGGACGCGACCGTCTCGCCCTCCACCAGCAACAGATCGGCGCGGTCCCCCACGGCCAGGGCGGGGCGGTCGGCCACCGAACTCAGCCTCGGCAGCTCCGGGTCCAGGATCGAGGCACCACCACGCGAGGCGACGGCCACGCAGTGCTCGATCAGCTCGTCCTTGCGGTACCGGTTGGTGAAGGCGAGCTGCCAGGTGCGGTCCAGCATGTCCGCGTTGCCGTAGGGCGACCAGAAGTCGCGCTGCCCGTCCTCGCCCAGACCGACCCGCACGCCCGCCCGCGTCAGCTCCGCCATCGGCAGGGCGTGCAGCTGCTGCGCGGGAGCGATCGTCGCCATCGCGATGTCCAGCTCGGCGAACTCCTCGATCAGCCGGCGCGTCGTGGCCTCGTCCACGGCGCCCAGTTCGTAGGCGTGGGACAGCGTGACCTTTCCGGCCATGCCGAGCGCACGGACCCGCTCCAGGATGAGGTCGACACTGAACACGCCGAGGTGGCCGGGCTCGTGGAGGTGGACGTCGATGGGCGCCTGGTGACGCTCGGCCAGGTCGAAGAGGATGTCGAGGTGGCGCACCGGGTCACGGTCCAGGGTGCAGGGATCGATCCCGCCGACGACCGCAGCGCCGGAGGACAGCGCCTCGTCCATCAGCTCCGGCACCCCCTTCTCCCGCAACAGCCCCGCCTGCGGGAACGCCATGATCTCGACCTCGCAGCGGTCGGCGTGCGCCTCCTTCGCGGCCAGTACGCCTTCGAAGCGCTCCAGGCCGCAGTCGGCGTCGATCTGCGCGTAGCTGCGCACCCGGGTCGTGCCGCGCTCGATCATCCGGCCCAGCGTGTACGTGGCCCGTTCGGCGACGCTCCACTCGTCCTCGCGCCAGTGCGCCCGGTCGTTCATCGTCAGGCCCCAGACCCCGGGCGCCCCCGTGTGCGGGCGGAAGGGCAGCCCGATCCGGGTGGAGTCCAGGTGGCAGTGGACGTCGGAGAAGGAGGGCAGAGCGAGCCGGCCCCGGCCGTCCACGGAGGCGCCCGCTGTCGCGCGGCCGGGCTCGTGCGGGTGCAGCGCGGCTATCGCACCGTCCCGGATCTCGATGTCCTGCGACGGGCCGCCCCAGGGGCGGACGTTGGTGATGAGCATGCGGACTTGTTCCGTTCCTTATGAGCTGGGCTGGGTTCGGGGGCGGGCACCGGGTCCGGAGCGAATCCGGCACGACTGCGGTGCGGACGGGGAGCCGAGAGGGTGCCCCGTCACTCCGCCGGGAGGATTCTGGCCAGGGTCGCGAGCGAGGGGCCGCGACCCCGTTCGATATGGGCGTAGGCGACGGCGCCGGCCAGCTCGGCGTTCCCGGAGTGGATCGCGGCGCACAGGTCCCGGTGCTCGGCGCACTGCACGGCGGGGTCGAGGTTCCCGGTGAGGGTGAAGACCCACTGCATGAGCCCCAGCGAGGGGTGCAGCGCCGTCTCCAGCAGGTGGTTACCCGTCATCGCGACGATTCCGGCGTGCAGAGCGGTGTTCGCGCCGGGGATCTCCTCGACCGCCCCACGACGCGTGGCGTCCTCGGCGGACTCCATCAGCTCCCGCAGCCGCCGCGCGGCCGGACCGGAGGCGTCCGCCTCAGCCGCCCGGCGCGCGGCGAAGACCTCCAGGCTCAGGCGGAGATCGAAGAGTTCGTTCACGTCGCGCAACGACAGCCGACGTACCGAGGCGCCGCGCCGGGGAGAGAGCTCCACGAGCCCGTCGGCGGCCAGCCGGGTCAGCGCCTCGCGGACCGGGATACGGGAGTAGCCGAGGGCCTGCGACAGTTCACGCTCACGCAGCCGGGCGCCTGGCGGGTACGCGCCGGAGAGCACGCCGTCCCGGATCACGCGTTCGGCGTGCACGACGTGCGAGCCGCCCGTGTCCGGCGCCGGAGTGCTCACCGACCGGCCCTGCCGAAGGCCACGGGGGATCGGGTGCGCATGGAGCCTCCTGAAGACGACGTCCCGGCCGAATCCGCTCCGGCCGACCGGCCGACACGCTGCCAAGGACGCAGGTGACACTAGCACTTGGCATACCAGGCGGACATGCTCTCGGGTGATAAGCCGAACTTATTCCGAAATGCGGCAGGGGTTTCGTTGCTCCTGGGGTGGCACTGACGTCTTGAGGTATACCAACGGTGTGGTCGGTGACTGTGGTCGATGGCTGTGGTGGTGGCGCTGGCCGTGGCCGTGGCCACGCTCGTGGTCGTGGTCGTGGTCGTGGTCGGGGCCGGGAGCCGGGCGGCAGCGGCGCATCGGTCTCCGGTACCTCGATCCGGCCCGATCCGGCCCGATCCGGCCCGATCCGGCCCGATCCGGCCCGATCCGGCCCGATCCGGCCCGGTCGCCGGCCCCGGGCGGCAGGGCACTGCTTGGCCCTCGTGGGCGCCGCGCGTTCCACGACACACCTGCTCCCTGACCCGCGCGCGGACAAGTCGTCGCGCCCGTGGCGCGCCACCTTGCGCCACATCCGCCACCCTCGCCCCGGAATTCCCGTGCGTCCCGTTGGGCAGGCTTTCCACCGGTCCGTCCTCCGCCGCCTCTCAGAAAGGCTGTTCATGACGTTCGCCACGCGCGACGACGACCTGCGCGCCGAGCCGGTACGCCTCGCCCCCGAGGAGTACGCCCGCTCCCGCGCCGCCTTCTGGGGCGGTTCCGCCGTCCTGTTCACCGATGTGGACGGACGCGTACTGGTCGTCGAACCCCGCTACCGCGAGCACCTGTTGCTGCCCGGTGGCGGGATGGACGCAGGGGAGCGGCCCTCCCGGAGCGCCGCCCGCGAGGTGGCGGAGGAACTGGCGCTCGTCGTCCGGCCCTCCCGGCTGCTGGTCGTGGAATGGGTCAGCGAGGACCACGAGGAGTACGCCGAGTTCGGCTGCTTCCCCGGCGAGGCCCTGTACGTGTGGGACGGCGGGGTGCTGGGCCCGGGCGCGCTGGCCCGCATCGTGCTGCCCCCGGCCGAACTCGGCGCCTACCACCTGTTGTCCGCCGCCGAGGCCGCCGCACGGATGGGGCCGCTGGACGGCGCCCGGATGCTCGCCGCCTACCGCGCCCGCCTCGACGCGAGCGGCCCCGCGGTGCTGGAGGACGGCACGGCCACGGCTCCCGGGGTGCTCGAACGGCACGGCGTCGTCCCGGGGACCGCCCCGGCCGCAGGTGGTGCCACCGGGGTGTGGGCCTTCGACCCGCAGGGCCGCGTCCTGCTCCTCGTGGACCCCGAGGGCAGGCACTGCGCACTGCCGAGCGCCCACCACGCCGGCCTGTACCGGGACATCCCGCTGGCGCTGCCCGGCCGGGCCGGCGCGGTGGCCCGGCTCGCTCCCGGCCTCGTCGCCCCGTCCGGCGGCCCCGCCCACCTGCTCGCCCCGCCCGCGCAGGCGGCCGCGCTCCTCGGTCCCGGCGGGGGAACGTGCGACCGGGCGCGGGCCGCCGCCGCTCTCGCCGCCGAGCGCTGGGGCGTGCCCCGCGCGGCCCCCAGGCCGGTGGAGGAGATCACCCCGGACCGGGGGTGAGCGATTCCTGTTCGGTTAGGGTCGGGTGCGGCGCCGGACCCCGGTGCCGGACGACGGTCGCGGCCGGGGAGGCACAGTGCGATTGCGGGTCGAGTTCACCACCGAGCCCTTCGACCTCGACGAGACGCCGCAACACGCGCTCGTGGCCCGGCAGGTGATCGGGGGCGCCGACCTCGACGCCGTCGACGTCGGCCCCTTCGGCAACACCGCCGACGGCCGGGCCGACGTGGTACTCGACTCCGTCGCCCGTCTGCTCAAGGAGACCCTGGACGCCGGGGCGACCCGGGTGTCCCTCCAGGTCAGCGTCCTCGACGAGGAGACCGGGCGGTGAGCGCGCCCCCGGAGCGCCCCGGCGGCTCGACGGAGTACCCGGAGCACCCGGAACTTCCCGGGCACCCGCTGCTCGACGCCGTGAAGCCGCTCGTCGACGCGCTGGGCGCGCAGGTCCTGGCGCCCCGGGCGGCCGGCCCGGACGACGTGATGCTGAGCTGGGAGGGCGAGGAGGCCTTCGCCGTACGCCTGCCCCGGCTCGCCGAGTCCCTGGACCGGATACTCGCCGGACTCGAACGGGTCCACGGGCCGCTCGCCGCGCTCGACCGCAGAACCAAACAGGACGTCGTGAGGCAGCTGGAGGGGCGCGGCGCCTTCACCGTCCGGCACGGCGTCGAAACGGTCGCGAGCGCGCTCGGCGTCAGCCGCTTCACCGTCTACAACTACATCAACTACGCCAACGAACAACGCGCGAAGGGCGAGCGAGGCCCGCAGGGAGCGGAAGACCGGGAGGGCCCGGGCGCGCCGGACGCGCGGGGTGCGCGGGGTACGGAGGGCGGCCGGGGCGCGGCACGGTAACCATGACCGGCCGTGGGGCGGCCAACGGAGGCCGGACGACGCGCCCCCGGGTGATCTGACCGGCGACTCAGGTGTCTGCCCCGCGCGCGGTTCGCTCAGCCGTCCGTCCCGCGCGCGGCTTGCTCAGCCGTCCGTCCCACTCGACGTTCGCTCAGGCGGCCGTGACGACCTCCGCGCGTATCGCCGCCGACCACTCGGCGAGCAGGGCCTCGTACTCCTCGCGCCGCTCCTGCGACAACCGGCCGCCGCTCGTCCACAGGGCGCGGATCTCGGCGTTGACGACTGCTGCGGAACGGGGCGGAGTGGCGGGCCTGTGCGTATGAGGCATGAGTGCAGCCTAGGGGCGGGCACTGACAGTGGGGCTACAGCGGTGTGAACGCCGGGAAAGGTCACACGGCCCGCCCGCACCACCGCTCCTGACCGGCAGTCGTATACGAGCGGGAGCGCTCTGCGCCCCGCGGTGAAGGTGCTGCCGAGCCGACGTCCTGATCAGGGCGGACGCGCCGCCGACACCCGGCCGGGCGGCTACGACGTGCTCCCGGCCGGGCCGCGACGCGCTCGTTACCGCCCGGTATCGGCCTCGTTTCCCGCCGCCGCGCGGCTTCAACAAAGTGTTGACGCGGCCGGATCGAGGGTCTTAGCTATGCGCAGCCGTACCGCACCAGGCCCCGGAGGTCCCCGTGCCGATCGACCGGTTCAACTCCCTCTCCACGTCCCGCGCGAGCGCCGTACTGCGTGAGGTGTGCGCGAGCCGGTCCTGGGGGGCCGCGCTGCTCGCGGGACGGCCCTACCGGAACGCCGGGGAACTGTTCGCGGCCGGCGACACCGCCACCTCGGTGCTCGACGGCGCCGACCTCGACGAGGCCCTCGCCGGTCACCCGCCGATCGGCCGCCCCACCCCGGGCGATCCGGCCTCCGCGCGCGAACAGCGCGGCATGGCGGGCGCGCCGGAGCGGCTGCGGGAACGGATGCTCACACTGAACCTCGCCTACCAGGAGAAGTTCGGGCACGTCTTCCTGATCTGCGCCACCGGGGCGAGCGCCGAGGACATGCTCGCCGCACTGGAGAGACGTCTCGGCAACGCCCCCGGGCGGGAGCGGGAGATCGCCCGCGCCGAACTCACCAAGATCCACCGCATCAGGCTCGACCGACTGCTGACGGAACTGGAACGGGAACCGGCTCCGGAACCAGGACCGGCTCCGGAACCAGGACCGGGACCGGCTCCGGAGCCGGGAGCGAGCACCGAACGCCAGCCGGGGACCGGGGCCGTGGCAGGGCCGTCCGGCCCGGCCCGCCGGCCGATCCGCCCCCACGAAGGGACCCCGTCATGACCAGCGGTCACCACCCCGGCCGCCGTACGCCTCCTTCCGTGTCGACCCACGTCCTCGACACGAGCCTCGGGCGCCCGGCCGCCGCCGTCCCCGTCACCGTCCACGCCCGCTCCGGGCAGTCCGGGGCGTGGACGGAGATCGGCGCCTCCCGCACCGACGCCGACGGCCGTTGCAAGGACCTGCCCGAACTGCCAGAGGACACCGCGCGGGTGCGGCTCGTCTTCGACACCGCCGCCTATCTGCGCGCCACCACGACAGGCGCCGACGGCGGCGTCCCCGCGCCGGACGGCACGCGGCAGGACAGCACCGGGGGCGGGGGCGAGACCGCTGTGTTCTTCCCCGAGGTGAGCCTCGTCTTCGCCGTCGCCCCGGGCGAGCACTACCACGTGCCCCTGCTGCTCAGCCCGTTCGGCTACTCCGTATACCGAGGGAGCTAGCGACATGACCGACTCCACCGCCCCGGCCACCGACTCCACCGCCCCGGCCACCGACTCCACCGCCCCGGCCGCCGCCCGCCCCGCGGGACCGGCCGTGCTCGGCCCCAACCAGTACGGGAAGGCCGAAGTGCGCGTGGTGCGCGTCGTCCGCTCCGGCGACACCCACCACATCAAGGACCTGAACGTGTCCATCGCCCTCTCCGGCGCCATGGACGACGTGCACTACTCGGGCTCGAACGCCAACTGCCTGCCCACCGACACCACCAAGAACACGGTGTACGCCTTCGCCAAGGAACACGGCATCGCCTCACCCGAGGAGTTCGCCATCCTGCTGGCCCGGCACTTCGTCGGCAGCCAGGAGTCCGTCCACCGGGCCCGGGTCCGCGTCGAGGAGTACGCCTGGGACCGCATCGGCGGCGAGGGGGAGGGGCCCGCCCACTCCTTCGTCCGCAAGGGCGGCGGGACCCGGCTGGCCCAGGTCACGCACGAGGACGGCCGCTGGGAGGTCGTCTCGGGGATCAAGGGCCTCACCGTCCTCAACTCCACCGACTCCGAGTTCTGGGGCTTCGTCAAGGACGAGTACACGACGCTGCCCGAGACCCACGACCGCATCCTCGCCACCGACGTGTCCGGACGCTGGCGCTTCGGCTGGCACGAGGACGGGGCCGAAGCACCCGACTGGGACACCTCGTGGAGCGAGGTGCGCCGGCACTTGCTCGACGCCTTCGCCAGTACCTACTCGCTCTCCCTCCAGCAGACCATGTTCCAGATGGGCTCACGGATCATCGAGCACCGGCCGGAGATCGACGAGGTGCGTTTCTCCCTTCCCAACAAGCACCACTTCCTCGTGGACCTCGCACCCTTCGGTCTCAAGAACGACAACGAGGTGTTCTTCGCGGCCGACCGGCCCTACGGCCTCATCGAGGCGACCATCCTGCGCGAGGGTCACGAGGCCCGCATACCCGCCGATCTCAGCAACCTCTGAGCGTCGCCGGTCTCAGCAACCTCTGAGCCTTCGCCGGTCTCAGCGATCTCCCGGCAGCCCGCCGGTCTCGCAAGATCGCCGGGCCCTCGGCCGGGTCCGGCGGTCTCCGGGCCGGCCGCCCGCTCCCGCAAGCTCCGCGCAGTCCGCGCCAGCACCGAGGGGACACCTCGTGACACCAGCCAGTACCGAGCCCGGCCGCACCGAGGCCCCGGCCGGCCGCCTCGTGATCGAGAACGCCGCGATCGCCACCGTCGACGCCGCCGGAACCGAGTACGCCTCGGGCCACGTCGTCGTCGCCGGTGAGCGCATCGAGTCGATCGGCCCCGGGCCGGCGCCCGCCGGTCTGCGCGAGGTCGTCCGCCGCGTCGACGGCACCGGACACCTCGTCACCCCGGGGCTCGTCAACACCCACCACCACTTCTACCAGTGGCTCACCCGGGGCCTGGCCACCGACCACAAACTCTTCGACTGGCTCGTGGCCCTCTACCCGACCTGGGCCCGCATCGACGAATCCATGGTGCGGGCCGGTGCGCAGGGCTCCCTCGCCATGATGGCCAAGGGCGGCGTCACCACCGCCATGGACCACCACTATGTCTACCCGCGCGGCAGCGGCGACCTGGCCGGTGCCATCGTCGCCGCCGCCCGGGAACTCGGCGTCCGCTTCACGCTCGCGCGCGGCTCCATGGACCGGGGCGCCTCCGAGGGAGGGCTGCCCCCCGACTTCGCCGTCGAGTCCCTGGACGAGGCGCTCGCAGCGACCGAGGAGGCCATCGACCGGCACCACGACGCGTCCTTCGGCGCGATGACCCAGATCGCCGTCGCCCCCTGCTCCCCGTTCTCCGTCTCCACCGACCTGCTCAAGCAGGGCGCCGAACTCGCCCGGCGCAAAGGGGTCAGGCTGCACACCCACGGCTCGGAGACCCGCGAGGAGGAGCAGTTCTGCCGGGAGCTGTTCGGGATGGGCCCCACCGACTACTTCGACTCCACCGGCTGGCTCGGCGAGGACGTGTGGATGGCGCACTGCGTCCACATGAACGACGCCGACATCGCCGCCTTCGCCCGTACCGGCACCGGCGTCGCGCACTGCCCCTCGTCCAACGCCCGGCTCGCCGCCGGTATCGCCCGCGTCCCCGACCTGCTCGCCGCGGGTGTCCCGGTCGGCCTCGGGGTGGACGGCACCGCCTCCAACGAAGCCGGCGAACTGCACACCGAGTTGCGCAACGCCGTACTGGTCAACCGGCTCGGCCCGCACCGCGAGGCCGCCATGACGGCGCGGCAGGCGCTGCGGCTGGGCACGTACGGAGGCGCTCAGGTCCTCGGCCGTGCCGGGCAGACCGGCTCCCTCGAAACCGGGAAACTCGCCGACCTCGTGCTGTGGCGCATGGACACCCTCGCGCACTCCTCGATCGCCGACCCCGTCACCGCGCTCGTCCTCGGCGCCCCCGCCCCCGTCACGCTCTCCCTCGTCGGTGGCCGGCCCCTCGTCGAACACGGTCGTCTCGTGCACGCCGACGAGGAGGCCATCGCCCGCGACACCCGGGACGAGGCCCGACGGCTCGCCCGCCTCGCGGCGAACTGAACCATCCGCCGCCCGCGAGTGACCGGGGGAGAGCCGCCCCCGCCCGCGTGAGTGTCCGTGCGCACCACGTCGGGCGGGGCCCCACGGCACGCCACCCCAACACCCGCCCTAGGGCGACGGGTTGGTGGGGGAGTCACCCACAGGGAAGGAGGGCCCGCCCGCCCCCGCGCCACCCGCCGGTCTCAGTCCTTGCGGGCCAGCGCGTCCCTGACCTCCCCCGCCACCAGGTACGTGTCGCCCTGCGGCTCGACGTGCAGCCGGCCCGGGGCGCGGGTCCAGCGGTCCTCCAGGGCGAACCAGTCCACCGCGGCCGGCTCCCGGCCCTCCTCCAGGGCCCGCGCCAACTCCTGGAAGTACGTGGACCAGCGCAGCCGGTACAGCCCGCCGACCAGCCCCGACCACTCCCGGTTCGCGTAGTCGCGCAGACCCGCGTCGGCGCCCTCCCGGGTGCCCCAGGTCGTGAGCAGGGACAGCGCGTCGTACTGGAGCCGGTCCTTCTCCGCGCCGTCCGCGCCCCACACCCGCGCCTGCTCGACCCAGCGCCCCAGCAGATGGTCCGCGTCCGTCGCGACCAGCCGCTCCAGCAGGTCGACCAGGCCGAGCCAGCGCCGCGTCAGCCGCGCGAACTCCGCAGAATCCCCGTCCCCGTACGCGGTGTTCAGCTTGGGCAGCAGCACCCTGCTCCGGTTCGCGAGCGCCTGCCGCGCCACGTCCAGCAGGTCCCGCCGGTAGGCGCTCGAACCCCGCAACCCGGCCCGTACCGCGAGTAGTTCGCCGAGCGCGGGCTCGAAGGACTCCGGCGGATAACGCAGCGCCTTCGGCGACCACTTGCCGGCCGACACGGCGTTCAGCGCGGGCCGCGCCCCGAACAGTCCGTCGGCGGGCTCCGACCAGCGGTCCTCGCGCGTCGTCCCGTACGCCGTGCGGCGCAGGACGTCCCAGGCCGCCTCGGCGTGCGGATCGCTCGCCCCGTAACGGGACCGCGCGTACTGGCGGAACCAGTCGGCCAGATCGATCTCCCCCTCCGTCCAGGGGAGTTCACTGAACAGTTCGAAGGCCGCCGGATTGTTGTCCGCCGCCTCCGGCATGAGCGCGGTCCCGCGCAGCGCGCTGCCCGGCCGGTCCCGCCAACGCCCGTACGTGGAAACCCATTCGGGGGTGTTCGCGCCCAGCGCGGTGTGCCCGCCGAAGTTCCAGATCGAACCGAAGGCGTACGGAGTGCCCCGCCAGTCGCTCTCCCGGTCGGTGACCTCGGGGAAGCGGTCCGAGAGACCGTCCACCACGAGCATCTTCGAGCGGTCCGCCGCGTCGATCACCGCCTTCGGCGGGTTCTTCTGCCAGCCGAGGATCACCCACAGCGCGTCCGGCCGGGCCGCGAGCAGCGCCCGCTGCACGCCCCGCGTCGCCTCCTCGACCGGTACGTCACCGGCCTTGCCGCCCTCGTGCAGCAGATCCATCTTGTACAGCGTGCTGACGCCGAACACCTCCGCCTGCACGCGGTAGAAGGCGGCGGCCACCTGCGCGAAGCCGTCCGTGCGCGGGTCGAGCCAGTCGGGCCGGTCGAAGCCCATCCAGGTGCCCTGCGGCACGGTCCGCGCCCCCGGGTTGCGGTCCGCGAAGCCGGGCGGGACCGTCCCGAAGTAGCCCGGCAGGACCGGCGTCATGCCCAGCTCCCGCAACCGGCCCACGATCCGCCGGCCGAGCGCCGCCCGCTGGTCCAGTAGTTGCCGCGACAGCGGCGCGGGGAAGGCCGCGAGGTTCTGGAGCAGCCACCACGGCTGGTGCGCGGGCCCCGGAATCCACGACCGCAGCTCCTCCTCGCCGTAGCCGAACTCCTGGAAGAGCCGGTGGTAGACGGCGTCGGCACCCGCGTACACGAGGACCTCGTTGAAGCCGTGCAGGGCCAGGACGTCGATCTCCCGCTCCCAGTACGACCAGTCGTGGTACGGGCCGGTGTAGCCGTCGCTCGTGTCGTTGAGCACGAAGCGGTGCGGAACGTCCGCGCGCCCCTCAGGGCCCGGGCGTCCCGGCGCGGGCAGCAGGCGCGGCAGATCGGTCTGGCTGCCCGCCCAGCCGATGGTCGCGTGCGCGACGTGCTTCAGGTAGTGCCGGACGCCCGTGAGCTGCGCGGCGGGTGTGGTGCCCGCGACGGTGATCGCGCCCTCCCGGCCGCTCACCCGGAACCGGTCGCCGCCGTCCGCCGCCCGCGCGAGGTCCTCGAAGGCCAGCTGGTCCGCGTGGCCGGGCAGCAGCCTGCGCACGGCGGCGTGCGCGGCCCCCGTAGCGGCCGACCGGCCCCGCGCCTCGCCGGTCGCGGGCCGACCGGCCGCCGGCCCCCCGTCCCCGGCGGCCGCCGGTGAACACGCGACGACGGCCCCGGTCGTACCGGCGAGCGCCCCCAGGAAAGTGCGGCGTCCCCACGACATATGACGGCTCCTCGAATCGACGCCCCGGCCGCCTCCTGCCGGCGACCGGCCTGCCGCAGCCAGGGATACCCCCGGCGGGCCGCCCGTGCGCGCCTCCACCCCGGGAACGTCCGCCGGATGGCCGTCCGAAGGCCACCGCGAGCGGGCGCGGGCCGCGTCATGACGCCTCGTCAGACGGGCGATCGGCGTCCCTCCGGGACCGGCGGGCGGCGAGTGCTCACAGGCCGAGAACCGACGGGTCCCGCGCCAGGTCCCGCAGGCGGTCCGCCGGATTCGCCAGGAGCCGCCGCTCCCGCAGGTCCAGCAGCCCCGTGACCCCCTCGACCCGCGCAGACTCCGTTCCGTCGGCCTTGCGGACCGTCTGCTCGACCCGGAAGGTCTTCCGCTCGCCCCACAGGAACGCGCAGCTCACCTCGATGTCCTCACCGGCCCGCAGCTCGCGCAGATACCGGATCGTGGTCTCCAGGACGACGGGCCCCACTCCCGCCGCCAGCAGGTCCTGCTGCCGGATGCCGGCGGCCTCGAACAGCGACCAGCGCGCGTGCTCCGCGTACTGGAGATACACGCTCTGGTTGAGATGCCCCTGGACATCGGTCTCGTACCCGCGTACGGCGAGCGTGACGGTGAAGGGGGACTCGGACACGGCAACTCCTGGTGCTCTTGGGGAATCCGACGGCTCAGTCCTACGGCATCGGGGTGCGGACGCCGGGGCCGGGGGGTGTCCTGGACGCGGCGCGGACACCGGGTCCTGGGGTCGTCCCGGACGCGGCGCGCGTGCGCCCCGGGTCCGGGAGGGAGTGGACCTAGAAGACTGCTGAAAATATTGGGTTCTGGCCCCGCTCCGGGTGGAGTGGGGCCAGTCTTGTGTTCATGCTGGGGGAATGGGATGGGGAGAGCGTCGGCGAGGACGTGTGGGAGTCGTGCCGGGAGTTGATCCCGGCTGGGAGCGTGTTCGCTTTCCTGGCTGAGCATCGCGAGGTCATCTTTCCCGGCATGATGTTCGCCGACATGTATCCCTCGGCGAACGGGCGTCCGTCGCTGCCGCCGCAGATGCTGGCCGCCACGGTGGTGCTCCAGAGTCTGTACGGACTCTCTGACTTCGAGACGGTGCAGGAGTTGCGTTGTGACCTGCGGTGGAAGGCCGCGTGCGGACTCGGGCTCCACGACACCGCTTTCGATCCCTCGCTGCTGACGTATTTCCGGCGCCGATTGCAGCGCTCCAGCGACCCGAACCGGCTGTTCACCAAGGTCAGGGAGGTCGTCGCGGCCACCGGTGTCCTCAAGGGAAAGCAGCGTCGGACGCTGGACTCCACGGTGCTGGACGACGCGGTCGCCACCCAGGACACCGTGACGCAGCTGGTCGCCGCGATCCGCCGGGTGATCCGCGAGGTCCCCAGCGCCCAGCAGGTCGCCGACCAATGGTGCACCGCCCACGACTACACCGACCCGGGCAAACCGAAGATCGCCTGGAACGACGAGCAGGCCCGTGCCGAGCTGGTCGACGCCCTGGTCAGCGATGCGGTGAACCTGCTGGGCAGGCTGCCCGATCAGGAGCTGGGCGAAGCCGCGGCGCACGCGGTCGGCCTTCTCGCGCTGGTCGCCGGGCAGGACGTGGAACCCGCCGACGGCTCCGACGGGCGGGACGGGCGGTGGCGCATCGCCCGTCGCACGGTCTACGACCGCACCGTATCCACGGTCGATTCCCAGGCCCGGCACATCCACAAGAACCGCTCCCGTCACCAGGAGGGGTTCCGCGCCCATGTGGCGTTCGAGCCTGAGGAAGGGCTGTTCACCGAAGTCGCGCTGACCGCCGGCAGCGGGGCAGGCAACCACGAGGCCGCCGTCGCCCAGGACCTCCTCGCGGACGAGGAAAGCCCGGTCACCGTTTTGGGTGACGCCGCCTACAGCACCGGCGAGTTACGTGAACACCTCCAAGCGCAGGGCCATGACCCGGTCTTCAAACCCCCGCCCCTACGCCCGGCCGTCCCAGGCGGATTCACCACCGACGACTTCGACATCAACACCACAGCCGGCCAGGTCACCTGCCCGGCCGGACACACCGTTCTGCTCGGCCAAGTCCGTCAGGGAGGCGAGCGTCAGGCCCAGTTCAGGAAACTGTGCGCCGACTGTCCGCTGCGGGAGCGCTGCACGAAGTCCAAGACCGGCCGGGTCCTCACCGTTCACGCCAAGTACGACCTGCTCAAAGCTGCCCGCGACGAAGCCGCCACCAGCTCCGACTGGCAGGCCGAGTACCGCCGCTGGCGGCCACCGGTCGAACGGGCCATCGCCTGGCTCGTCGCCCGCGGCAACCGACGAGTGCCCTACCGAGGCGTCCTGAAGAACGACACCTGGCTCCACCACCGCGCGGCAGCCCTCAACCTCCGCCGACTCATCCACCTCGGACTCACCCGAACCGGCAGCACCTGGCACCTCATCCCGGCCACCACATAGCAAAAGGGGCCGCCCGGCCCACGGCCGGACAACCCCACCACAAGATTTTCAGCAGTCTTCTAGACGCGGCGCGGTGAGGCCAGCAGCCAGCGTGCGCCGCCGCGTGGCTCCCGGTGCTCGCTGACCTGCCAGCCCGCCGCCGTCAGCGCCGCCGCCCAGCCCTCGACCGCGCCCTCGACCGCGCTCCCGCCGGCGCTCTCGGGCGGCGAGGCGCCCTGCGCCGCCCCGCCCGGACCGCCCCTTACGGCCACCGCCTCCGGCTGCGGGGACAGGGCGACGCGGTAGCCCACGCCGCCCGCGCCCGCCGGTGTGCAGCCCGCCGCCTCCAGGGCCAGCGCCGCCGCCCGCACCAGATGCGCCCGCTCCCAGTCGCAGGGCCGGTCGGTCGCCCCGTCGCGATTCGTCATCCGGCGCAGCTCAAGCAGCCCCTGCCACGCGCTGTGCACCTCCCGCTCGCGGCCAGGACCCGGACCCTGCCCGCCCTCCTCGTAGCCGGTGCGCGCGGCGAAGCCGGCGGAGGCGGCGGACGGCTCGGCGGGGGAGGGGCCGGGCGCCGCCCCTGCCGAAGGACCGGCGCCCGGGGCCTCGGGCGCCGGCGCGCTCTCCGCCCGCCCCTCGCGCAGCCGGTGCCCCGCCGGAGTCAGGAAGTACGCGTGCGGGGGACGGGGATGACGGAAGGCCAGCCCCAGCTTCGTCAGCCGCTCCAGGACCGTGGCGGCGCCCCGCAGCCGCCCGGTCACCGGCTCGGCCGCCTCGACGACCCGCCGCTGGGCGACGGTGACATGACCCACCACGACGTGCTCCCTCCGCACTCGGCTCACGGTCCGCCCGTACGCACCGCCGCTCTCCTGCCGATGGTGCCGCACGGCACTGACAACGCGGGCGCCGTACGGCCGGCGCCGGGGGCTCGGCTCAGCGTTCCCGCAGCTCCTCGGCCCACCCGCGCAGGGCCGCCCAGTCCGCCGCGCGCAGTCCCTTGCGCGGATCGACGCGCAGCAGCAGCGCGTGCGCGCCGTGCTCGCGGGCCACGTACGCCGAGTCCAGATCGGTGATCATGTCGTCGATCCAGGCGAAGGGCCGCCCCGCCGCCCACGTGACCAGATGCCGCGTCTTCCAGTACAGCCCGTCCGGATCCGCCTCGAACATCCGGGGCCACTCGATGACCGGCAGCGGCTCCGGCAGCCCGATCGCCGGGCCGATCAGCTCGTTCGCCTCGTGCATCCACGTCGTCGCCCAGGCCGGTTCGTAGGGAAGGTCCAGGACCCTTCCGCCGTCCCCCGGGTGCAGGCGCACGAGCAGCCCCCGGCGCAGCGCGCGCGAGCCGGGCTCCTGGCGCGCCAACCAGTTCGCCGGACGCATCCGGTGGCGCGCGTAGCCCCGGTGCCGGGTCAGGCGCGCGCCGTAGGGGTTGAGCGGTCCGTCGACGTCGATCAGCAGCAGGGGCCGGACCGAGGGCCCGGGAGCGGTGTCCGTCATGACCGGGTCCTACCCGCCCGGCGGGCCCCGCGACCCTTCCTGCCGGGCCACGGCTTCCCGTCAGACCATGGCCGACACGCAGAACGGGTGGCCCGCCGGGTCCAGCAGGACCCGCCACCGGCCGGGCTCCGGCTGGAGCGCGGGCTCGGTCGCGCCGAGGGCGAGCAGCCGTTCCTGCGCGGTGTCCAGGTCGTCGACCCCGAAGTCGAGGTGGGCCTGCTTCTCCGTGGCGGGCTCGGGCCACGTGGGACGCCGGTAGCCGGCCAGCCGGCTGAACCCGAGGCCGGGGGAGCCCTCCCGGCCGAGCATGACGAACTCCTCGGAGGAGAAGGCCACGGGCAGACCGAGGACCTCCCCGTAGAAGCGGGCCAGCTCGCCCGGGTCCGGGCAGTCGAAGGTGACGGCCGCGTAGCGGAAGGCGGCGGGGGCGGTGGGGGGAACGGTCGTGGAGTTGCTCTCTTCACTCATGGACGGGACGCTACGACGTGACCCGGACAGTTCCGGTCCGGGTCGTGCGGAAAACTGGGCCGGGTGATCAGCACCTCCGCGCGTCTGCTGCGACTCGCCTCCCTGCTGTCGGCCCGGCCCTCGTGGACCTGCCGGGAACTCGCCGAACGCATCCATGTCACCGAACGCACCGTGCGCCGCGACGTGGCCCGGCTGCGCGAACTCGGCTACTCCGTCGAGTCCGACCCCGGTCCCTGGGGCGGCTACCGCCTGCGTCCCGGGGCCGGGGTGGTGCCCCTGGTCCTCGACGACGGGGAGGCGCTCGCCGTCGCGGTGGGCCTGCGCGAAGCCGCGCTCGGCGGGGTGCTCGGCGGCGGCCAGGAGGCGCTGACGGCACTGCTGAAGCTCCGTCAGGTCCTGCCCCGCAGGATCGCCGAGCGGCTCGGCGCGATGGACGCCGCACTCGCGCACACCCCACGCCCCGAGGAACCGCAGATCGCGCCCGGCCTCCTGCTCGAACTCGCCGCCGCCTGCCGCCAGGCGCAACGGTGCAGTCTCGCGTACGAGGACGGCAAGGGCAGGGCGACCGTGCGGGAGGCCGACCCGTACCGCCTCGTGCACACCGGGCGCCGCTGGTACTTCGTCGCCAGGGACGTGGCGCGCGGCGAGTGGCGGACCTTCCGGGCCGACCGGGTCACCCGGATACGGTCCACGGGGCGCCCCGTGGAGATCCCCGACCCGCCCGACGCCGCCCAGTTGGTCTCCCGCGCCGTCCGGGCCGCCCCCTGGCCGCTCACCGTGACCGTCCGGCTGCCGCTCCCGCTGGAACAGGCGCTCCGGCTGATCCCGTCCACGGTCGGCAGCCACCGCGCGGACGGTCCGGACGCCACACTCGTGGAGGTCGGCGGCCCCGACGCGGACGGCCTGGCCCGCTACCTCCTCGGCCTCGCCACCCCACTGCGCGTCCTGGCACCCGACGAGGTACGTCAGGCGCTGCTGCGCCGCGCGCGGGGGCTGATCGAGGTGAACGCCGACGGAGCGGGCGACGCGGACGAGTCTCCGCCCACCTGACGGCGGCGCCACCGCCAGGACATCACCACTGGCGTGACGGCCCCCGCGCCCACCGCGCCTCCCCGCTCACCGCCCGCGCCCCGTCGCCCTCGCGCGCGTCCGGTCCATGAGCCGCGCACGCCGGGCGGCGGCCGTACGACCCCGCCCGGAGAGGCACCACCCCCACCACCGTTCCAGCGTGTCCGCGCTCACCTCGCGCGCCCCGAGGACGGCCGGCCAGCGCAGCGCGCGGGCCTGGGCGGTGACCTTCGCGCCGCCGCCGACCGGGTCCACCGCGAGCACCGGCACCCCGGCGCGCAGGGCCAGCACCAGCCCGTGCAGCCGCGTCGTGAGGACGGCGTCGCAGCGCGAGACGACGGACAGGAACTGCTCGGCCGTCGCGCACAGCCGCCAGTCGTCCACGGCCAGCCGCGTGTCCACCGGCAGGCGCGCGCAGTCCTGGGCGCCCACCCAGGCCGTGAGGGTCTTTGTCACCTCCTCGTGGCGACGGCGCCCCCCGTACTCGCCCTGCCCCCCGGTGAGCACCACCGCGACCAGCGGGGGAGCGGGCCCGACGGGGGCGAGCGAGGCGAGGTCGGCGCGCGGCGGGGACGCGGGATCGCCGTCGCGCGCCACCACCCGGTGGAAGCCGGTGGTCTCCGGGGCGCGCGGGTCCAGGACGCTGACGTCCACGGCGAGGCGTACGCAGCTCGCGTAGCGGCGGTGCAGGCGCAGGATCTGCTCGCCGTGCAGCGGTCCGCAGACGAAGAGCAGGTGCCGGTAGTCGGCCGGGTCGGCCGCGTCGAGCGACCGGGCACCGGGCGCGAAGCCCGCACTCCACGCCGAGTGGTGCGCGATGCCCGCCGCGTCGAGCGCCGCGGCCGCCGCCGAGCGGGCGAGCAGGTCCCCCGCGGTCACCTCGCCGTCCAGGAAGCTGAACCACCCGGTGAGCAGGACCCGGCCTGGGCCGTTCGGGTGGGTGCGGAGCGTGCGCACGATCTCATCCATCGCGTCCATCTCGGTGTTCCTCCAGTTCAGGGGCGCGCGTCGCGAGGAAATCACGTTCGGTGACCGGAACTTGGGAAGGCAGGGTCGAGTGGTCCCGTGCCAAGGTCGACGTGCTGGTCGTCCCCGTGCACGGCCGCCGGAACCGGGGCCCGTGGAACACCTCCCCGGCGTGCCTGTTCCGTGCGGAACGGGCCGGTCCGCGCCGCGCGGGGAGCGGGCCGCGCGGGACGGGACGAAGACCCGGACAACCCTGTCCGCGAGAAAGGGGCTTCCATGTCTCCCACGCTCAGCCGAGCCGACTGGCGTCGCGCCGTGGTGACGGGCGGGGCGGGCTTCCTCGGCTCGCACCTGTGCGAACGGCTGCTGGAAGCGGGGCTGGAGGTCGACTGCGCCGACAACCTGCTCACCGGTGACCGCGCGAACGTCGCGCACCTCGTGGAGCGCCCCGGTTTCCGCTTCGTGGAGTGCGACCTCTCCGCGCCCGAGAGCGTGGAGACGCTCGCCGGCCCCTACGACCTGGTACTGCACTTCGCGTGCCCGGCCTCGCCCGTGGACTACCTGAACCACCCGCTGGAGACCCTCGACGTGGGCAGCTCGGGCACCCGCAACGCCCTGGAGCTGGCCCACCGGGACGGGGCGCGCTTCCTGCTCGCCTCGACCTCGGAGGTGTACGGCGACCCGCTCGTCCACCCGCAGTCGGAGAGCTACTGGGGAAACGTCAACCCGATCGGCCCGCGCAGCGTCTACGACGAGTCGAAGCGCTTCGCGGAGGCCCTGGTGACCGCGCACGCGGCGAAGCGCCGCACCGACGCGGGCATCGTGCGGGTCTTCAACACCTACGGCCCCCGGATGCGGCGCGCCGACGGCCGGGTGGTGCCCACCTTCGTGTGCCAGGCCATCGCCGGGGAGCCGCTCACCGTCGCGGGCGACGGGAGCCAGACCCGGTCGCTGTGCTTCGTGGACGACACGGTGGACGGCGTGCTGCTGGTGGCCGCGAGCCGCGCCGTGCGCCCCGTCAACATCGGCGGGAGCGAGGAGGTTTCGGTGCGGCGGATCGCCGAGAAGATCCTCGAACTGACCGGCTCCACGTCCCGCATCAGCTACGTGGAACGCCCCGTCGACGACCCCGAGCGCCGCCAGGCCGACACCACTCTCGCCCGTGAACTCCTGCGCTGGTCCCCGTCCGTGGGCTGGGAGGAAGGGCTCAAGCGCACGATCTCGCACTTCGCCGCGGTCGGCTGAGACACCGCGCCCCCTCTCGCCCGTCCCGCGTCCCCGTCCTCCACGGAGTCCCCATGCGCGTACTCGGCATCAACTCCCTCTTCCACGACCCGGCCGCCGCCCTCGTCATCGACGGGGTGGTGGTGGCCGCCGCCGAGGAGGAGCGCTTCAGCCGCCGCAAGCACGGCAAGCGCCCGCTGCCCTTCTCCGCGTGGGAGCTGCCCGAGCTGTCCGCCCGCTGGTGCCTGGAACAGGCGGGGCTCGGCCCCGAGGACCTCGACGCCGTCGCCTACTCCTACGATCCGGCGCTCGCCCGCCCCGTCGAGCAGCTGGGACTGCACGACCCGTACGACTGGCTGCGCCAGGACTACGCCCGGCAGGTCCCCGGCTTCCTCGCCGAGGCCCTGCCCGGACTCGATCCGGAGACGGTGCGCTTCGTCCCCCACCACGTCGCGCACGCCGCCTCGGCCGGGCTCGCGGGCCCGCACCCCGACAGCGCGGTCCTCGTCCTCGACGGGCGCGGGGAGTGCGGGGCGCACCTGGCCGGGCACTACCGGGACGGCGCGCTGGAGGTGCTGGCCGCCCAGGAACTGCCTGATTCGCTCGGCCTGTTCTACGAGGACCTGACCGAGCACCTCGGCTTCCTGCGCAGCAGCGACGAGTTCAAGGTGATGGCCCTCGCCTCGTACGGCACCCCGCGGTTCGCGCGCGGCCTGTCCGCGTACGTGGGCGCCCGGCCCGAGGGCGGTTTCCGGGCGCACCCGGTGCCGTGGACCGAGTTCACCGCGCACCGCCCCGCCACCGTCCCCTGGCGCCAGGAGCACGCGGACCTCGCGGCGAGCGCCCAGCAGGTCCTGGAGGAGACCCAGCTCGCCCTGGCCCGCGAACTGCACGCACGCACCGGCGAGGACGTGCTGTGCCTGGCCGGCGGCGTCGCCCTCAACTGCGTGGCCAACTCCCGTCTGCACCGCGACTCGCCGTTCCGCGAGATATGGGTGCAGCCCGCCGCCGGGGACGCCGGCACCGCGCTGGGCGCCGCCCTGCACGTGGCGCGGGAGAGCGGACCCGTCAAGCCGATGGGCACACCGGCGCTCGGGCGCGGCTGGGACGACGAGGAACTGCGCGGCTGGCTGGAGCGGGCCGAAGTGCCCTACGAGGAGCCGGACGACATCGCGGAGACCGTCGCCGAGGTACTGGCCGACAACGGGGTGGTGGCCTGGTTCCAGGGCCGCAGCGAGTACGGACCGCGCGCCCTCGGACACCGCTCCCTGCTGGCCCACCCCGGCCACGCCGAGAACCTGGAACGGCTCAACGCGGTCAAGGGACGCGAGGAGTTCCGGCCGGTGGCGCCCATGGTGCTCGCCGAGCGGGCCGCCGAACTGTTCTCCGGCGGCCCGCTGCCCAGCCCCTACATGCTGTTCGTGCACGAGGTCGCCGACGAGTGGCGCCCGCGCCTCGCGGCCGTCGTGCACGTCGACGGCACCGCCCGCGTGCAGACCGTGGACGCCGCCGACGAACCCCTCGTGGCCCGCATGATCCGGGCCTTCGAACGCCGCACCGGGCTGCCCGCCGTCGTCAACACGAGCCTCAACACGGCGGGCCGCCCGATGGTCGACGACCCCAGGGACGCGCTGGAGTGCTTCGGGTCGGCGCCCGTCGACCTGCTCGCGCTCGGCCCGTTCGCCGTACGGCGCGCCGGGATGTTCGCGTGAGCGCCCCGGCAGGCAGGTCCCCGGTGACGTACGGCGTGGTCGTGCCGACGATCGGCCGGCCCTGTCTGCGGCAGTGCCTCCAGGCGCTGGACCGCTCCACCGGACCCCGGCCGCGCGAGGTCGTCGTGGTGGACGACCGGCCCGACGCGCCCGCGCCTCTGGAGGTCCCGCCGGTCGACGGCCGCCCGGTCCGGGTCCTGCGCAGCGCCGGGCGTGGACCGGCCGCCGCCCGCAACACGGGGCTGCGCGCCGTCGACGCCCCGTGGGTGGTGTTCCTTGACGACGACGTACGGGTGGGGGAGGACTGGGCCGAGAGGCTCGCCGCCGACCTGGCCGCCGCCGGAGCGCGGACCGGCGGGGTCCAGGGCGTCCTGCGCGTCCCACTGCCCGCCGACCGCGCGCCCACCGACTGGGAACGGGGCACCGCGGGCCTGGAGGGAGCCGCCTGGGCCACCGCCGACATGGCCTACCGGGCCGAGGCGCTGCGCGCGGTCGGCGGCTTCGACGAACGCTTCCCGCGCGCCTTCCGCGAGGACGCCGACCTGGCGCTGCGCGTCATGGACGCGGGCTGGGAACTGTCCCGGGGCGCCCGGCGGACGCTGCACCCGGTACGCCCCGCGGACCGCTGGGTGTCGGTGCGCGCCCAGCGCGGCAACGCCGACGACGCGCTCATGCGCCGCCTGCACGGCCCGGACTGGTGGGAACGGGCCGGGGCGCCGCGCGGGCGCCTGCGGCGGCACCTCGCCGTGACCGGGGCCGGGCTCCTCGCCGGCCTGTCCGCCCTCGCCGGACGACGCGGCACCGCCGCCCTCGCGGGGACCCTGTGGGCGCTGGGCACCGCGGAGTTCGCGTGGGCCCGGCTGCGGACCGGCCCCTGGACCCGGGAGGAGGCCGTGACGATGCTCGCCACGAGCGCCGTCATCCCGCCGCTCGCCGTACGGCACCGGCTCGCAGGGTGGCTGCGGCACCGTCACGCCCCGGCCTGGGAGGCGGTGTCGTGAACGAGTGGCGGCCACCGGGACCCGCCGCGGTGCTCTTCGACCGCGACGGCACGCTGATCGAGGACGTCCCCTACAACGGCGACCCGGCCCGGGTCACCCTGCGGCCGGGCGCGGTCGAGGCACTGGAACTGCTGCGCCGCCGGGGCGTGCGCACCGGAGTGGTGAGCAACCAGTCCGGCGTCGGCCGGGGCCTGCTGACCGCCCAGCAGGTCCTGAGCGTCAACCTGCGCGTCGACGAACTGCTCGGCGGGCTCGACGTGTGGGAGTTCTGCCCGCACGCCCCCGACGCGGGCTGCCCCTGCCGCAAACCACGGCCCGGACTCGTCCTCGCCGCCGCCCGCCGGCTCCGGGTCCGGCCGCACCGCTGCGCCGTCGTCGGCGACATCGCAGCCGACCTCGCGGCGGCCGAGGCCGCCGGGGCCACGGGCGTGCTCGTGCCGAACGCCGTGACCCGGCCGCAGGAAGTGGCCGCCGCCCGGCACCGGCACCCCGATCTGCTGACCGCCGTACGCGCCCTGCTCGGCGAGCGGCCCACCGTGCGGCCCGCCGCCCGCGCGGGGAGGTGGTCGTGATGCGCTCCCTCGTCGTACGGCTCGACAGCTTCGGCGACGTCCTGCTCGCGGGCCCCGCCGTGCGCGCCGTCGCGGCCGGCTCCGCGCACGTCACGCTGTGGTGCGGACCGCGCGGGGCGCCCGCCGCGCGCCTGCTGCCGGGCGTGGACGAGATCCTGGAGTGGGAGGCGCCCTGGGAGGGCGTCGACCCGCCGCCGGTGGACGCGGACGACGTGGCCCGGGTGACGGAGCGGCTGCGGGCGGGCGGCCACGACACCGCGGTGATCCTGACCTCCTTCCACCAGAGCCCCCTCCCGGCCGCGCTCCTGCTGCGGCTGGCCGGAGTGCGGCACATCGGGGCGGACTGCGTCGACGCCCCCGGGCGACTGCTCGACGTGCGCCACCACCGCCGCCCCGGACGGCACGAGGCCGAGGCCGCGCTCGACACCGCCGTCGCGACCGGGTTCACCCCGCCGCGCGGCGACACCGGACGCCTCAAGGTCCTGCCGGGACCCGACACGGCCGCGCTCACCGGCAACGGACCGTACGTCGTCGTGCACCCCGGGGCGAGCGCCCCGGCCCGCGCCTGGAGCCCCGACAAATGCGCCCAGGCCGTCCTCGCCCTCGCCGACGCGGGCCACCGCGTCGTGGTCACCGGAACCGGCGGCGAACGCGCCCTGACCCGGTACGTCAGCGGGGCGGCGGCCGTGGACCTCGGCGGGCGCACCGATCCGCGCACCCTCACCGGAGTGCTGGCCGGCGCCGACGTCGTGGTGTGCGGCAACACCGGCCCCGCGCACCTCGCGGCGGCGGTCGGCGTGCCCGTGGTCTCCCTGTACGCGCCGGTGGTGCCCGCCGAACGCTGGGCGCCGTACGGAGTCGACTCGGTCCTGCTCGGCGACCAGCGGGCGCCGTGCGCCGACACCCGGGCGCGCGTCTGCCCGGTGCCGGGCCACCCCTGTCTGGAGGACGTCACCGCGCAGGACGTGGTGGCGGCCGTCGGCAAGCTCATGGAGGCGGCGTGAACATCCTCGTCTGGCACGTCCACGGCTCGTGGCTCACCTCGTTCGTGCAGGGGAGCCACACCTACCTGCTGCCGGTCACCCACGACCGGGACGGCGACGGACTCGGCCGGGCCAGGACCTGGAACTGGCCCGAGTCCGCACGGGAGGTGAGCCCCGCGCGACTGCGCGAGGCCGACATCGACCTGATGGTCCTGCAACGCCCCCACGAACGGGAACTCGCCCACCGGTGGACGGGCCGGGCACCGGGGCGCGACGTCCCCGCCGTCTACGTCGAGCACAACACGCCCGAGGGGCCCGCCGCACGCACCCGCCACCCCCTCGCGGACCGCCCGGACATCCCCGTCGTCCACGTCACCCACTTCAACCGCCTCATGTGGGACACCGGCAGGGCGCCCACGGCGGTCGTCGAACACGGCATCGTGGACCCGGGACCGCAGTGGACCGGGGACATCGAACGCGCCGCCGTCGTCGTCAACGAGCCGGTACGGCGCGGCCGGACCACCGGCACCGACCTGCTGCCCGGCTTCGCCCGCGAGGTACCGCTCGACGTGTTCGGCATGGGCACCGAGGGGCTGCCCGAACACCTCGGGCTCAGCCCCGAACGGTGCCGCCCGCAGGACCTGCCGCAGTCCGCGCTGCACGGGGCGATGGCCCGGCGCCGCCTCTACCTGCACCCCGTGCGCTGGACCTCGCTCGGACTGTCCCTCCTGGAGGCGATGTTCCTCGGGATGCCCGTGGTCGCCCTCGACACCACGGAGGCCCGCGAGGCGGTGCCACCGGGCGCGGGAACGGTGTCCAACCGGCCCGAAGTGCTGCGCGAGACAGTCCGCAGGCTCCTCGCGGACCGGGCGTACGCCCAGGTGACGGGCGCCGCGGCCCGCGCCGCCGTACTGGAGCGGTACGGGCTGCGGCGCTTCCTGGACGACTGGGACCAGCTGATGAAAGAGGTCGTGCGATGAGGCAACCGTCCTTCCTCCACCGGCGCATCGCCATGGTGTCCGAGCACGCCAGCCCCCTGGCGGCCCTCGGCGGCGCCGACGCGGGCGGCCAGAACGTCTACGTCGCACGCCTCGCCGAACACCTCGTACGGCGCGGCCACGAGGTGACCGTCTACACCCGGCGGGACGACCCCCGGCTGCCGCCGCTGGTCACGACCCCGGAAGGGGTGCGCGTCGCCCTCGTGGACGCCGGTCCGCCCGGCATCGTCCCCAAGGACGAACTCCTGCCCCACATACCGGCGTTCGCCGCCCGGCTGCACCGCGACTTCAGCATCAGGCCCCCGCACCTGGTGCACACCCACTTCTGGATGTCGGGGCTCGCGGCGGTGGCCGCGACCCGCACCCTCAACGTGCCGGTCGTGCACACGTACCACGCGCTCGGCACGGTCAAGCGGCGCCACCAGGGCGAGGCCGACACCAGCCCGGCGCAGCGGGAGTCCATCGAAACCACCGTGGGACTCTCCGCCCGCCACCTCCTGGCCACCTGCGCCGACGAGGTGCGCGAACTGCTCGCGATGGGCCTGCCGCCGGAGCGGATCACCGTGGTCCCCTGCGGCGTCGACACCGACCACTTCGCGCCACGCCCCGACGACACCGCGCGCCCCGGCCGTCCGGTCACCCTCCTCTCGGTCGGCCGGCTCGTACCGCGCAAGGGCTTCGACCGGGCGATCCGCGCCCTGCGCGAACTGCCCGGCGCCCACCTGGTCATCGCCGGGGGCCCGCCCGACGGCGAACTGGCGGCCGACCCGGAGGCGGAGCGGCTGCGCAAGGTGGCCGCCGAATGCGGGGTCACCGACCGGGTGACGCTGCTGGGCGCCGTACGGCACGCGGACCTGCCCGCGCTGATGTCCCGCGCCGACCTGGTGCTGTCGCTGCCCCGCTACGAACCCTTCGGCATCGTCCCCGTCGAGGCGATGGCCTGCGGCACGCCCGTCGTCGCCACCGCCGTGGGCGGACAGCTCGACACCGTCGTCGACCGGGTGACCGGGGCGCACGTCCCGCCCACCGCCGACCACGAGGGGCCAGGCGGCGACCCGCGCCTGGTCGCCGCCGTCCGCTCCCTGCTCGCCGAACCGGAACGGCTGCGCCGCCTCGGCGCCGCCGGCCGGCGCCGCGCCCTCGACCTCTACACCTGGGAACGCGTCGCCCGCGACGCGAGCCTCGTCTACGAGCTGGCCGTGAAGACTTCTCCCGTACCGGAGGCCGCACGATGACTTCGCTCTCCTCACTCTCCTCGCGCGATCCCGGCCCCGGGCACCGCCCCGGAGCGGCGCACTGCGCGGAACTGGGCCGCGCCCTGCGGCACTTCAGCGCCCGCACCGATCTGCTCCACTCCTGGGGCACGACGCTGGCCGAGCGCCTCACCGCGGGCGGCCGGCTGCTCGTCGCGGGCAACGGCGGATCGGCCGCGCAGGCCCAGCACCTCACGGCGGAACTCGTCGGTCGCTACCGCGACGACCGCCCCGCCTACTCGGCGCTCGCCCTGCACGCCGACACCTCGTCCACGACGGCCATCGCCAACGACTACGGCGTCCAGGCCGTCTTCGCCCGCCAGGTACGCGCACACGGCAGGCCCGGCGACGTCCTCATGCTCCTGTCCACCAGCGGGGCGAGCGCCAACCTCGTCTCGGCCGCCGAGGAGGCACGCGCCCTGGACCTCCCGGTGTGGTCGCTGACCGGGCCCGCCCCCAACCCGCTGGCCTCCGCGAGCGACGAGGCGCTGTGCGTGGAGACCCCGGTCTCCGCGACGGTGCAGGAACTCCACCTCGTCGCCGTCCACCTGCTGTGCGAGTCCTTCGACACCGCCGTCGCCGCCCACCGCCCCGCCGTGGCCGCCGAACTGACCGAGACCACCGGGGAGCCGGCATGAGTGGCCCCGCCCCGCTCCTCGTGGTGGGCGACGCGCTGCTCGACGAGGACCTCGACGGCCACGTCGGACGCCTCGCCCCGGACGCCCCCGTCCCCGTGCTCGACCGCGCCGTCAGCCACAGACGGCCGGGCGGCGCCGCGCTCGCCGCGCTGTTCGCCGCCCGCGAGGGCCGCGAGGTCACCTTCGTGACGGCCCTCGGCGAGGACCCCGCCAGTACCGCACTGCGCCGCATGCTGGACGGCGAACTGCGGGTGATCGCCCTCCCGCTGAGCGGACCGCTCGCGCGCAAGACCCGGGTACGCGGCGACGGGCACTGCCTGCTGCGGCTCGACGAGGGCGACGGCCGGGCCCGGGAGAGCACCCAGGAGGCCCTCGACGCGCTGGAGCGGGCCGCGACCGTCCTGGTCTCCGACTACGGTCGGGGCACCGCCCACGTACTGCACGCAGCGCTGGCGGCGGCGGCCGTCCGGGCCACCGTCGTGTGGGACCCGCACCCGCTCGGCGCCCGGCCGGTGCCCGGCGCCCGCCTGGTGACCCCCTCGGCGGCGGAGGCGGCGCACTGGGCCGCCCGCGCCGGCCAGGACGGGGCGGACGCCGGCCAGGAGCGGCCCGGCACCCGCCCCGCCGCGAGCCCGCGCGAGGCGCCCCGCACCCCCGACGAACTCGACGCCGCCGTACGCGCGGGCCGGGTCCTCGTACGGAGCTGGGAGACCGCCTCCGTCTGCGTCACCCTCGGCCGCAGAGGCGCCGTCCTCACCCACGGGGACGACGCGCCCCTCTACGTACCCGCCCCCTGGGAGGCGGACGGAGACCCCTGCGGGGCCGGGGACCGCTTCGCCTCGGCCGCCGCGGGGCTCCTGGCCGACGGGGCGCTCACCGAGGAGGCGGTCGTCGGCGCCGTCGCCGCCGCCGCGCGCCACGTGGCCGACGGCGGGGCCGCCGCCGTCCGCCCCGGCCCGGCCGGCGCCCCGGGGGACGGCCGCCAGAGCGCGGAGGACGCGTACGAGGTCGCCGCCCGCACCCGCGCCGCCGGAGGCCGCGTCGTCGCCACCGGCGGCTGCTTCGACCTGCTGCACGCGGGCCACGTGGCGCTCCTCCAGGCCGCGCGCAAGGCCGGGGACTGCCTCGTCGTGTGCGTCAACTCCGACGCCTCGGTCCGGCGCGGCAAGGGCCCCGGGCGTCCCCTCGTCGCCCAGGCCGACCGCACGCGGGTGCTGCACGCCCTCGCATGCGTCGACGCGGTCCTGGTCTTCGACGAGGACACCCCCGCGCGGGTGCTGCGCTCCCTGCGCCCGGACGTGTGGGCCAAGGGCGGCGACTACGTCCGCGCCGAACTGCCCGAGGCGGACCTCGTGGAGAGCTGGGGCGGACAGGTGCTGCTCGTGCCCTACCTCGACGGCCGCTCGACCACCGCCCTCGCCCGCCGGGCCGCCGCGCCCCACGACCCGCCCGCCTCCGTACGCGGAGGAGGACGGTGAGCGCGCCCGCCCGCGAGGGCGCCCCGGCCGTGCTCGTGCTGCGGGCCCTGGGCCTGGGCGACCTGCTCGCCGGGGTGCCCGCGCTGCGCGGAGTGCGCCGCGCGCTGCCCGGCCACCGGATCGTGCTCGCCGCCCCGCCCGCGCTGCGCGAGGCCGCCCTCGCCACCGGCACGGTCGACGCCCTCTTCCCCGCCGAGGCGCCCGGCCGCGCCGTACCCTCCCTCGACCACTGGCCGCAGGCCCCGCCCGAGCTGGCCATCGACCTGCACGGCACCGGCGTCGCCAGCCACCGCGCCCTCGCCGCCCTCGCACCGGGCCGCCTGCTGTCGTACGCCCAGCCGCCCCCGCCCGGCGAGCGGCTGCGGCCCCGGGAGGGCGAGCACGAACGGGTCCGCTGGTGCCGGCTGGTCGGCGCCTACGGCATGCCGGGCGACGAGAACGACGTCCGCCTCCCGGCCCCCGAGGAGCGCTCCCCGGCCCCCGGCGCCGTCGTCGTCCACCCCGGCGCCGACGCCGCCGCCCGCCGCTGGCCCGTCGAGAGGTACGCCGAGGTGATCCGCGCCCTGCGCGCGCGAGGACACCGCGTGGTGGTCACCGGCGGCCCCGGCGAGGAGGACCTCGTCGCCGCCCTCGGACGGGCCGCCGGGCTGACGGAGGCCGGACTGTTCTCCGGCGGGCTGCCGTTCGCGCGCCTCTCCGCCCTCGTCGCCGGCGCGGCCCTGCTGCTCAGCTCCGACACCGGCCCCGCCCACCTCGCGGTCGCCCACGCGACGCCCTCGGTCACCCTCTTCGGCCCCGTGGCGCCCTCCCGGTGGGGGCCGCCCGAGCACCCCCGGCACGCCGCGCTGTGGCACCCCGGCCCGCCCGGCGACCCGCACGGCCGCAGCACCGACCCACGACTGCTGGGCATCACCGTCCAGGAGGTGCTGGACGCGGCCGGCGACCGGCTGCGCGCACCGGAGCCGGGGCCCCGTGCCTGACCCCGGCCGGCCGAGCGCACTCGTCACCGTCGCGGTGATCACCCGCAACCGCCCCCAGAGCCTCCTGCGCACCCTCGACCGGCTCCGCGCCCTGCCCTCGCGCCCACCGGTGATCGTCGTGGACAACGGCGAGGACCCGGCCGCCGCCCGCCGCCCGCCTCCCGGCCGGTCCGGGCCACCGCAGTTCCTGGAGCAGATCGGCCCGCTCGCGGTCGGCGCGCTGCTCCTCGGTCTCCTCCCGTCCGTCGTCGGGCGGTACGGGGCTCGTCATGCCGTCGTCCTCCCTCCGGGACCGGCCCGGGCGCACGGCGCCCGCGCCCCCACGTGTCCGATGCCCCGTGCACCGCCCTCGCGCCCATCCTCGCGGCCCTCTTCCCCCGCCGCATCCCGCCGGGCCCCGCGCGAACGTCCGGCAGAGGCGGTCAGCGCAGCAACCGGCCGATCAGCGCGTCCCAGTCGACGCTCGCGAACTCCTCGCCGGGCGGCATGACTTCCTCGGTCCGCCCCAGCCAGTCGGCCAGTTCGGCGCGGTCGGCGCAGAAGAGGGCGTCGGCCTGGGGCGGGCCCAGCCGCAGGAGGACGAGCCCGGCCCGGCCGGGACCGGGCACCGGCGCCAGCCGCACGTCCCCCGCGCCGCACCGCACACGGGTGCCCGAGCGCAGCAGCTCGCGGGAGAGGACCCAGCGCACGGCGGGGCCGCCCGGGGGCAGCAGGTCGAGGGTCACCTCGTACGGGCGGGAGACGTCGTAGTCCAGGCGGGCCGGCAGCGGAACCCGCAGTCCCGTGGGCTGGACCTGCCGGAAGACGGTCTCCAGGACGGCCCCGCGCCCCTCCCGGTCGCGCACCTCCGGGTGACTCGACGGCTCCGCCATACGGCTCTCCCTCCCGGCCGGGCACGCCCGGACTGTCATTCCCCGTCCCCCACTGAGTGCCCCCGCTCACGAGTCGAAACATGCCGATGCGGCAGCGGAGCGGGAAACCGTGCGGCATCACCCGCCCGCAGCAGCCGGGACGCGTGAACACCCGACAACGGGGGTACCCCGGGCTCGACCACCCCGGCAGCATGAAGCGATCGCCTTCGTGAGCTTGCCCAGCCACCGAAAGACCCGGAACCACTCAATGCCAGCACAACCGCAGGACGGCAGTGGCGAGCAGCAGATCCCCGGCGTTCCCTCCACCGTGCCCCCGAGCGTGGAGGAGCCCCCCGGCCTTGAGCGAGTGGTCGGTGTCGTACAGGCGGTCGCCCGTGCCGTGGTGAGGTACGCGCCCTGCTGGGTACCCGGGCTGGGGCCCGGCCACCGCGAGCGCCGTGCCCCACCAGCGCACTCGCCGTGACGCCGCCCGGCCCCCGGCCCGGCCCGCCGTGCGCGCCCACCACCGAGAGGACCCGCCATGTCGATGAAAGTCTCCGACTACGTACTCCAGCGGCTGCGCGACTGGGAGGTCGAGCACGTCTTCTCCTACGCGGGCGACGGCATCAACGGCCTGCTCGCCGCCTGGGGACGCGCCGACAACCAGCCCAAGTTCGTCCAGGCCCGCCACGAGGAGATGGCCGCGTTCGAGGCGGTCGGCTACGCCAAGTTCTCCGGCAAGGTCGGTGTGTGCGCCGCCACCTCGGGGCCCGGCGCGATCCACCTCCTCAACGGCCTCTACGACGCCAAACTCGACCACGTGCCCCTCGTCGCGATCGTCGGGCAGACCAACCGCAGCGCCATGGGCGGCTCCTACCAGCAGGAAGTGGACCTGCTGAGCCTGTACCAGGACGTCGCCTCCGACTACTGCGAGATGGTGACCGTCCCCGAACAGCTCCCCAACGTCATCGACCGGGCCATCCGCACCGCCTACGGGCGGCGCACCGTCACCGCCGTCATCATCCCGGCCGACGTGCAGGAACTGGAGTACACCCCGCCCGGCCACGCCTTCAAGATGGTGCCCTCCAGCCTGGGCATGGCGCACTCCACCGCCGTCCCCGCCGAGGAGGACCTGCGGCGCGCCGCCGAGGTGCTCGACGCCGGCGAGAAGGTGGCGGTCCTCGTCGGGCAGGGCGCCCGCGGGGCCCGCGCCCAGGTCGAGCGGATCGCCGACGTGCTCGGCGCGGGCGTCGCCAAGGCACTGCTCGGCAAGGACGTCCTCTCCGACGAACTGCCGTACGTCACCGGCTCCATCGGCCTGCTCGGCACCCGCCCGAGCTGGGAGCTGATGCAGGGATGCGACACCCTGCTGGTGATCGGCTCCAACCTGCCGTACTCCCAGTTCCTGCCGGAGTACGGGCAGGCGCGTGCGGTCCAGATCGACATCGACCCGATGATGATCGGCCTGCGCTACCCCTTCGAGGTCAACCTCGTGGGCGACGCCGCCGCCACCCTCGACCGGCTGCTGCCGCTGCTGACACCGAAGAAGCACGGCTCCTGGCGCGAGGGCGTCGAGTCGGACACCAGGCGGTGGTGGGAGGTCATGGAGCGCCGGGCCGCGCTGGAGGCCGACCCGGTCAACCCCGAGCACGTCGTGCACGCCCTGGACGCGCTCCTGCCCGACGACGCGATCCTCGCGGCCGACTCGGGCTCGGCCGCCAACTGGTACGCCAGGCACCTGCGGATGCGCGGATCGATGCGGGGCTCGCTGTCGGGGACACTGGCGACCATGGGCCCCGGGGTCCCGTACGTGATCGGCGCGAAGTTCGCGCACCCGGACCGCCCCGCCATCGCGATCGTCGGGGACGGGGCCATGCAGATGAACGGCCTCGCCGAGATGATCACCGCGAGCAAGTACTACCGGGAGTGGAGCGATCCCCGGCTGATCGTCGCGGTCCTCAACAACCAGGACCTCAACCAGGTCACCTGGGAGATGCGGTCCATGTCCGGCGCCCCGCAGTTCCTGGAGTCCCAGCACCTGCCCGACGTGCGCTACGCCGACTTCGCCCGCTCCCTCGGCCTCGGCGGTATCCGAGTGGAGTCGCCCGACGGGGTCGAGGACGCCTGGCGGCAGGCGCTCGCGGCGGACCGGCCCTTCCTCGTCGAGTTCGTCACCGACCCCGACGTACCGCCGATCCCGCCGCACGCCACCTGGGAACAGGCGGAGGCGACGGCCAAGGCCCTGCTGAAGGGCGACTCCGCCGCCCAGGGCGTCGTCAAACAGGGGATCAAGGCGAAGATCCAGGACCTGCTGCCCGGCGGAAAGAGCGGGCAGGACGGGCCGCGGGACGGGGAGGGCCACTGAGCGCCGCACCCCGGGCGGATGTCGGCGTCGCCGCGCCTGGGCGCGGCCCTGAGGTGGAGGACGGGACCGGGTGACAGTCAGGGAAGAGGCGGCGGCCGCCGCGGGCCGGGTGCGCTGGGAGACGGCGGCCGTGGGGCGCACCGCGCGCAACGCCGTCCGCTACTCGGGCCCCGAACGCGACACCATGGTGCAGTCGCTGAAGGCGGCCGGGGCCGCGATCGCCGCCTGGGCGCTGGTCGGCTGGTGGCTGAAGGCGCCGCAGGCCCTGCTCGCCCCGTGGACCGCGCTCGCCCTGGTCGACGCGACGGTCTACCGCTCGCTGCGCTCCGGCCTCCAGCAGTTCGCCGTCATCCTGCTGGGCACGCTGGCGGCGGCGGCCGCGCTGTCCCTCACGGGCGAGAACACCCTCGGGTCCATGGCCCTCGTCCTGCCGCCACTGGTCCTGATCGGCACCTACCGCCGTCTGGGCACCCAGGGGATCTACGGGGCGACGACCGCCCTGTTCGTGATCACCTACAGCTCGAACGACTCCTCGCAGATCGGGAACCGGCTCCTGGAGACCGCGGTCGGCGCGGCCATCGGCATCGCCGTCAACGCGCTCATCCTGCCGCCCGTGCACCTGCGCAGCGTGCGCGACCAGCTCCAGCGGCTGCCCCGGGAGAGCGCCGACCTCCTGCACGCCGTCGCCGGGGGCGTCCGGGAGGGATGGTCGCAGGCCGACGCGGAGGGCTGGCACGACCGGGCGCGCAGACTGGAGACGATCCTGTCGGCCGTCGAGGAGGCCCGCCGTCGCAGCGCCGAGAGCACCCGGCTCAACCCGGCCCGCAAGCTGCGACGCCTCGAAACGCTCCAGCCGCCGCCGGCCGCCGAGGACCGGTGGAGTTCCGTCGCCGACCACCTGCGTGCGATCACCCGCACCCTGGTGGCCGTGGCGGGCGAGGACAGCCCGCTCACCCCGCCCGGGGAGGTCTTCTTCGCCCGCTACGCCGACCTGGCCGACGGACTCGCGGACCTGTGCACCGCCGAGGCGCGGGAGTTGGGCGCGCTGGGGAAGCCGGGCGAGGACGCGGGCCAGGAGGAGGAGACACGCGAGGAGACCGCGCGGCAGGTCCGCGAGGCGTACCAGGGGGTCGCCGAGTCCTTCCGCGGCCAGAGCGGCACGGCCGCCGCGGTGGGCGGTGGACTCCTCGTCGAGACCCGGCAGTTGCTCAGCGCCCTCGCGGGGGAGGGCTCGCAGGGGACGGAGTAGCGCCGGCGCGGCCTCTCGCGGGTGGCGGTCCGGCCCGCCGGGCCCCGACGAGGGCGCGATACGGTAGGCCCGGGCGTCCGGGAAGGCCGGAACTGGACCACGCCGAAGGGTACTTGACACCTTGATAAGCATTGAAGCGGTGACAAAGCGGTATGCCGACGGCGCGGTCGCTGTGGACCGGTTGTCGATGGAGATACCGGATGGTTCGATCACCGTGCTGGTGGGACCGTCGGGCTGCGGCAAGACGACGACGCTGCGGATGATCAACCGGATGATCGAGCCGAGCGAGGGACGCGTCCTGCTCGACGGGCACGACATCCGCCAGCAGCCGGTCAACGCGCTGCGTCGTTCGATGGGTTACGTCATCCAGAACGCCGGGCTCTTCCAGCACCGCACCATCCTGGACAACATCGCCACCGTGCCGCGCATGCTCGGCTGGGGCAAGGAACGCGCGCGGGAGCGGGCGACGGAGCTGATGGGCCGGGTGGGGCTCGACCCCGGCATGGCCAAGCGCTACCCCTACCAGCTCTCCGGCGGCCAGCAGCAGCGGGTCGGAGTGGCCAGGGCTCTCGCGGCGGACCCGCCGGTCCTGCTGATGGACGAGCCGTTCTCGGCGGTCGACCCCGTGGTGCGTAAAGGGCTGCAAGACGAACTGCTGCGCATTCAGCAGGAGTTGGGCAAGACGATCGTCTTCGTCACCCATGACATCGATGAGGCCATCAAGATCGGCGACCGCATCGCCGTGATGCGCACCGGCGGAAGGATCGCCCAACTGGCGCCCCCCGGCGAACTGCTCTCCGCGCCCGCGGACGCCTTCGTCGAGGACTTCCTCGGCAACGACCGCGGCGTGCGGCGCCTGTCCTTCTTCAGCTCGACGGGACTGGAGCTCGCGTCCGCTCCCACGGTGGTCCAGGGCGCCGAAGCGTCGGCCCGGACCACCGCCGAGGACCCGGACCCGTCCGCCGGGACGCCGGCCCGGCGCGCCACCGTCCCGTACCTGCTGGTCACCGACGCGGCGGGCCGGCCGCTCGGCTGGACCGACCCGGCGGCCCCGCGGACCGGCCCCGACGGACTGATCCCGTGCGGCAGGCCCTTCTCGGTCCACCAGGACTCGCTGCGGGCCGCGCTGGACGGCGCGGTGCTGTCCCCGACCGGCTGGGCCGTCGCCGTGGACACGGCGGGCCGGGTCGTCGGCGTCGCCTCGCAGGAGATGATCGCCGCGGCCATCCGTGCCGCGCACGCCGGGCACGAGGGTGCGGCGGCGACGTCCGGGCGGCCCGTGGCGGCCGGCCGATGAGCAGCTTCTTCGACGTGCCGAGCGACCTCCAGCACAGCTACGCGGGCCTCGTGGCCCGGCACCTGGAGGAGGCGCTGATCCCGGTGGCCGCGGGCCTGGTACTGGCCCTGCTGATCGGCCAGTTGTGCGTGCGGTACGCCTGGGTCTACCCGCCGGTGCTGTGGGGCACCACGATCTTCTACGCGATCCCCTCGCTGGCGATCTTCGTCATCCTCATCGACTACACGGGGCAGAGCCAGATCACCGTGATGATCCCGCTGACCCTCTACAGCCTGGTGGTCCTCGTCCCCGCCATCGTCGACGGCGTCCGCGCGGTGCCCGAGGAGACGCAGGCGGCGGCCACCGCCATGGGCTTCGGTCCGTGGCGCCGCTATCTGCGGGTCGAACTGCCCATCGCCGTCCCGGCGATCTTCGCGGGGCTGCGCGGCGCCACCGTCGCGAGCATCAGCCTGGTCAGCGTGGGGGCGCTGATCGGCAACCAGGGGGCGCTCGGCAACCTGCTGGCCGACGCGATGTTCTACCACCGGCCCATGCTGGCCGTCAGTTCCGTGGTCACCACGGCCGTGCTCGCGATCGCCGCCGACCTCCTGCTGCTCCTGCTGCGGAACGTACTGACCCCGTGGCTGCCGCGCGGCAGGACCACGGCCCCCGCCGCCGAGGCGGCGGCGGACGCCCGGCCCGCACTGGAGAGTGCCCGGTGAACATCGTCCACTTCATCACCGCGTTCTTCGGCGACGGCGCCCACTGGCACGGCTACGACGGCGTCCCGCGCCGGGTGGGGGAACACATCGACTACTCGCTGATCGCGCTGGGCATCGCCGCCGGGATCGGGCTGCCGGTCGGGCTGATCACCGGTCACACCGGCCGGGGCGGCAACGTGCTCGCGGTCATCTCCGTCGCCGCGCGGGCGCTGCCCAGTTTCGGCCTGCTGGTGCTGATGTTCGTCGCGATCGGCATCGGGCTGACCCCCGTGATGATCCCGCTCGTGGTGCTGGCGATCCCGCCGATCCTGGTGACCACGTACGAGGCCGTACGCAGCGTCGACCCGGCACCCGTCGACGCGGCGCGCGGCATGGGCATGCACCCGGTGAGTGTGCTGCTGCGGGTCGAACTCCCGGCGGCGCTGCCGCTCGTCCTCAGCGGCCTGCGGTCCGCGGCGATCCAGATCATCTCGACGGCCACCATCGCCGCCTACGTGAGTCTCGGCGGGCTCGGCCGGTTCATCGTGGACGGCCTCTACCAGCGCGACTACGAGAAGGTCGTGGGCGGGGCCACCCTCGTCGCGCTGCTCGCCCTGGTCTCCCTGGCGATCTTCTGGCTGGCCGGGCGGCTGGCCGTCTCCCCGGGCGTCCGCCGACGCTGACCTCCGCCCCAGGGCCGCTAGTACGTCAGGCCCCCGGCGCGTCCGGGTGCCTGACGTACGAGCGGCCGTTCACCCGCCGTCCTCGGGGCCGGCACGGTGGCGGGGCGCCACCGCACCGGCCAGCGCGACCTTCAGGACCGTCAGCAGGGCGTCGCGCACCGAACCCCGCTCCCGGGCGTCGAAGGCGAACAGCGGCACCCGCGCCTCGACGTCCAGCGCCCAGCGCACCTCGTCCAGCGAGTGGCTGGTCCTGCCCTCGAAGGTGTTCACCCCGACGGCGAACGGGATGCCCCGCGCCTCGAAGTAGTCGACGGCCACGTAGCAGTCGTCCAGCCTGCGGGTGTCGACGATCACCAGCGCGCCCAGGGCGCCCTCCACGAGGTCGTCCCACATGAACTTGAAGCGGTCCTGGCCCGGGGTGCCGAACAGGTACAGCTTCAGCGTCGGGTCGATGGTGATGCAGCCGAAGTCCATGGCGACCGTGGTGGTCGTCTTGCGCGGTGTATGGGCGAGATCGTCCACACCGGCCGAGACCGAGGTGATCGACGCCTCGGTGGTCAGCGGCGTGATCTCGGAGATCGAGGCGACCGTGGTGGTCTTGCCCACTCCGAAGCCGCCCGCGATCACCATCTTCACGGGCAGCGGCGGCTGGACGGCCGGCCGGGCGGCTGTGGCCCCGGCGCCCGACGGGTCATGCCTCTGGGGAGTCGGGGATGGCGAGTAGCCCATCGATAACCCTTTGCAGAATCGAGGGGTCCCGGGCGGTTCCGGTACCCGGCTCGTACACGGCCAGATGTCCTCTGACCCGGAGGTCTTCGGCCAGAACGCGGACCACGTTGAGGTGGAGGTGGAGGTGGGCCGCGATCTCGGCTAGGGACTGCGGCTGCCGGCAGACGGAGACGATGGCCAGCGGTTCGAAGGAGAGGGTGCCGAGCATGGCGAGGGCCTGCGCCGTGGCCACCACCTGGGTCTCCACGGGCAGCGCGCTGCTCGCGTCGGCCACCCTGCCCGCCGTCAGCAGGAAGGGGCGGATCGCCGGGGCACGGGTGACCGGCCCGGTCCGCTCGTCCCCGGTCTCGTCGGCTGCGGGTTCACCGGCCGGCATGGCGGTACGCCCTCCTCGCTCCCTGGTTTCCTGCGCCGGCTCATCCCGCCGGCGCCGAGGTGACCTGCTTCTGCAACTCGACGATCAGCTCCGGGCTGATCACCGCTCCGGCCCGCTCGGTGAAGAGCGTCATCTCGTAGGCGACGTCGGCCAGTTTGGCCTCCGTGGAGGCGACGACGCCGAGCACGGCGCCGCTGCCCAGCGCCGTCACCAGCAGCCGTCCGCCCTGGTAGTCCATGATGATCCGGCCCAGATCGCCGAGCCCGTAGTTGGCGCTGGCCCCGGCCGCGAGGCTGAGCATGCCCGAGATCACCGCCCCCAGCCGCTCGGAGTCGTCGTGGCCGTCCGGCCGGGACACGGCGATGAGCAGGCCGTCGGAGGAGACGGCGATGGCGTCCACGACCCCCGCCGATTCGGTGGCGAAGCGTTCGAGGAGCCAGGTGAATCTCGCCGCGGATTCACCGAGCCCGTCGGCTGCCGCCGGGTTCGTGGTGCGGTCGTCCGTCATTGCCAGATCCTTCCGGGGTGAGCGGTGCCCGAGGCACCGCGACTGTCGTGTCGCGCGTGGAGTCCTGTCGCGCCCGCTCCGTCGCGGCCTCGAAGTCCTCCAGTTCGCTGCGCACCCGGGCCGCGTCGACCGGGTCGCGCCGCTCGAAGACGGCGGCGGCCGGCCGCTCCGCGGCCGGGGCCAGGGTCGCCCCGCGCACCCGTCGCCGCAGCGGCCGGGGACCGTCGTCCGGGCCCCGGCCGCCGCGCGCCTCGTCGGGGTCTTCCGGGTCCTGCCGTGCGTGGTCGTGCCGCGGGTCGTCCTCGGACCCCCGGGGCGCCGGGGCGGCGCCGGGAGTCGTGGAGGCCGCCCCGGGGGCACCCACGCCCGCGGTCTCCTCTCCGCCACGGCGCGAGACCCGCTTGGGCAGACCGCTCTCGTGCGGCGTCGCCGCGACCAGGGCCGGCCGGGGAAGCCCGGAAGGACCGGCGGTGGCGGCAGCGACGGGCGCGGGAGGCGGACCGGCCGGTGCGGGGACGGCCGCGGCGGGCAGGAGCAGTCCGGAGGGGATCGTGACGGTACTGGTGAGGCCCTCGCCCGGGGTGCGGCTGAGGACGACCCCGATGCCGAAACGGCGGGCGATCCGGCCCACGACGAACAGCCCGAGCACGTTGGTCGGCGCGAGGTCGAGCCGTTCCCTGCTGAGCAGCCGGGCGTTCTCCTCGACGAGCTGCTCGGCGGGCATGCCGAGCCCGTGGTCGATGATCTCGATGACGGCGCCCTCGGCCGGCGGCCGCACCTGTACGGCGACGTCGACCGTGGTGTGCGCCGGGGAGAAGTACACGGCGTTCTGCAGGAGTTCGGCCAGCATCAGCGTCAGGTCGCCGACGGCGGCCGGTACGACGGCCACCTCGGCCGCAGGGCGCAGCGTGACCCGCTCGTACCCCTCGATGGTGCTCTGCGCCGCCCGCAGCACGTCGGCGAGGCCGGTGGGCCCCTGCGCGTCGACGTCCGCCGCCGTCCCGCGCCTGCTCGCGATCACCTGGAGGCTCTCGGCGTTGCGGCGCAGCCGGGTGGCGATGTTGTCGATCCGGTAGAGCGGGCGCAGGAGTTCGGGGGAGGTCTGCGACCTCTCCAGGCCCTCGATCAGGTCGAGCTGACGCGAGGCCAGGTTGCTGACCCGGTGGCCGATGTTGCCGAACATCTTCTCCACGTTGCCGCGTACGACGATCTGCCGCTCCAGCAGCGCCGAGGCGGCGGACTGCACCTGGTTGAACGTCTCGGCGAGCCGGCCGATCTCGTCGCGTACGGGGACCGGGATCTCGCGCAGGCTCGGCGGCCGGGTCTCGGCCGACTCGTCGTCGGCGACCCGGGCCAGTTCCCGGCCGGTCGCGTCGGCGACCTGCTGGGCCGCCGCGGTCAGCACCCGGACGGGGCGGGCGACCGAGCGGCGGACCAGGAACGAGAAGAGCAGCCACAGGGCGAGCGCCAGCACGGCCGCCACCAGCAGGAGGACGGTGCGCCGCCACGCCTCGCCGGAGGCGTCGTCGGCCTGGGCCGCGATCCGGTCGATGAGGGTGTGGGTGATCCGCAGCCGGTCCTCGGCCTGCCGCGCGAACTGCGGCTCCGCCCTCAGCGCCGCGTCGATCGAGGCCCGCAACTGCCGCGTACCACTGGACTGGAGCGCACTGGGGTCGACGCGCAGCGCGTTGAACCGGTCCTCGATGGTCCGCTGCTGCGAGCTGCGCTCGACGCCGTCCACCAGGGCGCCCTCGTCCTGCGAGGACAGCGACTTGAAGAGTTCGGACCGGTCCTCGAACCTGCGGTGGTCCCCGACCGCGCGCAGGAACTCGTTGAGCGCGTTGGCGTCGCCGCTCTGCGCGCCGAACACGGCTGTCTCGAAAGCCGCGTGGGCCGCGTCGGCGCCGAGCAGCGCCTCCAGCCTGCTGCCCGCCGAGCCGTGCGCCGAGGTGCCGGAACCGGTGAGCCCGAGGCCGTCGATCAGCTGGTCGCCCAGGGCGATGTAGGTGGGGTCGATGTTGTCGGCGGGCAGGAACTGCGCGCCGATCATCTGCCGCAGATCGTCCAGCCCGCCGACCGTGTCGATGGCGTCGGCCTCGGCGGCCGGCAGCCGGGAGCCGAACGTGGCCCGCACCGCGCGTACTTGGGCGTCGGTCTTGCGCTGCGCCGCGACGTAGGCGCGTTTCGACGGCTTGGCGGCAGCGCCCGTCTGCGCCGCCTGGTGGTGCACGGAGAGCAGCAGGGCCTGGCGGTGCTCGCTCTGCAGATCGTCGATGAGGGTCGCGACGCTCTCGCTGTCCCGCACGAGCGTGGCGGTGTCGGCGGCGTCACGCGCCTGCGTCAGCTCGTCGCTCACGACGTAGGCGAGCATCGCGGCGATGACCACGACCGGTACCAGGACGAGGAGATGGAGCTTGCGGCCGAACGGCCACCGCTCCAGCAGCGTGCCGATCCGGCGGCCCGCTTCGCGCGGCGAGGTGGACGGCCGACCGGAAGCTCCCCCTTCGTGCGAGGACACCTGGCCTCCTTGGCTGGGATGCGAACGGTGTAACACCTGTGAAATACGGGACTGTTGGGGCCGGTGTGCGCACCGACAACGAGGGGGACCCTACCGTGGCCGCCCCGTGCGGTTCGGCCAACCCCCGGCAGAAAGAGATCAGTTAACGACCAAAATGAAGTCATACCTCTCATGCGCTGGCACGGGCGGTCGTGATTCGAAGCCAATCGGTGATCAGGCTGCTCTTGACGATGAGCGAGGGAGATCGCTTGGATCGTCGGGAGCGGCCTCCGAGTGCCGCAGGGCGGGGCGGGGGAAGCACCATTCCGGCCCGATCGCCGTGCGCGTGGGGCCCGTTAGCCATCTCTCCGTCATCGCTGAGCACCAGGATCGGGAAAAGTGACTGATACCGCGAACAGGTTCCGGCGCCGCACCGTCGTCGTCGCCCTTGCCTCCCTCACGGCCGGTGGACTGCTGGTGGGGTGTGGCTCCTCCGACGACTCGGGAAGCGACCCGCTCAAGCCCGCCGCCGCGGGCAAGGGCAAGGTCGTCATGGGCTCCAACAACTTCCCCGAGAGCATCCTGCTCGCCGACATCTACGGCGAGGCGCTCAAGGCCAAGGGGATCGACGTCACGTACAAGCACAACATCGGCAGCCGCGAGACCACGTACGGCATGCTCAAGAACGGCTCGGTGACGGCCATCCCGGAGTACAACGGCGCGCTCCTGGCCTATCTCGACTCCAAGGCCGTCCCGACGTCGGTGGAGGACACGAACAAGGAGATCACCGCCAAGCTGCCCGCGGCGCTGGCCATCCTCAAGTCGTCCACCGCCGAGAACAAGGACGCCGTCGCGGTCAACGCGGAGACGGCGAAGAAGTACAAGCTCACCACCGACTCCACGATCGAGGACCTGGCCGGTATCGCCCCGCAGCTGGTCATCGGCGGCTCGCCGGAGTTCCAGTCCAGGCACCAGGGGCTGTCCGGCCTCAAGTCGGTCTACAACCTGAGCTTCAAGTCGTTCAAGGGCCTGGACGCCGGTGGCGCGCTGACGGTCGCCGCCCTGAAGAAGAACAACATCCAGGCCGCCGACGTCTTCACCACGGACCCCTCGATCCAGAAGGAGAAGTTCGTCGTCCTCAAGGACACGAAGCGGCTCTTCTCCTTCGAGAACGTGACCCCGCTGATCCGCAAGGACAAGCTGTCGAAGAAGGGGCAGGACGTCCTCGACACCGTGTCGGGCAAGCTCGACACCGACGAACTGCGCGAGCTGGACGCCAAGGTGCAGTACGAGCACGCGGACGCGCTCGCCGTCGCGCAGGGCTGGCTCAAGGACAAGGGCCTGAGCTGACCGGGCCCACCACGGTCGCGGCGGCCGCGACAGAGCAGGCGGGGACCGCAGGACCGGTACGGCCGGCGAGCAGGGCAGGAGTCACCAGGTGCGGAGAAGGGGCGTTTCGTGATGTCGGCACCGCCCATGGACGACACCCTCGTGCTTCTCGACGGGCTGAGGCTGGACACGGACACCGTAGTCCGCATCGCCGAAGGAACAGCCCGCCCCGTCCTCGACCCTGAGGCGCTCGCCCGGGTCGAGGACGCCAGGGACACCGCCCGCACCCTGACGGCGACCGGCCGGGTCTACGGCAGGACCACAGGAGTCGGGGCCAACCGCAGCATGGGGGTGGCCCCCGAGCACTCCCCGGGGCACGACCTGCGCCTGCTGCGCAGCCACGCCGGGGGGATCGGGGCCCCGCTGGCGGCCCGCGAGGTACGGGCGATGCTGGCCGTACGGGTCAACCAGGTGCTGGCCGCCGGCTCCGGACTGCGGCCCGCCCTCGTCCAGGCCCTCGCCGACGCCCTGACCACGGGCGTCCACCCCGTGGTCAACGAGTTCGGGGCCGTCGGCACCGGGGACCTCACGGCGCTGGCCCAGACCGGCCTCGCCCTGATCGGCGAGCACCCCTGGCAGGGCGGCCCGGCGCCCGCACCGGTGGCCCTGGAGCAGGGCGACGCGCTGGCCCTGATGAGCAGCAACGCCCTCACGCTCGGCCAGGCCGCGCTCGTCGGCCACGACCTCGACCGGCTCGTGCGGACGTCCCAGGTGGTCACCGCCCTGTCGCTGGCCGCCGCCGAGGGCTCCCTGGAGGCCTACGCCGCCCCCGTCCACGCGGCCCGCCCGCACCCCGGCGTCGTCCAGGTCGCCACCGAGATACGACGCCAGCTCGGCGCCCCCGACCGACCCGGCCGCCCCGAGGGCCTCATCCAGCACCCGTACGGATTCCGCTGCTTCCCGCAACTGCACGGTCCCGCGCTGGAAGCGGCGGTGTCCCTCCTGCGGGTCCTGGCCGTCGACATCAACGCCGCCGCGGAGAATCCGCTGATCAGCGCGTCCGGACCGGACGAAGGACCGGCCGCCTACCACCACGGCGGCTTCTTCGCGGCGCCGCTGGGCCTCGCACTCGATCACCTGTGCCTCGCCGTCCTCGGCACCGCGCGGCTCAGCGTCGCCCGGCTCAGCGCCCTCGGCGATCCGGCGATCACCGGGCTGCCCCGCTTCCTCGCCGCCGACCCCGCGGCCGACTCCGGCACGATGATCCTTGAGTACAGCGCCAACTCGGCTCTGGCCGAACTGCGCGCGGCGGCCTCCTCGCCCGCTTCGAGCGGCCACACCGTGCTCTCCCGGGGCGTCGAGGAGGCCGCGAGTTTCGCCTCGCAGGCCGTCCGCCAGACCCGCCGCGCGGCCGAGGCCTACCGGCTCGTCCTCGCCTGCGAACTCGTCGTCGCGGTCCGCGCCCTGCGGCTGCGCCCGGCCCCGCCCGACCCGGCCCTCCCCGCCGGCCGCGCCTTCCGGCTCGCCGACGCCGCCCTGGACCCGGAGACGGCGGACCGGCCGCTGAGCGGCGACGTCGCGAGAGCCGCGCAGCTGCTGGACTCCCTTGAGGAGCTGTCACCCCCGGCGCCGGGCTTCTGCGCGTGAGGCAGCACCGCCGTCATCGCCTCGACTGACGCGCGCCGACGGGCCCGCCGAGTACCGCCTCTCTCGCCGCGACGGAGGAGGGGCAGTACCAACTGGCTTACGGGACAACCTCGTACAGAGCCCCACAGAACCGAAAGAGGGGGGTCAGGAGTGACCGGAATCTGTAGCATGACGCTGTGACTGGTGCTCAAGCCCCCGGTCGTCTGCTGGCAGTCAGTGACCTGCACGCGGCCGTGGGAGAAAACAAGCAGCTCGTCGAGGACCTCCGCCCCGACGGGCCACAGGACTGGCTCGTCGTGGCAGGCGATGTGGCGGAGATCGCCTCGGACATCGAGAAGACCCTGGCCCTGCTGGCCGACCGCTTCGCCCAGGTGGTGTGGACGCCCGGAAACCACGAGTTGTGGACCCACCCCTCCGACCCGCTGACGCTGCGCGGTGAGGAGCGGTACCGGTACCTGGTCGAGATGTGCAGGGGCCTCGGCGTCCTCACCCCTGAGGACCCGTACCCGGTCTTCCGGGGCGAGGGCGGACCGTGCACCGTCGCCCCGCTGTTCCTGCTCTACGACTACTCCTGGCTGCCGGACGGAGCGACGTCCAAGGCGGCCGGCCTGGAGATCGCCGACGCCAAGGGCATCGCGTTCACCGACGAGTACCTGCTGCATCCCGACCCCTACCCCAGCCGGGAGGCGTGGTGCGCGGCCCGGGTCGCCGCCACCGAACGCCGCCTCGCCGCAGTCGACCCCGCCCTCCCGCTGGTCCTGGTGAACCACTATCCGCTGGTACGGGAACCCACCCGCGTCCTGCACCACCCCCACCTGGCGATGTGGTGCGGCACCCGCCGCACCGAGGACTGGCACCGCCGCTTCCCCGTCTCCTGCGTCCTCTACGGCCACCTGCACATCCCGCGCCGCACCGTCCACGACGGCGTGCCCTTCCACGAGGTCTCCGTGGGCTACCCGCGGGAGTGGCGCCGGCACGGCCATCCCCGGGGGATCCTGCGCAGGATCGACCCCCGGAAGGACGCCCGGTGAGCCCGGGGACCTCCACCCTCCTGACCTCGCTGCTGCCGCCGCAGGCCCGGAGCGCCGAGGCATTCGAGGACACCGCCGAAGTCTTCCTCCACCCCGAGGAACAGGCGGTGATAGCCAAGGCCGTGGACAAGCGGCGCCGGGAGTTCACGACCGTCCGGCACTGCGCCCGGCAGGCCCTCTCGGCGCTGGGCCGGCCGGCCGGACCCCTGGTCCCCGGCCTCCGTGGCGCACCGGTGTGGCCCCGCGGCGTCGTCGGGTCCATGACCCACTGCGAGGGATACCGCGCCTGTGCCGTCGCCCCCGGGGCCGAGGTCGTCTCCCTGGGCATCGACGCGGAGCCGCACGCACCCCTGCCCGAAGGGGTCCTCGACGCGATCGCCCGGCCGCGCGAACAGCGCCAAGTGGCGGAGCTGACACGCCACTTCCCGGCTCCGGCCTGGGACCGCCTGCTGTTCAGCGCGAAGGAGTCCGTCTACAAGACCTGGTTCCCGCTCACCGGACAGCCCCTGGATTTCCAGGAGGCCGAGCTGGACCTCGACCCGGAGCGGCGCACCTTCCACGCCCGGCTCCTGTCGAAGGGACACGACCACGAGGGCCGGCTCCTGGAGACCTTCGAGGGCCGCTGGCGGATCGAGCGCGGACTGATCGTGACCGCCATCGCCCACCAGCCCTGACCACGTCCACCCGCCGGGCCCCGGGGACGGTCAACAGCGCTCCGCCCGAGGGGAACCAGGCGCGCCGCGGCCCGCCCCGGCTCGATGGGGGCGGAGTTCCCGCGCTCGTGCCCGTCCCGCGGACACCTTGATCATCGCGCGTTGATCCGCAAGGGTTGACGCCTGTGCGCGTCCCCCGGCCGCGCGCGCCCGCCAGGCAACAGAAGGGACGAGACACATGGCTGACACGCAGGAACTGAGGCAACGCTGGATACGGGGGTTCCATCCCTCGCCGGACAGCGAGGTCACCGTGGTGTGTTTCCCGCACGCGGGCGGCTCGGCCAGCTACTTCCTGCCCCTGTCCGCCCGGCTCGCCCCTCGGGTCGAGGTGCTGGCGCTGCAGTATCCGGGCCGGCAGGACCGTAGGTCCGAGCCGGCGCTCACCAGCGTCGAAGCCCTGGTGCGGGAGATCTCCGGGGTCCTGCGGGACGAGCCCGAACGTCCCCTGGTGTTCTTCGGCCACAGCATGGGCGGCACCCTCGCCTTCGAGACCGCCCGGCGGATGGAGCGCGAGCTCGACGGCCGGCTGCTCGGACTGATCGTCTCCGGCCGCCGCGCACCGGGCGCGGTCCGCCACGAGAGCGTGCACCTCCGGGACGACGCGGGCATCATCGCCGAAGTCCGCAAACTGCAGGGCACCGCCTCCGCACTGCTGGACGACGAGGACGTCGTGCGGATGATCGTGCCCACTCTGCGCGCCGACTACGCGGTCGTGGAGAACTACGTCCACCGGCCGGGACCGGCGCTGAACCTCCCCCTGCACGTCTACACCGGCGACGCCGACCCGCAGGTACGTGGGGACGAGGCCCGGGGGTGGGCCGAGCACACCCGCGCCGGCTTCAGGCTGCGGACCTTCCCCGGAGGGCACTTCTACCTGGCCGAACAGCAGGACCAGGTGATCGCCGCGCTCCGCGAGGACCTCGCGGTGTTCCGGGAGCGGTCCCGCACCGGCGCGAGCGCGCCCGGCATCGGCCGGGACTGATCCGCTCCGGCACGCTCCGGGCCCCGCCTCACGGCGGGGCCCGCAGGGGTCAGCCGCGGTGCGCTCCCGAGGACGGCGGGCCGCCGCCCTCACCCTGCGGGGCGGACCGCCCGGGGCTCCGCTCACCGAAGCGCGCGGTCAGCTCCCGCTTCAGCACCTTCCCGCTGGGGCCCAGGGGGAAGGCGTCGACGAACTCGACGAGCCGCGGGTACTTGTGCCGGGCCATCCGCTCCCTGCTCCAGGCCACGATGTCCTCGGCGAGCCGGCTTCCCGCGGGCGTGCCGGCCCGTGTCCGCACCACGGCGCACACCTCCTCGCCGTACTTCTCGTCGGGGAGCCCGATCACGGCTACCTCGGCGATGGCGGGGTGGCGCATCAGTACGTCCTCGACCTCTCGCGGATAGACGTTGTAGCCGCCTCGCAGCACCATGTCCTTCTTGCGGTCGACGAGGGTCAGGTAGCCCTCGGCGTCCTTGACCCCCAGATCGCCCGAGCGGAACCAGCCGTCGACCAGCACGGCCGCGGTGGCTTCCGGCCGGTTGAGGTAGCCGGCCATCACGTTGTGGCCCCGCACGACGATCTCGCCCACCTCGCCGGCCGGCAGCAGGTCGACGCGGTCCTCCACGTCGGCCGCGGCGATCTCCGCCTCGACCCCCCAGATGGGGCGCCCCACGGTCCCCGGCCGGGGCGGCCAGGCCTTCTGGTTGTACGCCACGACCGGCGAGGTCTCGGTGAGCCCGTACCCCTCGTAGATGGGACAGCCGAAGGCGGCCTCGAAGTCCTCCAGCACCTTGACCGGCAGCGCGGAACCGCCCGAGAAGGCACGGTCCAGGGGCGGGCGGCGGGCATCCCGCGCGGCGACGTCGAGCAGGGCGAGGTACATGGTCGGGACGCCCATGAACACCGTGCACCCCTCGGTGACCATGAGGTCGAGCGCCGCGGGCCCGTCGAACCGGTCCATCAGGACCAGGGTGCCGCCGGCCAGGAAGCACGCGCTCATCCCGCAGGTCTGGCCGAAGGTGTGGAACAGCGGCAGACAGCCGAGCAGCACGTCCTGCGGGCCGAGGTCGAACGGTGAGCGCATGGTGGTGCTGACGTTCATCACCAGGTTCAGGTGGGTGATCATCGCGCCCTTGGGCGTACCGGTGGTGCCCGAGGTGTAGAGCACCAGTGCCAGGTCCCCGGCCGCGCGCGGCACCAGAGCGTCGACGGGCCGCGCCCCCTCGGCGAGGGCGTCGAGACGTGGCGGACCGCTTCCCTCCCCGGCCATGACGGTGAGCAGGGGAACCCCGGCCACCTCCGCCGCCTTGGCGCCCTCCACCAGCATCGGGGCCGCGCACACCAGGACCCTCGCCTCGGAGTCGCGCAGTACGTGGACGATCTCGTCGGCGCGCAGCAGCCCGTGCACCGGGACCGCCACGGCCCCGAGCGCCAGCACACCGTAGTAGACCATCGGGAAGTGCGGCGTGTTGGGCAGGAGCAGCGCGACGCGGTCACCGGGACGTACACCGTGCTCCCGCAGCACGGCCGCGTACCGCCGGGTGGCCTCCCAGAGTCCGGCGTACGTGATCCGCCGGGAGCCGAAGACGAGCGCCGGGTGGCCGGGGCGCCGCACAGCGGACTCGGCGAGTACGGACGCCGCCGAGAGCGTCATGCCGTGCGGGCCCGCGGGGCGGCCAGCGCTTGCTTGTCCGGCTTGCCGGCTCCGGTGAGGGGCAGTGAGTCGTGGAACGTGACGAGGGCGGGCACGTGCTTGGGCGACAACTGCGCCGAGACGTGACCGACGAGTGCCGCGGAGTCGGCGGTGCCGCCCGGCCGCAGCACGACGGCCGCATGTACGTGTTCCACCCGGTCGTCGTCCACCACGCAGTACACCGCGGCCTGGGCGATCTCCGGGTGGGACAGCAGCGCGTTCTCGACATCCACGGGATAGACCTTGATCCCGTTGGTCTTCATCACCTCGCTCGTCCGGCCGTGCAGGCGCAGCAGCCCCTGCTCGTCGACGGAGCCGAGGTCGCCGGTGCGCACCCAGCCGTCACGGACGGTACGGGCGGTCAGTTCCGGGTCTCCCCAGTAGCCGAGCATGTTGAACGGGGAGCGGACGCAGACCTCGCCGACCTCACCGGGCGCGAGGTCGTGGTGGTCGTGCGGGTCGCGGATACGGACCTCGGCGGTCAGGCGGCCGACGGTCGCGCGCAGTCCGGGATCGAAGTGGTCCGGCGGGATCAGCACGCTGATGCCGCTGGTCTCGGTGGTCCCGTAGAACTGCAGGAGCACCGGCCCGAACACCTCGACCGCCTCGGCGAGCCGGGCCGGGGAGGCGGAGCAACCGCCGTACGAGATGATCCTGATGCCGGACAGGTCGGTGGTGGAGATGTCCGGGTGGTCGACCAGCATGTACAGCTGCGGCGGGGTCAGGGTCAGTGCGGAGACCCGGTGGCGCCCCAGCGCCCGCAGCACCTCGCCCGGCTCGAACCCGTCGTGCAGGATGACCGTGCCACCGGAGGCGAGGGCGAGGTCGGCGCCCGAACCGTTGGAGTGGCTCACCGGCAGGGTCGACAGGTACACGATGGGTTCGGGCGACTGGAGGCCCGCCGCGAGATAGAGACTGCGGACGCGGTAGGGCAGGACGACCCCCTTGGGGGTGCCGCTCGTGCCGCTCGTGTAGAGCACCACGGCCGGCTGCTCGGGATCGGCTTCGACGGTGCCCAGATCGATGGCGTCCGGGTCCCCCGCCGACAGGTCCAGGACGTCGGGGGCGAGGGCCCCGAGCGCGGCGAGCCTCGGCGGGTCGGTCAGCCGGTCGCACAACTCGCGGGCCGCGTCGAGGTTCTCCTTGTCGACCGCGAGGAAGGCGGCCCCGGTGCCGGAGAGGATCTCGTGGCGGGCGGCGGCGGCCAACTGGTCGGTGGGATCGACCGCGTTGGTCGAGTGCAGGTGCACCACGGGCGCGCCGACGAGGTTGGCCGCGTAGCGGAGCACGATGGTGGCCGGGCTGTTGGTGACGGTCAGCACCGCCACAGTCGGGGCCTCGCCCTCCGTGAAGTGCCGGCGCAGGAGTTCCGCCGCCGCGCGAACGGTCCTGGAGAACTGGCCGGCGGTGAGTTCCTCACCCTCCCGCCACAGGGCGATCCGGTCGGGATCGGCGGCCAGTGCCTCCAGGACCCGGCGGGCGTAATTCTCGTTCGCGGACACCGAAACTCCGTTTCGCCGGTTGCATTCTCCGGACCAGAGGATTGCATGATCACCACGGCCTGACAACAGTGGACGCCGCGTGATCACCGAGCGCGCAATAAGCGGAGGTCGTTATTCCTCCGGGACGAAAGCCTTTTTCTTGTACGTCGGTTGAACACCGACAAGGAACGATGATATACAGTCGCTACTTCCCCGAGCCTCCTCGAATCGGCGACGGCGAACCGCGAATCCGCGCACGATTTCGCTGGTGACGCCCGCGCGAAAGCGGCCGGAAAGAGCCGCCGTCGCCCCGCGGCCTCACTCGGTTCCACGCAGTCTCCTGCAGTTGCTCGTGGCCTCAAACAGCCCAAAAGTGAAGCGAGTAGACGTGACGACCCAATACCTGGACCTTTTTTCGCGCCTCGTCGAAGGCTCTGACGGCGGAAAGAGGGAGTTCCTGGAGATCGGACGGCTCGCAGGGAAGTTCCCCGCGGCCAGCGTGAGCGCAGGCACGGACGCGGGCAGCATCAGCGTCTGGTGCAGCAATGACTACCTCGGCATGGGTCAGCACCCCGCGGTGCTCCAGGCGATGAAGACGGCCGTCGACAAGTACGGCGCGGGCTCCGGTGGTTCACGCAACATCGGCGGCACCAACCACTACCACGTGCTGCTGGAGAAGGAGCTGGCGGCGCTGCACGGCAAGGACGACGCCCTGCTCTTCACCTCGGGCTACACCGCCAACGACGGCGCGCTGTCCGTCATCGCCGGCCGCATGGAGGGGTGTCTCGTCTTCTCCGACGCCCTCAACCACGCCTCCATCATCGACGGCCTGCGTCACAGCGGAGCCCAGAAGCGCATCTTCCGGCACAACGACACCGCCCACCTCGAAGAGCTCCTGGCGGCCGCGGACCCGGACGCCCCGAAGCTCGTCGTGGCCGAGTCGGTGTACTCGATGAACGGTGACATCGCGCCGCTCGCCGAACTCGCCGACCTCGCGAAACGCTACGGGGCGATGACCTACCTCGACGAGGTGCACGCGGTGGGCATGTACGGGCCCGAAGGGGCCGGTATCGCCGCACGGGAGGGCCTGGCCGAGGAGTTCACGGTCATCATGGGCACCCTGGCCAAGGGCTACGGCACCACCGGTGGCTACATCGCGGGGCCCACCGAGGTGATCGAGGCCGTCCGCATGTTCGCCCGTTCGTTCATCTTCACCACCGCTCTGCCGCCGGCGGTCGCGGCAGGCGCCCTCGCCGCCGTACGGCATCTGCGCTCGGCCGAGGACGAACGCGAACGTCTGTGGAAAAGCGCTTCGTTGATGCACCAACTGCTGAAAGAGCGATGCATACCCTTCATTTCGGACCTGACCCACATCGTCTCCGTCCTCGTGCGGGACGAGGCGCTGTGCAAGCACATGTCCGCGCGGCTCCTCGACGATCACGGGATCTACGTGCAGGCGATCAACGCGCCGAGCGTGCGGGTCGGCGAGGAGATCCTCCGGGTCGCCCCCGGTGCCGTGCACAGCGCCGAGGAGGTGCGGGGATTCGTCGACGCCCTGGACCGGGTGTGGGAGGAGTCGGGAGCGGCGCGGGTCCCCGAGGCCGCACAGGGCTGATCCGCGGGCAGCGCAACTACCCGCCTGGGCACAGTAGTTGCGCATGCCTCGCTGGGCTGCGGCAATATTTCCTTGACACGAGATCACGTACGGGGGTTGGATGAAATAACCGAACAGCTAAGCGACCTCCGGGCGGAGGGAGACGCTACGAGGGAGCTGGATCGACAATCACCGCAATGCGGTGTTGCTCTGCCCGACGGGGAGAGCGGGAACGGGGGTTCTGGGTGACGCTTGCGTATGTTCTCGACGGCGGCATGAATGACCAACCAGGAGCCGGTGCCGAGCTTTACGAGCTATTCCCGAGCGTGCAGCGCAGTTATACGCGAATAGCCGAGTGGACCGGTATAGAAGTCCCTCGCATATTCAACGAGCAGAGACAGCCGGGACAGGAACACCGCCAGGGAGTCGGCGCCATTCGTCAGGCGGCAGCCATTCTTGGGATCTCCGACGTACTCGCCGAGGAATACGGAATAGTCCCCGGCTCCACGTGCGGCCTCAGTTTCGGCGCACTGGTCGCGGCCTGCCTCGCGGGCGCTGTGGAACGCGAGGAACTCTTCACACTCCTGATGCGCCTGCGCGACGTTCCCGCCCCCGCCGCCAGCACTCCGCGTCAAGCCGTCGCCATGGTGAGAATTCCCTTCGACACCGACCCGGCGACCCTGGTCGCCGACGTCAGCGACGTCCACCTCTCGGCCGACCTCGGCCGTGTGGGCACGGGCAGCGAACGCATGGTCCTGCTGGGCGGATACCGGACCTCCCTCGACGAGTTCGGCGCGACTCTGCCACCGGGTGCCCTGCACGTCTCCGAGGAACACGGCGCGGCCTTCCACTCGCCGCTGCAACAACACGTCACGGACTTCCTCGAACCCGTCCTGGAGAGCATGACCTTCCAGGACCCCCGTGTACCCGTCCACTCCTGTATGGAGCGCCGGACGCTCACCACGGCGGACGAGATCCGCGACCTGTTCCGCCGCAACCCGACCGACCCGGTGAGCGTGCCGCACATGATCGGCGGACTGGAGGACGCCGGCACCCAGCTCGGGCTGGTTCTCGGCCCCGCGGCCTTCGGCACCTTCCAGAACGCCGACTTCCCGGTGGTTCACGTCGAAAGCCCCGACCACGTCTTCGAGGCGATGACCGCGGTCTACGACTTCGGCATCGAACTGCCCACCGACGACGCGCTGGCGGGGTGACGTGATGACGCACGAGACCGCCCTCGTCGAGGCATGGCTGGCCGAGGACATCGACGCGTGGACACGCCGCGTCGTACGCCGCCACTTCGACCCCGACACGGGCAGCCCCTACTGGCTCAAGCGAGCCACCGAACTCGCGCTCGACCCGCGGGACATCACCCGGTACACCGACCTGACGGCCTTCGGCCCGATGCCGCTGGGCGAGCTGCGCACGCTCGACCCGGCCGAGCTGGTACCCCAGGCCGTGCCCCGGCCCCTGACCGGCCGGGTCTGGGACTCCGGCGGCACCACCGGCAGCCCGTGCCGCGTCTACTACACCGAGCCGATGCTCGTGCAGCGCGCCGCCTGGCGGCGCTGGGTCCTCGAACGCGAGGGCTTCGAGCGGGGCCGCTGCTGGCTCCAGGCCACACCCACCGGCCCGCACCTCATCGGTCACGGCGCCGTGGACCTGGCCCAGCTCTACGACGGGCGCGTCTACGGCATCGACTTCGACCCCCGCTGGGTCAAGCGGCTCCTGCGCAACGGCAGGCTGAAGGAGGCCCAGGAGTACACGGCCCACCTGGTCGACCAGATGTCCGCCGTGCTGGAAAGCCAGCCCGTCGACTACCTCGTCACCACTCCGGCGCTCCTACAGGCCCTCGTCAAGGCCAGACCGGACCTGGTGGCGAGACTGCGCGGAGCAAGACTCAGCGGCACCCACGCCACCCCCGCCATGTGGCGCTCCTTCCGCAAGGCGCTCGGCGGTGGCCCGGTCGTCGTCACCTACGCCAACACCTTCGGCAACACCGTGGGACTGCCCGTGGAGGCCGAGGGCGCCCTGATGCCCTACCTGCCCAACTACCCGCAGGTGACCATGGCTGTGGTCGACAAGGACGACTGGTCCAAGGTGGTGGCGTACGGCGAACACGGCCAGGTCCGGCTGACCGTCCTGCACGAGGACCTCTTCCTGCCGAACGTCCTCGAACGCGATCTCGCCGTGCGGTACGACACCGGCGAGGACTGGCCGTGCGACGGCGTCGCCAACGTCCGGCCGCTACAGGTCGTACGAGCGGCTCCTGAGGGCATCTACTAAGCCGGCCCGGTCCGGACCACACGGCCCACGCGGGCTCGACGGCCGACGCAAGCACCCAGCGGTTCCCTCACGGGCCCGCCGGTCGTCACCGTCTCCCGCCCACCACCACTCCATCCCCTTCACGGGGCGCAACGGCGCGCCTCGCCACAGTGGAGTACGCCTCACAGGTCGGCGACCGTGTCGCCCTACGCCGACCGGGCACCGTGAGGTGCCCCCCCCGTACGTCGGAATCACACCATCATCACGCCTGGCGGAGCCGGGAGCGCGTCCTGCCGCGCCCGGCACCTCCACGTCCTGGTCCCAGGGAGTCACGCTCATGAAGGGTTCCGAAGCCGCCTCCGCGCACACGGCGGACACCTCGATCGCAGTGGTCGGAGTCTCTTGCCGCCTCCCTGGGGCACCCGACCCCGCGGCCTTCCGGGACCTGCTCCGCAACGGCCTCGACGCCATCACCGAGGTGCCGGACGAGCGCTGGAACACGGGCGACCCGCACGACGGTGGTGACACCTCGGGGCCGGGCACCGTCACCCCCCGGCGCGGGGGCTTCCTCGAACAGAGGCAGGTGGACCACTTCGACGCCGGCTTCTTCGGCATCTCTCCCCGCGAGGCCGCCGCGATGGACCCGCAGCAGCGTCTCGTACTGGAACTGGCCTGGGAGGCCCTGGAGGACGCGGGCATCGTCGCCGACCGGCTCCGGGGCAGCTCGGCGGGCGTGTACATCGGGGTCATCGCCGACGACTACGCCACCCTGCAACGCCGGCGGGGCCTTGAGGCCATCGACCGGCACAGTTTCACCGGACTGCACCGCAGCATCATCGCCAACCGGGTCTCCTACCACCTCGGACTGCGCGGCCCCAGCCTGACCCTGGACGCGGGCCAGGCATCGTCCCTGGTGGCCGTGCACCTGGCCTGCGAGAGCCTGCGCCGGGGCGAGAGCACGCTCGCCGTCGCGGGTGGTGTCAACCTCGTACTGGCACCCGAGAGCAGCGTCAGCGTCGCCAGGTTCGGTGGACTGTCCCCCGACGGCCTCAGCTACACCTTCGACGCGCGGGCCAACGGTTACGTCCGGGGGGAGGGCGGCGGCGCCGTCGTCCTGAAGCCCCTGCCGGCCGCCCTCGCCGACGGCGATCCCGTGTACTGCGTCATCCGCGGCAGCGCCGTCAACAACGACGGCGGGGGAGCCCACCTCACGTCGCCTCATCAGGCGGCACAGGAGGAGGTCCTGCGGCACGCCTACCGGCAGGCCGGAGTGGACCCGGCCCGGGTCCAGTACGTCGAACTGCACGGAACGGGCACGAAGGCCGGAGATCCGGTGGAGGCCGCCGCGCTCGGCGCGGTCCTCGGCTCGGCCCGGCGGCACACCGGCGCGCCCCTCCTGGTCGGCTCGGCCAAGACCAACGTCGGCCACCTGGAGGGGGCCGCGGGCATCGTCGGCCTCATCAAGACGGCCCTCGGCATGAAGCACGGCGAACTCTTCCCCAGCCTCAACCACCAAACCCCCCACCCCGACATCCCGCTGGACGCCCTGAACCTGCGGGTCCAGACCGACACCCGGCCCTGGACCCCCGACCCGGACACGAACGCACCGCTCACCGCCGGAGTCAGCGCCTTCGGCGTGGGCGGGACGAACTGCCACGTCGTCCTCTCCGGAGCACCTGCCCCGGTCGTCGACGCGGATGCCGACACGGGGGCCGGTACGGGTTCGGAAGGTGTGTCCTCGCGGGTGGTGGCGTCGTCGGCGCTGGTTCCGTGGGTGGTGTCGGGCAAGTCCCCGGCGGCGTTGCGGGCACAGGCCGACCGGTTGCGGACGTTCGTGGGCGCCCTCGGGCAGCTCGGGGTCGCGGACGTGGCGTCCTCGCTGGTGACGACCCGTTCGGTCTTCGAGCATCGCGCGGTGGTGCTGGCAGGGGACCGCGAGGGACTGGTCGCCGGCCTCGGTGCGCTGGCCGAGGGCGGCGTATCGCAGGACGTGGTGCGGGGCGATGCGGTCGGTGCGGACGGTCGTGTGGTGTTGGTGTTCCCGGGTCAGGGTTCGCAGTGGCTGGGTATGGCCGCGAAGTTGTTGGATTCGTCCCCGGTGTTCGCTGCTCGGGTGGCGGAGTGTGGTGCGGCGTTGGTTCCGTTCGTGGACTGGTCGTTGACCGAGATTCTGCGTGATGCCTCTGGTGATGATGCCTGGCTGGGTCAGGTGGATGTGGTGCAGCCGGTGTTGTGGGCTGTGATGGTGTCGTTGGCCGAGGTGTGGCGGTCGGTGGGTGTGGTGCCGGCTGCGGTGGTGGGTCATTCGCAGGGTGAGATCGCGGCTGCGTGTGTGGCGGGTGCTCTGTCGTTGGAGGACGGGGCGCGGGTGGTGGCGCTGCGGAGTAGGGCGCTGCGCGTTCTGTCCGGGCGTGGCGGCATGGTGTCGGTCTCGCTGGGTGCGGACGTGATCGGTGACCTGCTCGCCCGGTGGGAGGGCCGGCTGTCGCTGGCTGCGGTGAACGGCCCTGGCATGGTGGTGGTGTCGGGTGACGCGGATGCCCTGGACGAGTTGCTGTCCGTCTGTGAGGCGGACGGGATCAGGGCGCGGCGGGTGGCGGTGGACTACGCCTCGCACTGCGCGCACGTGGAGGAGATCGAGGCAGTTCTGGCGCGGGAGTTGGCGGGTGTCGCGCCGCGTTCGGCGTCGGTGCCGTTCTATTCGACGGTGACTGGTGGGGTGCTGGACACTGCCGGTCTGGATGCCGGTTACTGGTATCGGAATCTGCGGCAGACGGTGCGTTTCGCGGAGACGGTGGACGCGCTGCTGGCTGATGGTTTCCGGTTGTTCGTGGAGTCCAGTGCCCATCCGGTGTTGACGATGGGGGTCGAGCAGACCGCCGAGGCGCATGAGGTCGCGGTGACGGCGGTGGGTTCTCTGCGGCGGGGCGAGGGCGGCGTGGAGCGCTTCCTCACCTCGGCCGCCGAGGCTTTCGTCGGTGGCGCGTCCGTGGACTGGGCCACCGTGTTCGAGGGGACGGGTGCGCGCCGCGTCGAGCTGCCCACGTACGCCTTCCAGCGCGACCGCTACTGGCTGGACACGGTGGCCGATACGCGGAAGCAGCAGCCCGGACGTGAGCCGGTTGCCCTCTCCGCGCCCCCGTCGCGCACGATGACTCCGCGCGACGAGACGGACCAGGCGGCCGCTCTCATGGAACTCGTTCGCGCGCAGGTCGCCGCCACGCTGGGCTACGACGGGCCGGGCGCCGTCGACCCCGAGCGTACGTTCAAGGAACTCGGGTTCGACTCGCTGGGTGCCGTCGAGTTCCGGAACCACCTGAACTCCGCCCTGGGTTTGCGGCTCCAGACCACCCTGCTGTTCGACTACCCCACGCCGGCTGCACTCGTGCGCCATCTGCGGACGGCGCTCTCCGGCGAGCAGCGTCCGGACGACACCCCGGCGCCGGCCGTCATGCCGTCCGACGAGCCCATCGCGATCGTGGGCATGAGCTGCCGACTCCCGGGCGGTGTACGGTCGCCGGAGGAGTTCTGGCAGCTCCTCGCCTCGGAGGGCGACGCGATCGGCGCCTTCCCGGCCGACCGCGGCTGGGACCTGACCGGCCTTTACTCACCGGAGCCCGCCAGGCCGGGCAGGACCTACGCCCGCGAGGGCGGATTCCTCTACGACGCGGCCGAGTTCGACCCCGCGTTCTTCGGTATCGCGCCGCGTGAGGCGCTGGCGATGGACCCGCAGCAGCGGCTGCTCCTGGAGACCTCCTGGGAGACTTTCGAGCGTGCCGGTATCGATCCCGCGTCGGTACGGGGCAGCCGGACCGGCGTCTTCACCGGTGCGATGGCGCAGGATTACGGGCCGCGGATGCACGATGCCTCGGACGGGCTTCAGGGTTACCTCCTCACTGGCAGCAGCATCAGCGCAGCCTCGGGCCGTATCTCCTACACGTTCGGTTTCGAGGGTCCCGCGGTAACGGTGGACACGGCGTGTTCGTCCTCGCTGGTGGCGCTGCACCTGGCCGCCCAGTCGCTGCGGCAGGGCGAGTGCTCCCTGGCCCTGGCCGGTGGCGTGACAGTGATGGCCACACCCGGCATCTTCGTGGAGTTCAGCCGGCAGCAGGGCGTCGCGTCGGACGGACGCTGCAAGCCGTTCGCGGCTGCCGCGGACGGCACCGGCTGGGCCGAGGGCGTCGGCATGTTGTTGCTGGAGCGGTTGTCGGATGCCCGGCGTCATGGGCATCGGGTGTTGGCGGTGGTGCGGGGTTCGGCGGTCAATCAGGACGGTGCGAGTAATGGTCTGACGGCGCCGAACGGTCCTTCGCAGCAGCGGGTGATTCGGGCGGCGTTGGAGAGCGCCGGGGTCGCGGCGGCTGAGGTGGACGCGGTCGAGGCGCACGGTACGGGTACGCGGTTGGGTGACCCGATCGAGGCGCAGGCGTTGCTGGCCACCTATGGGCAGGACCGGCCGGGGGACCGGCCGTTGTGGCTGGGTTCGGTGAAGTCGAACATCGGGCACACCCAGGCCGCTGCCGGGGTCGCCGGGATCATCAAGATGGTGCTGGCGATGCGGCACGGCGTACTGCCGCGCACCCTGCACGTCGATGAGCCGTCTTCGCATGTGGACTGGTCCGAGGGCGCCGTCGAACTGCTCACCGAGAGCACGCCGTGGCCCGAGAACGGCCGTCCTCGTCGGGCGGGTGTGTCGTCGTTCGGTATCAGTGGGACGAACGCGCATGTGGTGCTGGAGCAGGTGCTTGAGGTTCCTGACACAGCAAAGGTCGCAGGGCAGCCGGGTTCGGGTTCGGTTCCGGTGTCGTCGTTGTCGGTGGTGCCGTGGGTGGTGTCGGGTCGGTCCGGGGCGGCTTTGGAGGCGCAGGCGGGTCGGCTGGCGTCGTTCGTGGCGGAGCGGCCGGGCTTGTCGCCGGTGGATGTCGGGTCTGCTCTGGTGTCCGGTCGGTCGGTGTTTGAGCATCGTGCTGTGGTGCTGGCGGGTGATGTTGCTGGTTTCGGGGCTGGGTTGTCCGCTGTGGTGGCGGGT
>NZ_JBFALS010000007.1:0-245892 GCF_040656295.1 Streptomyces sp. NPDC049954
GGGGGGACCCTGTGGGAGAGTAGGACGCCGCCGAACAATTTTTGCTGGGGAAGCCCCGCACCTTTATGGTGCGGGGCTTTTCCGCGTTCCGGACCTTTCGGTTCCAGGGGTGATTCGGGAAAGCCAGGAAAGCGGCGTCGGCCTTCGCCTTAGGGTGGCGGAATGCGCTACGACCTGGTCATCTTCGACAACGACGGGGTGCTTGTCGACAGTGAGCCGCTGTCCAACACCGTCCTCGCCGGCTACCTCACCGAACTCGGGCATCCCACGAGCTACGAGGACTCCCTGCGCGACTACATGGGCGGGGCCGTCCACCGTGTCCACGACCTCGTGCACGAGCGGACGGGCCGGCGGCTGCCCGAGGGGTTCGACGACGAGTACCACGCCCGTGTCTTCGAGGCGTTCCGCCGCGAGCTCGAACCCGTCCCCGGAGTGGTCGACGTACTGAAGCGGCTCAACCAGGACGGGACCCCCTACTGCGTCGCCTCCTCCGGGAGCCACGAACGCATCCGCGTCGGTCACCGCAAGACCGGGCTCGACCGGTGGTTCGGCGAGGACCTCGTGTTCAGCGCCCAGGACGTGGGCCGCGGCAAACCCGCTCCCGACCTCTTCCTGCACGCCGCCGCACGTATGGGCGTCGCCCCCGGCCGCTGCGTCGTCATCGAGGACAGTCCCCTCGGCGTCCAGGCCGCACAGGCCGCCGGGATGGACGTATACGGATTTACGGCGATGACTCCCGGCAGTCAACTGCCTGGCGTTACCGGCCTGTTCTCGCGGATGGAAGAACTTCCCACATTGCTCGGACTGCTCGGCTGATCCGTCTACCGGTGGGTAGCCCGGCCGCCTACGCTCCCGCCATGACGGATGCAGGGATGCGGTACGGCAGGGCCTCGCTCGCGTTCAGTTTCTTCACGCAAGGCGCCGCCTTCGCTCTTCTCGTGACACGAATACCCGCCGTGCAGGACCGCTACGGGATCTCCGACGGGCTGCTGCCGGTGTTCCTCGCCGCCGTGCCCGTCCTCGCGGGGCTCGGCAGCGTCGCGACGGAGCAGCTCGTCAGGCGCGTACGGCCCAGCCGGGTCCTGCGCTGGTCCCAGCCGGCCGCCCTGCTCGCCCTCCTCGGTGTCGGCCTCGGCGACACGATGGCCGAAGTCGCCGTGTGCCTGGCCGCATTCGGGCTGAGCGTCGGTGCCCTCGACGCGTCCATGAACATGCTCGGGGTGAGCCTCCAGCGGGAGTACGGGCGCAGCATCATGCTCGGCTTCCACGCCGTCTACAGCCTCGGCGGCATCCTCGGGGCCTCGCTCGCCTGGGCGGGGGCGCACTGGCACCTCAGTCTCGCCGTGTCGTACCTGCCGGTCGTCGCGGTCGCCGTCCCCGCCGTGATCGTCGCGAGCCACTGGTACCGGGACGCGCGCGGTGCGAAGGACCAGCCGCCCACCGCGGAGGCGGCCGGGGGCGGGCAGGCCGTGGTGTTCCGGATGCTGCTTCCGCTGTGCCTCGTCATGTCCTTCGCGTACATCGGCGACTCCACCGTCTCCAACTGGAGCGCCAAGTACCTGCAGGACGTGCTCGGCAGCTCCGAGCAGCTCTCCACCGTCCCCTACAACGTGTACATGGTGACGACGCTGATCGGGCGGGCGCTCGGGGACTTCGGGGTGCGCAGGTTCGGGCCGGTCCTCGTGGTGCGGGCCGGCACGCTGCTCGCCGCGTGCGGTTTCGGGGTGGTGGCGCTCGCGCCCGGCGCCTGGACGGGGATGGCCGGTTTCACCCTGCTGGGCCTCGGCCTGTGCGTCCTCGTCCCGCAGACCTTCGCCGCCGCGGGACGGATGTTCCCGCAGGCCTCGGACGCGGCCGTGGCCCGGCTCAACATCTTCAACTACGTCGGGTTCCTCGTCGGTTCCCCGCTCGTCGGGGCGCTCGGCGACGCGTGGAGCTACCGGGGCGCGATGCTCGTCCCGCTCGTCCTGGTGCTGCTGACGCTGGGCTACGCCCGTTCCTTCGCGTCCGGCCCCGCCCGGTACGGTGACGGGCATGAGCGGCCGCGCGCAATTGATGTGGGATGACGCAGTCACGGGCTACGACTTCGGGCGGGGCCATCCGATGGACCCCGTACGGCTCGCGCTGACCCGCAAGCTCGTCTCCGCCCTCGGCGTCGACAGCGGGCTCGACGTCGTCGCGGCGAAGGCCGCCGGGGAGTCCACGCTGCGGCTCGTGCACCGGCAGGACTACCTCGACGCGGTCAAGGCCGCGTCCGCCGACCCGGGTTCCGCCCGCGGCGAGTACGGACTCGGCACCCTCGACGATCCGGCCTTCGCCGGGATGCACGAGGTGTCCGCGCTCATCGCCGGGCAGTCCGTGGGGGCCGCCGAGGCCGTGTGGGGCGGGCAGGTGCTGCACGCCGTGAACTTCGCCGGGGGGCTGCACCACGCCATGCCGGGCGCGGCCTCCGGGTTCTGCGTGTACAACGACGCGGCACTCGCCGTGGCCCGGCTGCTGGAGCTGGGTGCCGAACGGGTCGCGTACGTCGACGTCGACGTGCACCACGGGGACGGGGTGCAGGCCGCGTTCTGGGAGGACCCCCGGGTGCTGACGATCTCGCTGCACGAGCATCCGCGCACCCTGTTCCCGCACACCGGGTGGCCCGAGGAGACCGGGGCGGCCGAGGCCGAGGGGTCCGCCGTGAACGTGGCGCTGCCCGCCGGTACCGGGGACGCGGGCTGGCTGCGGGCCTTCCACGCCGTCGTACCGGAGTTGCTCGCCGACTTCCAGCCGCAGGTCCTCGTCTCGCAGCACGGGGCGGACACGCACTTCGAGGACCCGCTCGGTCATCTCGCCGTCTCCCTCGACGCGCAGCGCGCCGTGCAGGTGGCCTGCCACGACCTGGCGCACACCTGCGCGGACGGGAAATGGATCGCGCTCGGTGGCGGCGGGTACGAGGTCGTGGACGTCGTTCCGCGCTCCTGGGCGCACCTGACGGCGATCGCGGCGGGGCGGCCGGTGGACCCGGCCGAGCCGGTGCCGGAGGAGTGGCGGCACCAGGTGTACGCGGCGACGCGGCAGGCCGGGCCGGTGCGGATGACGGACGGGCGGTGGCCGGTGCGGTGGCGGCCGTGGGAGGAGGGGTACGACCCGGCCGACCGGATCGATCAGGCGGTGCGGGCTGTTCGGGGGGCGGCGTTTCCCCTGCGGGGGCTTTTGCCTTGAGGTGAGGCCGATTCAGCGGGGCCGTGCGGGTCCGGGGTGGCCGGCGTCTCGGGGCTCCGCCCCGGGCCCCGCTCCTCAAACGCCGGAGGGGCTGGATTTGTGGCCGTCGTCTGTCACTGGGCCATGCGGGGGACGGGCTCCGTTATCTCCGGCGTGGGGCGTGGGCCTGCGGGAGCATCGGGGGGTGTCGATCTCCTCGTCCTCCTCGTCGTTTTCCGGGTGGCCGTTCATTCCGCGGCAGTTGCCTCGTGCGGGTGGGCCGGGGGAGGAGGAGTGGCTGCGGGAGTATCTGGTGCGGGTGCGGCTGGCCGGAGTGGTGGCCACCGGGCGGGAGGGGAGTCTGCGGCGGTACCGGCAGTTCGCCGCGCGGGACCCGCGGGCGTTGCTCGGGCTCGATCCGCGGGGGCGGTGGGGGGTGCCGGAGATCCTGGCGCTGATGGCCGAACGCTGCGGGGTGCGCGCCGATCCCTCGTACACGGAGGGCGCCGACACCATCGACCCGGACCGTACGCTCGCCGCGTTGCGGGCCTTCGCCGGGCGGCTGCGGGAAGCCGCAGACCGGCGGATTCCGGTACTCATCGGGACCGGGCACCCGCACCGGTTGCTGGAGTTCTACGTCACTTTGGCGAGTGCCCTGTCGGCGGCGGGATGTGAAGTCCTCACCCCCGCGCAGGGGAGACGTGTCGACATAACGACCCGGTTCGGTCTACGTACCCACCACCTCGACTACGTCGGGGGCGTCGCGACGCTGCGGGACGCGACCGCCCCGCACGCCGGTGGTGAGCCGGGCGTACACACCCATTCCCCGCTGCCCGTACGGACGGTTCTGGCGGCGCTCGCCGAGGCCGGCGGGCCGCCTCCCGGGCTGGTGATCGGGGACCACGGATGGGTGTGCGGCGCAGGTCAGCTGGGGTGCGAGGCCATGGGCCCGGCGGATGCCGACGATCCCGCGCTGTTCGTCGGGGAGGCCGAGGGGCTGGTGTCCGTGGCCGTCCCTCTCGATGACGCTGTGCGGTCCGCTTACTACCGACCGCTGACGCGCTATGTACTCAATCAAGCGTGTCTGTCACAGTAAACGGCGGATCACATCTCCTCTTCCCCACTCGCATCACCCGCCCCTAGTCTGGGGAGTGAGCGCATAGCGACGAGGAGTCACCGGAGGGGAAGCCGGTGCCCGTCCCGTGCGGAAGGTTCAGGTGAGTGATGGCTCCTGCTGACGAGCGGCCTCTGAACGAGGTCCAGTTCCTGACGGTCGCCGAGGTCGCCTCGGTGATGCGAGTGTCGAAGATGACCGTGTACCGCCTGGTGCACAGCGGTCATCTGCCCGCCATCCGGGTCGGGAGGTCCTTCCGGGTCCCCGAGCAGGCGGTCCACGAGTACCTTCGCGAGTCCTATGTGGGGGTGGAGACAGCCTGAGGACCGCCTGAGAGCGGTCCCGGCAGCCTCGATTACGGCCTCGGAGCCGGTACGGGTAGGCTAGGCCGACGTAGGTCGTGTGGGCCCATGCAGCCCCGCACCAAGTGCCCCCGCCTTTTGCGGGGGTGATCCGAGAAGTGAGCGAGGGTTGTCGTGGGCTCTGTTATCAAGAAGCGGCGCAAGCGGATGGCGAAGAAGAAGCACCGCAAGCTGCTGAAGCGCACGCGCGTTCAGCGTCGCAACAAGAAGTGAGCGTGCCCCGCGTGAGCGGGGAACGTCCGGGGGCCGCCCGCGCGGCGGCTCCCGTCACTTGAGGCGGCACGCGCCGAAGCGTGAACCCGGCCCTCCCACCGTCTTGGCGGTGGGAGGGCCGAGGTGTGTCCGCTGTCCGCCTGCGGCCCTCCTCCCCGGTCCCACCCGCTACGGTGGCGCCCACAGGCTTTTTCGGCGGCGCGGGAAGGCAGGCGGGGCTCAAGGTGGGCAAGGTCGTGCTCGTGACGGGGGCGGCGCGGCGGCTCGGCGGCCGGTTCGTGCGCGGGATACAGCGCGATCCGGCGGTGGAGCGGGTCGTCGCGGTCGACGCGGTGGAGCCCGAGCACCCGTTGGGCCGCGCCGAGTTCGTCCGGGCCGATGTGCGGCGCCCCTCGATCGGGCGGGTGCTGGCCGAGCACGCCGTGGACACCGTCGTGCACATGGACGTGACGGGGACGGCGCTCACCGGGGGCGGCCGGGCCGGGGTCAAGGAGACCAACGTCATCGGCACCATGCAGCTGCTCGGCGCCTGCCAGAAGTCGCCGACCGTGCGACGGCTCGTCGTGAAGTCCTCGACCACCGTGTACGGTTCGGCGCCCCGCGACCCGGCCGTGTTCAGCGAGTCGACCCCACCCAAGTCGCTGCCCAGCGGCGGCTTCGCGAAGGACGTCGTCGAGGTCGAGAACTACGTGCGCGGCTTCGCGCGGCGCCGCCCCGACGTCGCCGTGTGCGTGCTGCGCTTCGCGAACATCCTCGGCCCGAGCGCCGACTCCCCGCTGGCCGGCTACTTCGCGCTGCCGGTGCTGCCCACCGTCCTCGGCTACGACCCGCGCCTGCAGTTCGTGCACGAGGACGACGTCGTCGCCGTACTGCGCCTGGCGAGCCGGGAGCCGCAGCGATCGGCGCGCGGCAGCGGCACCTTCAACATCGCGGGGGACGGCGTGGTCCTGCTCTCGCAGTGCGCGCGGCGCCTGGGGCGCCCCACCGTGCCGGTGCTGCTGCCCGCCGTGAACTGGGTGGGCTCCGCGCTGCGTACGGTGGGCGTGACGGACTTCTCGCCCGAGCAGATCCGGCTGCTCACCCACGGCCGGGTCGCCGCGACCGCGCTGATGCGCGAGACACTGGGGTTCGCCCCGGCGTACTCCTCCCTGGAGACCTTCCTGGACTACGTACGGGTGCGGGGCCCGGGGCTGCTGCCGCCCGAGGTCGTGGGCCGGGCCGTGGACGGGGTGGCGGGCGTCGGCAACCGGCTCGTACGCGGCCGGGGCCCCGCCGGCCGCGAGAACACCTGAGGAGCGCAGCACGATGGCGGACGCCAAGGTCATCCCCTTCGACGACGACCGCTCGCGCGGCGGCCCGGCCCGCTCCGGACGGCGCAGGAACGGCCCGCCCCACCGGCGGCCGACGCCCGCCGCGGAGTCCCGCGAGACGGCCCCGGTCCTGCCGCCGAGGCGGGCGGAGCCCGCGCCGGAGCCCGGACCCGTGCGCGCGCAGGAGGAGGACGCGGGGCGGGCCGGTGGCTGGGAGCGCAGGCTCGCGGGCTCGCTCGCCTTCCTGCGGCGCCGGCTCACCGGTGAGTACGAGGTCGACGCCTTCGGCTACGACGCCGAACTCACCGACCAGGTACTCATGTCGCTGCTGCGCCCGGTGTACGAGAAGTACTTCCGGGTCGAGGTCAAGGGCATCGAGAACATCTCGGCCGAGGGCGGCGCGCTCATCGTCTCCAACCACTCGGGGACGCTGCCGCTGGACGGGCTGATGCTCCAGGTCGCGATCCACGACGAGCACCCCGCCGCCCGGCACCTGCGGCTGCTCGCCGCCGACCTCGTCTTCATGCTGCCCGTGGTCAACGAACTGGCCCGCAAGGCCGGGCACACCCTCGCCTGCGCGGAGGACGCCGAACGGCTCCTGGACGCGGGCGAGTTGGTCGGGGTGATGCCCGAAGGGTTCAAGGGCCTCGGCAAGCCCTTCTCGGAGCGGTACAAGCTCCAGCGCTTCGGGCGGGGCGGTTTCGTGTCCACGGCGCTGCGGGCCGGGGTGCCCATCGTGCCGTGCTCGATCGTCGGCGCCGAGGAGATCTACCCCATGGTCGGCAACGCGCGGACCGTGGCCCGGCTGCTCGGCTTCCCGTACTTCCCCGTCACGCCCACCTTCCCCTGGCTCGGTCCGCTCGGCGCCGTACCGCTGCCCACGAAGTGGACGATCCAGTTCGGGGAGCCCATCCCGACCAGCGGCTACGCGCCCGAGGCCGCCGACGACCCGATGCTCATGTTCAACCTCACCGACCAGGTCCGCGAACAGATCCAGCACACGCTGTACGAGCTGCTCGTGCAACGACGCTCGGTGTTCTTCTGAACCCTCCGCGCCGGCGCCGGTACGCCGACGAGGGCCGCACCGAGTGGATCGGTGCGGCCCTCGCCCGCGTACGGGAACTGCTGACCGGGCGCCTAGGAGTCGTCGTCCTCGGCGCTGACGCCCAGCCCCGGCAGTATGCCGGGCAGGAGCGGCGGGAGGGTGACCTCCGGGACCGAGGGCGCCCTGTCGAGCGGGCCCCGGCCGGAGCCGCCGCCCTCCGCGCCCTGGCCGCCGTTCTCGTCGCCCGAGGAACCCTCCGAGCCCTTGGAGGGGGACTCCTTCGACCCGTGCTGGTCGTTGCCGAGCGGGTCGAGCAGACCGCCGCCGCCCAGCAGACCGCCGTCCTTGTCCTTCCGGGAGCCGCCGGAGGGCTCGGAGGCGTCCGCCGAACCCGAGGGCCCGCCGCCCGCCTCGGCCGGACCCTTGCCGGACTCCTCGGGGGAGGACGGTCCGCGCCCGGACTCCTCGGCGGCGCCGCCGCTGGTCCGGCCGGACGGGGAGCGCGGCTGCTCGGGGGTGCCGCGCTTCTCGTCGGGGGACTGCGGGAGCAGTGAACGCAGGGGGTCGACCGCATCGTCTATGGCGGCGAAGACCGAGGTGACCTCGTCGCTGACGTCGAGCAGCTGCGGGGGCAGCCGGTCGCGCAGCGCGCTCCACGCCTCGCGGTGGGAGCGGGTGAACGAGGACAGGGCCTGCATGTGGCCGATCGACTTGTCCTCGGCGTAGGCCCTGCTGAGCAGCCGGTGGCCCTCACCGGCGTCGAACCTCACCCCCGACAGGGCGCGTCTGACCTCGCTCAGCTGCTCGTGGTCGAGGCGGCCCGCACGGTCGCGCTCCATGAGTCTGCGGGCCTCGGAGAGCCGGGTGGACGCCTGGCCGAGCAGCAGCTCGCCGCGCCGGGCGTCGTCCCCCGCGAGTCCGAGCTGGAGGTCCTCCATGCCGCGCTTGAGCCCGTAGAGCGAGTCACCGGGCAGGGCGTCGCCGCTCGCCGCGGCGACTCCGCCGAAGGCTCCCGCGGCCACCCCGACCGTGAGCCCTCCGGCGGCGAGCCGCTTGGAGAGCCGGGTGCGGGGCTTGAGCTTGCTCAGCGGGTTCGCCCGGTGGGCGCCCTTGCGGGAACGCTGCCCGGGCACCGAGGGGCTCGCGCCGCGCGCCTCGGGGACGGTGCCCTCGCGCAGCATGGCCTCCATCGCGGCCACGAGCTGCGCCCGCTGGACGACCTTGACCTCCGGGTCCATCTCGGGGGACGGCAGCTCGCCGAGTCCGGTGGCGAGCGTGAGCATCCGGCTCCGCTCGCCCGTCTCGGCCGGATCGGTGCCCTGCTGTGCCGCGAGGCCCGGGTCGGGCCGCTCGTCCAGAGCCTGGGCGAAGGCGTTCGCCCGCCGATGCGCCGATACGTTCGCGATCACTGGCGGCACCTCCTCTCGTCATGACGATCGGCTCCCCAGGAGGTCCTGGTGGGGGCTGCCTCCACGGGTGCGGAGGCGGCGTGACCGCGGGGAGCCTGCATCCCGGACAACGACGGTCTCGGCACATGGGTTACGGACGGAGCGCGAACCTGCGGCCCCGAATCGGCAAGTATCACCGAACGTGCCGGAGCGATCGCCCTGGGTGTGCGGCGAGCGTGGTCGCCGGGCCGCCGGGGGTGAGGGGTCACGGTCCTGGAGGTGGCCCGGGGGCCGGGTCAGCGGGCGTCTTCGGGGAGCAGGCGGGCGAGGGTGCGTACGGCACGGTACTGGAGCGTCTTGATCGCGCCCTCGTTCTTGCCCATGACCCGGGCGGTCTCGGCGACCGAGAGGCCCTGGAGGAAGCGCAGGGTCACGCACTCCTGCTGCTGCGGGTTGAGGCGGCGCACGGCGTCCAGCAGGGCGGCGTTGGAGAGCGACTCCAGGACGGAGTCCTCGGGGCTGCGCTCCACCTCGTTGGCGTCGAGCATCTCGCCGGTCGTCACCTCCAGCCGGAAGCGGCTGGACTTGAAGTGGTCGGCGACCAGGTTGCGGGCGATCGTCACGAGCCAGGCGCCGAAGTCGCGGCCCTGCCAGGTGAAGGTGCCGATCCTGCGCAGGGCGCGCAGGAAGGTCTCGCTCGTCAGGTCCTCGGCGGTCGCCTTGCCTCCGACGCGGTAGTAGATGTAGCGGTAGACGGTGTCGCTGTACTGGTCGTAGAGGCGTCCGAAGGCGTCGGCCTCCCCTCCCTGGGCGCGCTCCACCAGCTCCATCATGCGGGCACTGTCACTGTCGGCCGCGGGGCGCCGGGCGGTGGCGCTCGGGGCGGCGGACCGGCCTCGTCTCCCGACGGCGGTGCTCCCCTCGGCCAGGGCGTAGCACGGGCGGGCGGGCGCTGGGGTGGCGAAGACGGGCGCGGCGAACGCGGTGGGGACGAAACCGCGCAGACGGTCGACGACCGAGGCGCGGAGCGTAGCCAGGCCCGAGGCGTCAACCCCGACGTGTGGGTACACGGGACTCCCAGAGGCAGAGCTTCCATCACGTGCAGTCCGGGGCCCTGTCGTCAGCGTCATCCGTCACTCAGTCTCTTCACTCAGCGTGCTGGTGGCAGGGGCCCGGTTTGCGTCTGAGGAGAATAACGCTTCGTACAGGCGGCGCTACACCGAGTTGCTCAAATCATCGGTTACGTCGTTTCTCTTACCGAGTTGGCACCGGTCAATGGCCATAAATTGCACGGTTGTTGACAGAAGCGGCACGTTTTCGGTCAGGGCCGGGTTCGTGTTGTGGCCGAGTCGGCGTGCGGTGACTGCCCGGCAACGGGCGGGGGTATGACGTCCGATTGGCCTGCTCCGGGGCGGGCTTCACGCTCCGTGACGATGCCGGGTGCCGCCCGGAAAAGCGCCTCTGACGTGCGGGGCTCTTGGGGCGGGGGTGGGTTCCGGGGGCCGGTGGCGGCGTGCCGGGTCAGGCGCGGCGGCGGTGCAGGGCGATCGCGGCGGCCGTTCCGCCGGCCACCGCGCCGACTCCGGCGGCCGCGGGAATGCCGACGCGCACGGCCTTGCGGCCGGTGCGGTAATCACGCAGTCGCCACTCGTGCTCGCGGGCGTACTTGCGCAGTTTCGCGTCAGGATTGATCGCATACGGATGTCCGACGAGCGAGAGCATCGGGACGTCGTTGTACGAGTCGCTGTACGCGGCGCAGCGGTCGAGGTCGAGGTTCTCGGCGGCGGCCAGGGCGCGCACCGCCTCGGCCTTCGCCGGGCCGTGCAGGGGTTCGCCGACCAGGCGCCCGGTGTAGACGCCGTCCACGGACTCCGCGACGGTGCCGAGGGCGCCGGTCAGGCCGAGCCGGCGCGCGATGATCGTGGCGGTCTCGACCGGGGCGGCCGTCACGAGCCACACCTTCTGGCCCGCGTCGAGGTGGGCCTGCGCGAGCGCGCGGGTGCCGGGCCAGATGCGGTCGGCGAGGTACTCGTCGTAGATCTCCTCGCCGATGGAGGTGAGTTCGGCCACGCGGCGGCCCTTGACGATGGACAGCGCGCTGTCCTGGGCGTCCTGCATGTGGCCCGCGTCCTCGACGCCGGCGAGCCTGAACCACGCCTGCTGCCAGGCGAAGCGGACGAGTTCGCGGCGCTCGAAGAAGCGGCGCTTGTAGAGGCCCTTGCCGAAGTGGAAGAGCGTCGCGCCCTGCATCACCGTGTTGTCCAGGTCGAAGAACGCGGCGGCCTTCTCGTCGCCGACGACCGGGAAGACGGGTTCGTCCGGGGCGGGTTGTGCCGCCGCCTCGCGGGCGGCGGCCTCGGCCTGCTCGGCGGCCTGTTCGTTCTTGCGCGCCGCCTCGGCCGCGGCCTCGCCCGCCAGTACGCTGCGGGCCGTGGCGGGGCGCCTGCGAGGGGTGAGCCATCCGAAAGCGGCCATGCCGTCGAGCATAGCCAGTCGCGCGGGTGTCACGCCGACGGGGAGAAGCGGGGGTGCCGCGGACGGCGGTGAGAATGGAGGGCATGAGCCCCCTCTTCAGCCGCTCCGGCCGTCCGCGCCCCTCCCGTCCCGCCGCCGAGCGCGTGGTCACCCTCGTGCGGAAGCCGGGGTGCCATCTGTGCGACGACGCCGAGGCGGTCGTCGCGCGGGTGTGCGCGCAGAGCGGGGCACGGTGGGAGACGTGGGACATCTCTCAGGACGAGAAGCTGTACCGGAAGTACTGGGAGCAGATTCCGGTGGTGCTGGTGGACGGCGAGCAGCACACGTTCTGGAAGGTGGACGCGGAACGGTTGCGGCGGGCGCTGGGGTAGAGGGGCACCATCACGGCCACGGCCGTGCCCTCGAACGCCGGACGGGCCCCGCGCCCCCCTCCCGCGTCCCCGGCCGCCGGACGGACTGGGGAGGAAGCGATGGGGCGGTGGAGGGCGGTGCTGCCGGTACCATGGATACGTTTGGCTCGGGGGTACAAAACGCACGAATCCTGCGGAAAGGTGTCGGTCGTGGCCCCCCTCGGTCCCTCGGTGCGCCCGCGCACCACCGGTTCCCTTCGCGGGCGGAACCGGTGCGTGACCCCCATCACTTTGGGTGGACAAAACGGACACCATCTTTGTGCACGCGTTCACAAAGACATAGCCTGCTGTCGACGGGGCGGTCCTGGGACATCTGACCGCCCAGAGCCCCGCTCTACCCGCAGGAGCACCGTGGCAACTGGCCGAACTCACCGACCGGCGACCCGCAGCCGAGGAATTCCCGAGGCCACCGTCGCCAGGCTTCCGCTGTACCTCCGAGCGCTCAACGCACTGTCGGAACGCTCGGTACCCACGGTCTCCTCCGAGGAACTGGCCGCCGCGGCCGGGGTCAACTCCGCGAAGCTGCGCAAGGACTTCTCGTACCTCGGTTCCTACGGCACCCGCGGGGTCGGGTACGACGTCGAGTACCTCGTGTACCAGATCTCCCGTGAGCTGGGGCTCACCCAGGACTGGCCGATCGTGATGGTCGGCATCGGCAACCTCGGCGCCGCGCTCGCCAATTACGGCGGGTTCGCCTCGCGCGGGTTCCGGGTCGCGGCCCTGGTCGACGCCGACGCCGCCCTGGTCGGCAAGCCGGTCGCCGGGATGCCGGTGCAGCACATCGACGAACTGGAGTCCATCGTCCGGGACCAGAGCGTCTCGATCGGTGTCATCGCCACCCCGGCCGGCGCGGCCCAGCAGGTGTGCGACCGGTTCGTCGCCGCCGGAGTGACCTCCATCCTCAACTTCGCGCCCACCGTGCTCGTCGTCCCCGAGGGCGTCGACGTACGCAAGGTCGACCTCTCCATCGAGCTGCAGATCCTCGCCTTCCACGAGCAGCGCAAGGCCGGCGAGGAGAACGCCGACGGGGAGGGCGTCGAGGCCGCCGTGCAGAGCGGGGCCACCACCGCGGTCAGCGGGGTCGCCGCCAAGGAGACCCGCCCCTCCTCCGCCCCGGTGGACGAGGACGCCGACCGCAAGGGACCCGACGGGGACGTACCCGCCGTGATGCCGGCATGAGTCTCCTCGTCGTCGGACTGAGCCACCGCAGCGCTCCCGTCAGCGTGCTGGAACGCGCCTCGCTCAACGCCGAGTCCCAGTCGAAGCTGCTCCAGGACGCGCTCGCCGCCGAACCGGCCGGTGAGGCCGCCGTCCTCGCGACCTGCAACCGCATCGAGCTGTACACCGACGTGGACAAGTTCCACGCGGGCGTCGCCGAGATGTCGACGCTGCTCGCTCAGCACTGCGGCGTGGGCCTGGACGAGCTGACTCCTTATCTTTACGTGCACTACGAGGACCGGGCCGTCCACCACCTGTTCTCGGTGGCCTGCGGCCTCGACTCCATGGTGGTCGGCGAGGGGCAGATCCTCGGGCAGATCAAGGACGCCCTCGCGCGCGCCCAGGAGACGCACACCGCGGGCCGGCTGCTCAACGACCTGTTCCAGAAGGCGCTCCGGGTCGGCAAGCGGGCCCACAGCGAGACCGGGATCGACCGCGCCGGACAGTCCCTCGTGACCTTCGGCCTCGAACAGCTCGCGGCCGGGGACCCGGCGGGCCAGGCCGTGGCCGACTGGGCGAAGGGCAAGCGGGCGCTGGTCATCGGCGCCGGATCGATGTCCTCGCTGGCCGCCGCGACCCTGGCCCGGGCCGGGGTCGAGGAGGTCGTCGTCGCCAACCGGACGCCGGGGCGCGCAGAACGGCTCGTCGCGATCCTCACCGAGCCCGGCTCCACCGGGGTCTCGGCCCGCGCCGTGCCCATCGCCGAGGCCGTCGAGGAACTCTCCCGGGTCGACGTCGTGGTCTCCTGCACCGGGGCCACCGGGCTCGTACTGCCCGCGCAGGCCATCGAGGCCGCGACGGCCGGCCGCGCCACGCGGCCCCTCGCCCTGCTCGACCTGGCCATGCCCCGGGACATCGACGCGGCCGCCCACCGCCTCGACCACGTCCGCCTCGTGGACATCGAGTCGCTCGCCGCGGCGAGCGCCGACGCCCCGATGGCCGCCGACGTGGAACAGGTCCGCTCCATCGTCTCGCACGAGGTGGACGCCTTCGGCGCCGCCCAGCGAGCCGCGCACATCACGCCCACCGTGGTGGCGCTGCGCACCATGGCCGCCGATCTCGTGGACGCCGAAATGGCGCGTCTGCGCGGCCGGTTGCCCGGACTCGACGACAAGGAGCGCGCGGAGATCACGCAGACCGTGCGCCGCGTCGTCGACAAGCTCCTGCACGCACCCACCGTGCGGGTGAAGCAGCTCGCGAGCGAACCCGGCGGCGCCGGGTACGCGGACGCGCTGCGCACGCTCTTCGACCTCGACCCGCAGACGGTGGCCGCCGTCAGCCGGGCCGACGCGAGCAGTACAGACGACCCGAATCGAGGGCGGTCATGACCGACAAGCCACTCCGGCTCGGCACCAGGCGAAGCAAACTCGCCATGGCCCAGTCCGGACTTGTGGCCGATGCCGTGCGCGAGGTGACGGGCAGGCCCGTCGAACTCGTGGAGATCACGACGTACGGCGACACCTCGCGCGAGCATCTCGCGCGGATCGGCGGTACGGGGGTCTTCGTCACCGCGCTGCGCGACGCGCTGCTGCGCGGTGACGTGGACTTCGCCGTGCACTCGCTGAAGGACCTGCCGACCACGCAGCCGGACGGCCTGGTCGTCGCGGCGATGCCGAAGCGGGAGGACCCGCGCGACGCGCTGGTGGCCCGCGACGGACTCGGCCTCGACGAGCTGCCGCGCGGTGCGCGGATCGGTACCGGCTCGCCGCGCCGCGCGGCCCAGCTGAACGCCTACGCGCGCAGCCACGGCCTCACGATCGAGACGGTCCCGATCCGCGGCAACGTCGACACGCGGATCGGATACGTCCGCAGCGGGGAACTGGACGCGGTCGTCCTCGCCGCCGCCGGACTCCACCGGCTCGGCAGGTCCGGGGACGTGACCGGTTACCTGCCGGCCGACACCCTCCTGCCCGCCCCCGGCCAGGGGGCCCTCGCGGTGGAGTGCGTGACCGGCCACACGGTGGACGGTCTCTCGCTCCCCGACGCGCTGGCGCGGCTCGACGACCCGTTCACGCGGGCCGCCGTGACCGCCGAACGCGCTCTGCTCGCCGCCCTGGAGGCCGGTTGCAGCGCCCCTGTGGGCGCGCTGGCCGACCTGCTGGCCGACGGGCAGCAAACCACCACCACTGCCACCGAAATGCGCCTGCGCGGCGTCGTCGGCACGACCGACGGCTCCGAGCTGGTGCAGCTGACCACCACCGGTCCCGTCCCCCGCACGCATCAGGAGGCGACGGCGCTCGGCGCGGAACTCGCCGCCGAGATGCTGGCGAAGGGCGCGGCCGGCCTGATGGGGGAGCGAGCACTTTGAGCCCCACCACCTCCGCACTTCCGGTCGCCTCCGTACAGGCGGCATCCGGGCACGTCACCTTCCTCGGTGCCGGTCCCGGTGACCCGGGACTGCTGACACTGCGCGCCGTGGAGGCGCTGGCCGCGGCCGACGTACTGATCGCCGAACCGCGGGTACTCGATGTCGTACGGGTGCACGCGCGCGGCGACGCGGACGCACCGCACCTGTCTGACGAGGCGTCAACCGCCGCCGGTGTGCCCGGTATCGGTGACGCCGCCAATCTTGTCATGCAGGCCGCCCGCGGCGGCAGGCGGGTGGTGCGCGCGGTCACCGGGGACCCGGGACTGGACACCAACGCCGCCGACGAGATGCTGGCCTGCGCCGCCGAGGGCATCCCCTTCGAGGTGGTGCCGGGCATCGCGGCCGCCGTCGGGGTCCCTGCCTACGCCGGGGTGCCGCTGCGGGACGCGCAGGGCACCGACGTCCGCTTCGTGGACGCGGCCTCCGCCTCGGACCGCTGCTGGACCGAGGTCGGCGCGAGCGACGGCACGGTCGTCGTCTCGACGACGCTGGACTCGGCGGCGCGGGCCGCCGGGGAGCTGGTGGCGGCCGGCCGCAAGCCGGACACCCCCATGTCGCTGACCATCGCCGGTACGACGACGCGGCAGCGCACCTGGTCGGCGACGCTCGGTTCGGTCGCGCAGGTCCTCAAGCAGGCGAAGGTGCTGCCCTCGCCGGACGGCGGCCAGCCGGTGATAGCCGTCGTCGGGGAGCGTTCGGCGCCCGCGCAGCGCGATCAGCTGTCGTGGTTCGAGTCGAAGCCGCTGTTCGGCTGGCGGGTCCTGGTGCCGCGCACCAAGGAGCAGTCGCAGTCGCTGTCCGACCAGCTGCGGTCCTACGGCGCGGTGCCGCACGAGGTGCCGACCATCGCGGTCGAGCCGCCGCGCACCCCGCAGCAGATGGAGCGGGCCGTCAAGGGCCTGGTCACCGGGCGCTACGAGTGGATCGCCTTCACCTCCGTCAACGCGGTGAAGGCGGTGCGGGAGAAGTTCGAGGAGTACGGGCTCGACGCGCGGGCCTTCGCCGGGATCAAGGTCGCGGCGGTCGGCGAGCAGACCGCGGACGCGCTCATCGCCTTCGGTGTGAAGCCGGACCTGACGCCGAGCGGTGAGCAGTCGGCCGCGGGGCTGCTGGAGGACTGGCCGCCCTACGACCCGGTCTTCGACCCGATCGACCGGGTGTTCCTGCCGCGCGCCGACATCGCCACGGAGACGCTGGTGGCCGGGCTCATCGAGCTGGGCTGGGAGGTCGACGACGTGACCGCGTACCGGACGGTGCGCGCCTCGCCGCCGCCGGCCGACACGCGGGAGGCGATCAAGGGCGGCGGTTTCGACGCGGTGCTGTTCACCTCGTCGAGCACCGTGCGCAACCTGGTCGGCATCGCGGGCAAGCCGCACAACGTCACCGTCATCGCCTGTATCGGCCCGGCCACCGCGAAGACGGCGGAGGAGCACGGGCTGCGGGTCGACGTCATGGCGCCGGAGCCCTCGGTGGCGAAGCTCGCGGCGGCGCTCGCGGACTTCGGGACGCGGCGCAGGCTCGCCGCCGTCGAGGCCGGTGAAACGGTCACTCGCCCGAGCGAGCGGCGCCCGGGCTCACGCAGGAGGCGCAGCACGTCATGAGTGAGTACGGAAGTTTCCCCGGGGTGCGGCCGCGCCGGCTGCGGACGACGGCGACGATGCGCCGCATGGTCGCGCAGACGCGGCTGCACCCCGCGGACCTGATCCTTCCGGCCTTCGTCCGTGAGGGCATCGACGCGCCGGTGCCGATCGCGTCGATGCCGGGCGTCGTCCAGCACACCCGCGACACCCTGCGCAAGGCCGCCGTCGAGGCGGTCGAGGCGGGCGTCTCGGGGATCATGCTGTTCGGGGTGCCGGAGGAGTCGAAGAAGGACGCGACGGGCTCGGCCGGGACCGACCCCGACGGCATCCTCCAGCAGGCGCTGCGGGACGTGCGCGCGGAGGTCGGCGACGAGCTGCTCGTCATGTCCGACCTGTGCCTGGACGAGTTCACCGACCACGGCCACTGCGGGGTCCTCGACGCGAAGGGCCGGGTCGACAACGACGCCACCCTGGAGCGGTACGCGGAGATGGCGCAGGTCCAGGCCGACGCGGGGGCCCACGTGGTGGGCCCGAGCGGCATGATGGACGGCCAGGTCGGCGTCATCAGGGACGCGCTGGACCAGACCGGCCACGAGGACGTGTCGATCCTCGCGTACACCGTGAAGTACTCCTCGGCCTTCTTCGGCCCGTTCCGCGAGGCCGTCGGCTCCTCCCTCCAGGGCGACCGCAAGACGTACCAGCAGGACCCGGCGAACGTCGCGGAGTCCCTGCGGGAGCTGGCGCTCGACCTCCAGGAGGGCGCCGACATGGTCATGGTCAAGCCGGCCGGCCCCTACCTCGACATCCTCGCGAAGATCGCCGAGGCCAGTGACGTACCGGTCGTCGCGTACCAGATCTCCGGCGAGTACGCGATGATCGAGGCCGCCGCCGAGAAGGGCTGGATCGACCGCGACAGCGCGATCCTGGAGGCCCTGCTCGGCATCAAGCGGGCCGGGGCGCGCAACATCCTCACGTACTGGGCGGTGGAGGTCGCCCGGAAGCTGAGGTGACTTTCCCGTCGTGATGCCGGGCCCGGTTCCCTTGGGGGAGCCGGGCCCTTTGGTCATGAGGCGGTCACTGGATGGGGTGAAGCGGCTGTCGCGGCGGCCATCCAGTCCCTACGATGCCGTTCGGGAGGGACGGGGATGCGGCTACTTGGCTGCCTGGACCAGCGGACGGGCCTGCTTCCACCAGGGCGTTACGGCGCGAGCCTGGAGGAGCTGGCGGACGAGTTCGTTCATGCTCCGGTGTTCGGCGCGTCTCGTACGTGACGGGACCTGTGGGAGGAGTGGGAACGCCACCGTGCCGTCATCGAACTGACCGCGGGGGGGAGTGGACCGGATCTGGCTGGCGGGCAGCTTCGTCAGCGCGGAGCCCGATCCCCGTGACGTCGACGTCACCTACTTCATCGGCCTGGGCAGGTACGACGAGCTGAGCCGGGCGGATGTCGCGGACCTCGTGGAGTTCACCGAGGTCGCGTGGTGCCGCGCGCACGGGATGCGGGTCGACGCCTATCTGGTTCCCTTGCTGGACGGCACGCCCTATGGCCGGATGACGAAAGGCGCGCTGTCCGCCGCTGAGGAAGACTCGTTGCGGGGTATCGGTCTGTACGACGAGGTGTGGCAGCGTCCGCGCCGGTCCCTGGGTTCGGTCCCCGAAGGACGCCGAGGCTATGTGGAGGTGCTGCTGTGACAGCTGCTACCCCCTTCCCGGAGAGGGGCGACCGGGAAGCGGTGCGGGCCTGGCTGCGCGCTCACCGTGGTGAGCGCAGCGAGGACCGGCCCGTCCCCGCGAGTGCGGCCGAGTTCGCGGCCGCTCAGCGCGTGAAGCTGCTGCGCAGCTTCGGCGCGGAGGTGGACGACGTCCCCGCGCAGCGTCTCGACGTGGCCCTCACGGGACCGGCGACCGAGACGCACACGGTGAGAATCGGCGTACTGGGCCCCTTTCTGGAGAACCTTCAGGAATCCGTACAAGCGGTCGCCCAAGCCCTCACCGGTCGTCCGACCAGCTTTGCCTCCGTGCCGCGGTGGATCAAAGAGGAGACGGCCCTGAGCGCCGCGGCCGTGTTCCCCTCGTCGTTCGGGCTGACCTTGTACGGGCCCGGGGAACGCGAGGCCGCGCCCGAACAGCAGGCCCTGTTCCCCCGGGCCGAGGTGACCCTTGACGACGCCTTACGGGTGCTCCTCGACCTGGCGGAACTCTCCGGAAGCCGGCGGGCGCTGGACGATGATCTGGCGGAGGAACTGGTCGGCCTCGGGCGGCGTGCGCTCAAGCATCTCGGTGCGCTGACCGGTGCGCTTTCGGACGAGGGGCTGGGGCTGCGTCTTTCGTGGCGTCCGCGTGAGGGGCGGGCCCGCCTCGCCGAGTGGTCGCCGGGTGCCATGCAGCGGGTACGGCTGATCTGTGAGCAGAGCGAGTTCGCCGAGGCGGAACAGGTGACGGTGACCGGCAGGCTCGCCGCTGCCGACATGCTGCGCGGTTCTGTGGAGATCGTGACGGAGGCTGCCGAGCGGGTCCGTGCCAGCGTCGACGAGGACTGGTCCCAACGCCTGCCCGAGTTCCTCGGTAGACGCGTGGAGGCGCAGACCGAGGTCACCCGGGTGCTGTCGGCCGGCCGGGAGCGGCGGGTCTACGCGGTGCTCTCCCTGCGGGAGCCGGATCAGGGGTCCTGAGCAGAGCCGTACGGCCCCTTTCTCCCGAGGTCTCCCTGCTGTTGCGATAGGGGAAAGGGGGCGCGCCCGCCTCCCGGCCTCTGGTAAGCCATACCCATGGATGATCTTGTGACGGAGCGGTTGCTGCTGCATCCGCTGACGGTGGCCGAGGCGGAGCGGATCGCGGCCGGGGTGCCGGGGGAGGGGCCCTCCGCCGTGCCGTGGGCCGAGGGGTATCCGGCGCCGGGGTCGAAGGTCGGGGCGCGGCACTACCTGCTGGCGCTGGACAAGTACGGGTACCCGCCGGACTTCCCGGCGTACGAGATACGGCGGCGCACCGACGGGGCCGCCGTGGGCGGGATCGGCTTCCACGGGCCGGCCGACCACCAGGGCTGGGTCGAGCTGGGGTACGACCTGATCGAGTCGGTGCGCGGGCAGGGCTTCGCCTCGGAGGCCGTGCGCGGGCTGCTGGTCTTCGCGCGCGAGAGTGGCGCGGCCGGGGTGCGGGCCGACACGGACCTCGCGAACGTGGCCTCGCAGCGGGTGCTGCTGGCCGCCGGGTTCGTCTTCGACCGCGAGGAGGGGGCGCTGCGGTTCTACCGGGCGCCGCTGGTGGAGTGAGCGGGCCCCGGGGTTCCGGTTCCGGTTGTCCCGGTTCCGGCGCGCGGCGGCCGGCGGCGGCCCGAGTCACGTCTCGTCGCGGTGGTCGCCCTTTCCGCTGTCCTCCTGCCTGATGGTCCCGTCCGGCGCGTTTCGCTCGCCGGGCGCGTCCCTCTCGCCGGTCTCGTCGCTCTCGCCGGTCTCGTCCGTCCTCGTTGTGCTCTCCGTCCTGCTCTCCGCCGCGCGGCGCAGGTGGTGGTGGCGTGGGGCCGGGCGGTTTCCCAGTTCCTGGCCGATCATGACGCGGACGGCGTCGCGCATGCCGTGCAGGCCCTCGCTGCGCTTGGGCCCGGCTCCGGGGTCGGTGCGCAGTTCGCGCAGGAGCGACCAGCACAGGAAGACCATCACGACGACGAAGGGGAGCGCGACCAGGATCGTCGCGCTCTGGAGCGAGGCGAGGCCGCCCGCCACCAGGAGGGCCGCGGCGACCGCCGCCATGAGGATGCCCCAGGTCACCACGAGCCAGCGGCGCGGATGCAGGGCGCCCCGGCTGGTCAGGGAACCCATCACCAGGGACGCAGAGTCGGCGCTGGTCACGAAGTACATCATGATCAGGACCATCGCGACCCAGGCGGTGACCGCCCCGATCGGCAGCCCGTCGAGCATCGCGAACAGCGTGGCCTCGGTGCCCTCCTTCGCCTTCGCGGCCATGTCGACCGCCCCGGTCTGCGCCTGGCGGATGCCGGTGCCGCCCAGCACCACGAACCACACGGCGGTCGCCCCGCTCGGCACGAGGAGGACGGCGAGCAGGAACTCGCGGATCGTACGGCCCCGGGAGATGCGCGCGATGAAGGTGCCGACGAACGGGGCCCAGGACAGCCACCACGCCCAGTAGAAGATCGTCCAGGTGCCGAGCCACGCCTCGTCCCCGAAGGCGCCGGTGCGCGAGGCCATCGGGACGAGCTGGTCGAGGTAGCCGCCGACGGAGGAGGGGAGCGCGTCGAGGACGTACACCGTGGGCCCCGCGCAGAACACGAAGACCATGAGCAGCGCGGCGATGACAAGGTTGATCGAGCTGAGCCACTTCACCCCGCCGTGCAGTCCGGTGAAGGCGGACACGACGAAGGCCGCGCTCAGCACGATGATGATGAGCAGTTCGACGGCCGTCGAGTCGTCGACCCCGGCGGTCAGGTCGAGGCCCTTCGCGATCTGGAGCGCGCCGATCCCCAGGCTCGTCGCGGTGCCGAAGACGGTCGCGAAGACGGCGAGCAGGTCGAGGAGTTTGCCGAGGACCCCGTTTGCCGCGCGTTGCCCGATGAGCGGGACGAACACGGCGCTGAGGCGGTTGCCGCGGCCCTTGCGGAAGCTCGCGTAGGCCAGGGCGAGGCCCGCGATGCCGTAGATCGCCCACGGGGTGAGCGTCCAGTGGAAGAAGGAGTACTGCATCGCGGCCGAGGCCGCCGCGTCGGTCTGCGCCCGCGCCCCGCTGGACGGCGGCGGGCTCAGGTAGTGCGCGACGGGTTCGCCGACGCCGTAGAAGATCAGCCCGATGCCCATGCCCGCGCTGAACATCATCGCGATCCACGAGAAGTTGCGGAACTCGGGCGGGGAGTCGTCGCGGCTGAGCCTGATGTGGCCGTAGCGGCTGAACGCGAGCATCACGCACAGGACGAGGAACACGTCGGCGGCGATCACGAAGAGCCACGCGAAGTTGTCGAGGACCCAGGGCAGGGCCGCGTCCGAGGCGGACTCGAAGGAGCCCTGCGCGAGCGAGGCCCACAGGACGACCGCGAGGATCCCGGCCACCCCGATCGCCACGACCACCCGGTCGGGGGAGGAGTCCAGCCCCGGTTCCGGGGGCTCGGGGGCGGCCGGATCGGCGGCGGGACGCGTATCGGTGCTCATGACGTCCCACTATGGCCGGGTATGCCGGTGATGCCCGGACCTGTCGCCTTCCGCCACGCCGGGAGCGGATGCGCGGCCGGAGGGCCACGCGGGCCCGCTCCGGGGGCGGGCCGGGCCCGCGCTGACTACCGTCGAGGGGGAGCGGCGGCCGCCGAGCGGAACGAAACGGAGCCCCAGGCCATGGCATGGAACGCGAACGTCCTGTTCTTCAGCTTCCCCGACCCGAGCGACACCTACGCGGCCTTCCACGACGCGGAGGAGACGGAGCAGACCAGCCGGGCGGCGGTCCTGGAGCGCGCGGGCGACGGGACCCTCTCGGTGACCGAGACCTACGTGCCGGAGAGCGGCCTGACCCTCGGCGCGGGCGGCGCGGTGGGCGCGCTGCTCGGCGTCCTGGCCGGCCCGGTCGGCGTGCTGTTCGGCTGGACGGCGGGCACGCTGTTCGGCCTCGCGGCGCAGGGCGAGGAGGAGGCGGGCGACGTGGACGCGCTGACCGTCCTGAGCCGGGGCGTCCCCGACGGCGGCAACGTCCTCGTCGTCGCCGTCAACGACGAGCAGGACCCGGCCCCCGCCGACGCGCTCGCCGCGAAGTACGGCGGCTCCGTCCTGCGCATCCCGGCCGGAGTGGTGCAGGAGGAGGTCCGCTCGGCCCAGGCGGCCGCCGAGGAGGCCACCCGCGAGGCCCGCGCCAAGGTACGGGCGGAGCGCAAGGACGAGGTCCGAGACAAGGCGGAGGACTTCAGGGAGCGGGTCACGGCGTTCTTCGGGGGGCACCATCATGGGAAGGGAGCCGGGGGGCGGTCCTCCTGAGCGGAGGCCGGTGGGCGGTCCTCCTGAGCGCGGACGCCGTCCGTACCCGTGACGTGTGTGTCGCGGGTGCGGACGGCGTTCCCGGCCGGGGGCGGCGCCCGGCGGTCAGCTCTCGGTCGGTGTGGGTGCGGGTGCCGGTGCCGGGGTTGTGGCCGGGCCGGTGACGGTCTCGTCGTGCGCGGCGGGTGTGCCCGTGGCACCTCCCTGCCGTACGGCCTGCCCGCCCGGTGTCCCCGCCCGGCGTGGGGCGCGCAGGAGGGCGAAGGCCAGGATGGCGGCGAGGAAGGTCAGCGCGGCGGCGACGATCAGGCACAGGCGCATGCCGTCGAGGAAGGAGTCGCCGACGGCGGCCCACACCCGTCCGGCCTCCGGGCCCAGCCCTCGTCCTGCCCGAGTCGGAACAGGCATCGACAGCGACGGAGACCGGCACCGCTACCGAGGACCTGGACGTGGTCACCCTCCGGACCGACGGCGACAACAGGTCGCCTCGGGCGTCAACTACGACGGGCCCGGGGACTTCGGGTCCGAGGACTTCGGAGCCGTGACCTGGTGACTGTCATCGTCCTCACCAACTGCCCCGCCGGCTTGCGGGGATTCCTGACCCGCTGGCTACAGGAGATCTCGGCTGGGGTCTTCGTGGGCAACCCCTCCGCCTGGGTCCGCGACGTGCTCTGGGAAGAGGTGCGACAGTACGCGGGACAGGGACGCGCCTTACTGGCCCACACCACAAACAACGAGCAGGGCTTCACTTTCCGCACCCACGATCACGCCTGGCACCCGGCCGACTACGAGGGAGCGACTCTGATCCACCGCCCCATCCGGTCCCCGCGCCCGCCGACGCCCGGCGCGACTGCGGGCCCTCCTGTAGCTTCTTCTTCCAGCGCTCCGCCATGGGGGTGGAGCAGGGACTCCAAACGACGCCGATTTGGGTGCTGATGGTTAACTTCGTGAACTTTGAGTACGTTTTATCCGAGTCGGTGAAAGTTGCAAAAACAGGTCTCCGGCCCAGGTAAAACCGCAGGTCACGGAGACTGCTCCCCGCGCGTGCGGGGATGGTCCATCCATGGGCAGCTCATCCATGCGCTCGACGTCCTGCTCCCCGCGCGTGCGGGGATGGTCCCAGGTTCACCCAGAACCACCCCACCGAGATGGGCTGCTCCCCGCGCGTGCGGGGATGGTCCCCAGCGTCGATGCCGAGGACGAGAGCCGCGTCGCTGCTCCCCGCGCGTGCGGGGATGGTCCCCCACCGAAAACGCCGACGGATTTCGCGAGGTCCTGCTCCCCGCGCGTGCGGGGATGGTCCCGTGAGGATTCATGAGGTCGCCGCTTTGATCGACTGCTCCCCGCGCGTGCGGGGATGGTCCCGAATTCGGCGACGCGTCGAAGGAATGGTGGAACTGCTCCCCGCGTGTGCGGGGGTGGGCCTCTCCGCCACATCAGCTGCGGCCGGGGTGTCCGACTCGGCTCCGGTTTGCGGGGGTTCGGCGGCTTCCGGTGAGAAGGTGAGCTGGTCTCGTCCGGCCGCTCCCTTGCCTGTGAGTCGCGCTACGGAGGGCGTTCCTCCGCTTCCTCTCCCCCGTGAACAGGCGTACGCGGTCCCCGCAGGGGCACCGGCATGTCATCACAAGCCCGCTACATCGACTCATTGGGGAGAAGTCATGTCGAGCTATCAGGATTCCACGCACACGTCGCATCAGGCCTACCCGAGTCAGCAGGCCCGTACCGGGACCAACGGGCTCGCTGTGGCCGGGCTTGTCTGCGGCGTCGTCGGGGTGTTCGTCTTCAACATCATCCTCGGGCCGCTCGCGATCATCTTCGGTGCGGTCAGCCGGCGCAGCGTTCCCGCCAAGGGCGGCAAGGGTATGTCCACCGCCGCCATCGTGCTCGGCGTCTTCGACCTGCTGCTGTTCGGCGCGCTGCTCGCCTTCGCGGCCGGCTCCGGCGGGTTCCACTGGTACGTCGGTGGCTGACGCCGTCCCCGTACGGAGGCGATCAGGCCCGGTGGCCAAGGACGTTGACGACCTTGCCGCCGGGCTCTCGTACGAAGAAGCGGCGCACGCCCCACTCCTCGTCCCGCAGCGGCACCAGGATCTCCGCCCCCGACTCCCGCATCGTCTCGTACGCCGCCTCCACGTCGTCCACCTCGATGCTGACGTCCGGGGACACCGGGGCCGTACGGTCCTGCGTCATCGCGCTGAGCTGTACCGAGGGCCTCTCCGGCTCTGCGAACGTCGCGATCCAGCCGTGGTCCATCACCTGTTCCAGGCCCAGTAGTTCGTAGAACGCGCGGCTCTGCGGGAGTGAGGACGACGGCAGTACGGGGACGATTCTACGGACGGACATCGGCGGTTACCTCTTCTTCCCTCTCGTGATCATGTTTCTGCGCCGCTGGGGAACGGTTCCCCGCACTGGGAGCAGTACCTCGGGCGGGGGTCGGCGGAAACGCGTCCACACGCGTCGCACACCAGGGGCAGCAGGCAGGCCGCTTCGCCTCCGGCGGGGTCCGGGGCGGCCAGCGATGTTGTCCCTCCCACCGACATTCCGGGGCGGCGGCGGTGCACCGTCAGGTAGGCGAGGCCCTGCGGGCCGGCCTCCAGCCTGCGGGGCGCTCCGCGCGGCAGCCACAGGACGGTGCCGGGGGTGAGGGCGAGTTGTGCGTCTGCCGGTTCCCCGGGGGCTGCGGGCCCGGGCCCCGCCGTGCCCGTTCCTTCCACCGTCAGGAGGAGGATGTCGAGGGTGTCCTCGCGGTGTTCGCCGACCTGTTCGCCCGGCGGCAGCCGTACGAGGTTGGCGTCCAGCTCCCGCCCGGCCTCGGCCAGTCGCCATACGGCACCGCCCTCGGCCGGGTCGCTCTCGGAGAGGGCCTTGGGGAGGTTGGTCAGGGGGCGGGGGCCCTGGGGCATCTCCGTGTCTCCGTGTCTCCGTGTCGGCGTACCTAGCGGCTGGCGGTCGCGGCGAAGGCTGCCCATGCGGTGGGGGCGAGGGTGAGGACCGGACCGGTGGGGTTCTTCGAGTCGCGGACGTGTACGGCGGACTGCACGTCATGCGGGGCGGGTTCGTGCGCGACTTCGAGGCACTGCCCACCCTCGCTAGTGCTGTAGCTCGACTTGAACCACTGTAGTTCCGTACGCATTACTCTCCCAGGCGATTCGGAAGGCACCCTCATCTCCACGGCGGTGAGAGCCCGCGTCCGCAGCCTTGCATATCCCAGGGGGAGAACGCCGAGCCCGCCCGGCGTCGGGGACGGGTCAACGGTTTCCGGCGGCTGTGGTGTCGAAGTGTTCCTGGGCGGGCGCGTCGTCCTGGCACGCCTGCGCGATCAGCGCGAGGGAGTCGTCCACGTTGAGCGCCTGGGTGCGCAGCATCGCGTACTTGTGCTTCAGGATGCTGAGGTTCTCCGGCTCGTCGGACAGGGTGCTTCTGCGCTGCGTCTCGACGTACGCGAGCTGACGGTGGTCGGGCATCTCCAGCACGCTGAAGGCCCCGCCCAGCCCGGCGTGGCGACGGCTGGACAGCGGGAGGATCTGCACGGTCACTCGGGGAAGCCTGGCGCAGTCGAGCAAGTGGCGGAGCTGCGCCGCGTGTTCGGCTTCGGCGGTGTGCGGGGCGTGCAGGACGGGCTCCCAGATGATGAAGGTGAGGTTCGGCGGGGCCGGGCGGCGCAGGATTTCCTTGCGCCCCATGCGGACGGCCAGGTGATGCGCGAACACGTCCTCCGGGAAGGCGGGTGCGTGGGCCCTCAGCACGCCCGTCGCGTACGCCTCCGTCTGGAGCAGTCCCGGAAGTACCTGGTTCTCGAAGGCGTCGACTGCGATGGCCAGCGCCTCGACCTCCATGTAAGCCACCGGATGGAAGACGACCGTCTCGACGGACGGCAAGTTGTCGACCGCGACGCTCAACGCCCCTTTGGTGTCCAGCAGGGCGTCCAGTTTGCGGGCCGTGTCCCCCTGGAGCAGACGGCGGCCCTGTTCGATCGAGGCGATGGTGTCCCGGCTGATCCCCGCCAGCTCGGCCAGGCCCTCCTGTGTATGACCGGCGGCCCGGCGGAAGTGGGCGAGCAGGGCGCCGATCATGTCCAGCGGGGTACGGGACCTCGCAGCGGGACCCTCGTTCCCGCCGTAGAGACCGAGCGGTGTGGCCCTGCGCGGCTTGGCCAGTGGCATGGAGGCTGACTTCCCATCCGTGGGGAGACGGACAACACGGCGGCACCCGGACTCGTACAAAGGAGATGTACGAGTGTGCTCGCTGGAACAGCCTAGTCACTCTCCGCGACTCTCGTCGCGTGAATCAGGCACCCCACGAACCCCGTTCCCGTGAGCGCTTCTACCGTCGTTCGCGGTCCTCCGTTCCCGCCGCCCGGCGATTCGTCGCCGAGGCCCTTCGTGACTGGGGGGTGCAGGCCGAACGCGGGGACGATGTTCTGCTCTGCGTCTCCGAACTCGCCACCAACGCGCTGCTGCACGGCGTACCGCCCGGACGTGGGTTCCAGTTGTTTCTGCGGTGCGACACGGATGACGTGCTGCGGCTCGAACTGCACGACAGCGGGGGAGGGATGCCGGAGATCGGACGGGCCGGGGCGCACGAGGACGGTGGGCGGGGGCTGTTCCTCGTGTCGCGGCTCTCCGACGACTGGGGGGTCGGGGAGCGGAACCCCGGGAAGATCGTGTGGTGCGTGTGGCGGTTGTCGTTCTGATGTCGTTGTGACCGTCCGCAGGACGACCGAGGCGGGCCCCTCCTCCGCTGGGGGCCCGCCTCGGTGTCCGCGACCGTCGTCAGCAGGTCGGTGGTTACCAGGTCGGCGGTTACCAGGTCAGCGCGCTCGCCGCGTCCGTCTGCCAGAAGGAGACCGCGAGGTCGTCGTCCACGTGGACGCTGCCGCCGGGGACCGGGGTGGTCGCGAGGCCGCCGACGCTGCCCGCCATGGCCCGGCCCGACATCGACAGCTTCATCTCCTTGGCCTGGCGGCCGTGGTCGCCGTCACCCGACAGGAGGACCGAGGCGTACGCGTGCTCGCCCGGCTCCAGTGTCACGACCGCCTGCGGCCGGCTGTCCTCGATCCACTGCGCGGTGCTCTGGTCGCCGTCGAATCCGAGGTACGGGGCGCCGTACGCGTAGCAGCGCTTGCCCGACTCGTTCGTCAGCGTCAGCAGCAGGTGGTTGATGGGGCGGGAGGGGACGGACATGCGGATCTTGCTGTTGGCCACGGTGCAGGTGACGGCTGCGGCGGCCTTCCCGGCCGGTGCGGCGGCGGCCGGGGCCTGGGTCGCGTCGGCCTTGCCCACCGGCTTGGCGGCGACGTCCTGCGTGTGGCTGACGGGCGCCGCCGCCTTCGCTCCCGTCTCCCCCGCCCCGGTGTCCTTCGCCCCGGTGTCCTTCGCCCCGGTGTCCTGCGCCCCGGTGTCCTTCGCTCCGGTGTTCTGCGTCGAAGCGGCCGGCTTGTCGGCGCTGGGCGTCGCCGACTTCGTGTTCACGGAGGAGCTGTACGTACTGTCCTTGACCTTGCCGACGGTGTCCTCGGCGCCCGAGCAGGCCGTGAGGGAGAGACCGGCGAGGGCGGTGAGCGAGGCCGCCGCGGTACGGAGGGCGAAGCGGCGGGAGGTGAGGTGACGGCGCATCAGGATCTTCCTTCACTCAGTGGTGCGAGCCGACCGCCCGGCGGGCTGCCGGGGCGGCGTGCTTGGATGACAACAGCTTGTGCCGGTTCGCGTCCCAGGCGGTAGCGGACAAGGCCAGGTCGGGACGCTGGAACGGTTCCACGCCTCTGACCTGCGAGAACATGGGGAGCCTGGAACGCCCGCCCGGGACGTTCCGGAGCTGTTGGGAGACGTACGGGGACGTACGGAGGGGGACGACGGGTGGCTGCGGGACCTGAGAGTGTCGCGTTCGCGGAGTGCTTGCGGGGGCTGAAGGAGCGGTCGGGGCTCAGTTACGGGGTGCTCGCGAAGCGGCTCCACCTCAGCACCTCGACGCTGCACCGGTACTGCAACGGGGACGCCGTACCGGCCGAGTTCGCGCCCGTCGACCGCCTCGCCCGGCTCTGCAAGGCCCGGCCCGAGGAGCTGATGGACCTTCACCGGCGCTGGCTCCTCGCGGACGCCGCCCGGGGGCGCGGCGACAAGGGGCGGTCGTCCGTTCCGGAGGACACCCCCGAGGCCGGTCCGCCCCCTGCTCCTGCTTCCGGCCCCGTCCCGGAGCCCGTCCTCGCCCCCGAGCCGGGGCCCGCCCCCGAAGCCCCCGAGCCGGAATCCGCTCCCGCGCCGCAGCCGGACGACGACTCCGGGGCGCGATCCGTCCGGCCCGCCGACCCCGCCCGGCCCCCTCGGCGTCGTACTCTGCTCGCCGCCGCGGTCGCCGTCGTCCTCGTCGCCGGGGGTGCGGTGGGGCTGACCCGGATCGGGGGCGGGAACGGGGGCGAGGACGTGTCCTCCTCCCGTGCCGTCGACGCGGCGCGCGACGCCTCCCGTACGGCGGGGCCGTCCGCGTCCGGGAAGGGGCCGCACGCGAGCGCGAAGTCCTCCGCGTCCCCGTCCGCCTCGCGGAGCGCGTCCCCCTCCGCGAAGGGAACTCCCGGGGCCCCCGGCGATCCCGCCGCCAAGTCCCCCTCGGCGTCCGGCGGCGGCGGCGCCGGTGCGCAGGAGGCCCCCGCGCCCCGCGTCGACCCGGTCACCGTGCACGTCCGGCCCTACGTGTGGGACGACCCCTGTACGCAGCACTACCTCGTGCAGGACGGGCCGGACAAGGTGTCGCCGCCGCCCAGCGAGCAGGACGCGGCCGGGTGGGTGCGCGCCATGGGTGCCGTATCGGCCGACTACCAGCGGATCGCCGTCACCGTGCAGGGATCGGGCAGCGAAACCGTCGTCCTCGAAGGACTGCACGTGCGGACCGTCGGTACGAGTGCGCCGCTGCCCTGGAACTCGTACACGATGGGTGTCGGCTGCGGGGGCGGCGTGCCGACCGCGTCCTTCGACGTGAACCTCGACGCGGCCCGGCCCCGGACCGCGCCCCTGTCCGGGCAGCGTGACTTCCCGTACCGGGTGAGCGACAGCGACCCCGAGGTCCTCTACGTCACGGCGCACGCGCTCTCCCACGACGTGCTGTGGACCCTCGAACTCGACTGGTCCAGCGGCGGCCGGCACGGCACGCTCAGCATCGACGACGGCGGGAAGCCGTTCCGTACGAGCGGGTCGAAGGGGCGGCCGCAGTGGCAGTGGCCGCCGGGCGACAGCGGATGGGGCAGGCCGGAGACGTACTGAGCGGTCCGCAGACGTACGTGGCGGCGGTCCGGGGACGTACGTGGCGGCGGTCCGGTGGCGCGTGCCCGGGCGGGGGCCGGTGTCCGGACGGTGAAACCCCTGTCTTCGCTCGGGCCCGCCGGAATACCCTGCGCGCAGGTCCCCGTCTCATCCGATGCGCCGTCGGCACACCCCGGGGCGGTGGTGCCCGGCGGCCGGTCAGGAGTTGCCGCCGTGTCCTCAGCCGTCCAGCCCTCGCCCGCACCTCATCCGGCGTCCGGTCCCGCGGAGTCCGGTCGTCCGACGGCGTCCGGTCTTCCGGCGTCCGGGGCGGCGCCGTTGCCGCCGCTGGCCGGGCGGGCCGGGTCCGTGGAGTCCTCGCCGGTACGGGACATCCTCGCGCTCACCGCGCGGCCCGAGGTGATCTCCTTCGCGGGAGGGCTGCCGGCGCCCGAACTCTTCGACGCGGAAGGGGTCGCCGAGGCGTTCGCCGCCGTGCTGCGGGACAGCGGCGCGCAGGCCCTCCAGTACTCGACCACCGAGGGCGAACCGCTCCTGCGCACCGCGCTCGCCGCCCGGGCCACCGCGCGCGGACTGCCGACCGCCCCCGAGGACCTGCTCGTCACCACCGGTTCGCAGCAGGCGCTGCACCTCGTCGCCACCGCGCTGCTCGAACCCGGCGACGTCGTCGTGGTCGAGAACCCCTGCTATCTCGCGGCCCTCCAGGTGTTCGCGTTCACCGGGGCCCGTGTCGTGCCCGTGGACTGCGACGAACACGGCATCGTGCCCGAGGCACTGGACGAGATCGTCGTCCGCGAGCGGCCCAAACTGCTGTACACCGTGCCGACGTTCCAGAACCCGACCGGGCGGACCCTGCCGGGGGAGCGGCGCGCGGCCCTCGCCGGGATCGCCGCGCGGCGCGGGCTGTGGATCGTGGAGGACGACCCCTACGGCGAGCTGCGCTACGAAGGGGAACGGGTGCCGTGGATCGCGTCCTTCCCGGGTGCCCGCGACCGCTCCGTCCTGCTCGGCAGCTTCTCCAAGGTGCTGGCGCCGGGGCTGCGGCTGGGCTGGCTGCGGGCACCGGCGGCGCTGCGGCGGGCCTGCGCCGTGGTGAAGCAGTCCACGGACCTGCACACGCCGACCGTGACGCAGCTCGCCGCCGCGAGGTACCTCGCCGACCACGACCTCGACGAGCGGGTCGCCTCCGTCGCGCGGGTCTACGGGGCGCGGCGCGACGCCATGCTCGCGGGCCTGCCCGGGGCGCTTCCGGCCGGATCGCAGTGGACGCGGCCCGAGGGCGGGATGTTCGTGTGGGTCCGGCTGCCCGAGGGCTTCGACGCGGCGCGGCTCCTGCCGGAGGTGGTGCGGCACGACGTCGCCTACGTGCCGGGCGTCCCGTTCTACGCGGGGGAGGGCGACCCGCGCACGCTGCGGATGTGCTTCGTCACCGAGGACGAAGGCGTGATCGGGGAGGGGCTGCGGAGGCTGGCCGAGGGGTTCGCGGCCGTGGCCTAGCCGCTCCTGTCCTCAGCTTCCGCCCGCTGAGGCGGTGTTGTTGCGGTGTCGCAAGGGGCCGCGCCCCGGCCGGGCGCCGGGTGCTGGACACCGGGCGCCCGGCCGGGGCGCGGCCCGCTCAGCCGTCAGCCGGCTCAGCCGTCAGCCGGCTCAGCCGTCAGCGCGCTGAGCCGTCAGTCCACTGAGCCCTCAACCGCTCACGCGTCGGCGAGCACCTTCGCCTCCGGGGCGAACGTGAGGCCGAGGAGGTCCTCCACCGGGGCGTACACCTCGGGCTGGTACATCGTCGTGGAGAGCAGGAGGTTCGCGGCGGGGGCGACCAGGACGGATATCCGCCTGCCGACCTCGACGTCGGCGGAGGCCAGCGGCTGCCCGGCCGCGTCGAAGGTCGTGATCAGGTCGGGGAACGCCGCCCGGCGGCCACTGGCCAGGTCGAGCGCCATGTACTCGTTGACGAAGTGCAGCGTGGTGCCGGCCGCGTCGTCGAGGACGGCGACGCCGACGTCCAGGCCCTCGCGCTGCTCGCAGCGGTACTCGCGCACCGTCCCGGTCGTGGTGATCTCGCCGCCGAGCTGCTGGGCGGCGCCCACCGGGCCGTCCGCGAGGAAACGGTGGCCCAGCTCGATGGCGAAACCGATGGCGCCGGGGGCGCCGTTCTTCACCGCGTAGCCGACCTCGACGGGGTTGCGGGCCACGCCGACCCAGCCGTTCGCCTCGACCGAGGCGCGCCGCACCACGTTCGAGGTGGCCTCCAGGCGGCCGGAGACCGAGCCCTCGACGTAGGCGTGCGGCTTGCCGCCCGCGTAGCCCTGGTAGGAGCGGTAGTCCGCCTCCTGGTGCAGGCCCATCGCGCCCATCACGCTGGAGGGGTGGGCGCGGCCGTTGCAGGCCAGGTCGATGACGGGCAGGCCGGTCATCGCCGAGTGGAACCAGCCGTTGACCGTCGTCTCGGCGCCGTTCTCGTTGGTGTGCAGCGCGACGAGCGGGCGCGGCAGGTCGCGGCGGAGCAGTTCGAGGGCGCGCAGCAGGTGGGTCGGCAGCACCTGCGGGTCGGGCGCGGCGGGGGCGCCGACCAGGGCCACGGTCGCGGTCAGGTCCTCGGGGGCGAACTCGTCGGCGGTCCACAGCTCGGGCGTGCCGACCTGGAGGGCCAGTTCGGCGGTGCGCAGTCCCCGTTCCACGAACCCGCCGCCGCCCCCGCCCAGCACGGCACCGCCGTACACGGCCGCGCGGATGTCGTCATGGGTCAACTGTCGCTTCACGGGGGTCTCCCAGGGTGGGTCTGTGGGGGGTGTGTACGAGGGAAGGGGGCGGCTCGGCCGGTCACCCGACGGCGGGGCGGCGCCCCGGGCCGCGGCGAGCGGTCACTTGACCGCCTTGAAGACGCCGTTGCCGAAGGAGTAGAGGGCGTCCCCCGCGATCGCGCCGCCGGCGAAGATCTCCAGGTCGTCCTTGACCTTCGGGCCGAGCACGCGCGGGGCGAGGACCCGTACGGCCAGGCCCGCGACGACCATCCAGCCGGCCATCGGCGTGGTGATCAGCAGTCCGGTCGCGAGCAGGATGCCGAGCTGGCGCTTCGAGCCGCCGAGGAACTGCACGATCGCGCCGGGGATCGCCCACAGCGCGAGGTGCTGGGCCGTCTCCACGGACGGGCCCGCCTTGATCGCGGCGACGTACGCGGCGTCGATCGGGGCGGTCTGCCCGTTGTCGAAGAACATCCGGTACGAGACGAGGACGACGACGATGGCGACGCCGAAGCCGATCATCGCGGCGATCAGCTGCTGGCGGCGGCCCTCCAGCTCGAAGGCCGGGTCGGCGTTCTCGCCGCGCAGCAGGTAGCCCGCCTTGAGGTCGTAGCCCATGTCGGCGAAGGCCGGGCCGGTCGCGGCGGTGAAGCCGGACAGGACGACGAGCGCCTCGGGCGGGAAGCCGATCAGGATGCCGAGCAGCAGTGTGATCAGGGCGATGGCGAAGGCCGGGAACCAGCCGGAGTGCATGGAGGCGATGCCGACGAGCAGTTCGTGCAGGAACGCGGCGACGGTCGCGTACAGGAGGAAGCCGATCAGCATGCCGGGGCTCATGTGGGTGGCGGCGCCGGTGCCGAAGGCCAGCAGGACCGAGATCACGAGGTAGGCGCCGAAGCCCAGGCGCATCGAGCGGCCCAGGCGCCGCGCGCCGTCCTGCGTGTCCTCGGGCGTACCGGCGGGCGCGGCGGCCCGCGCGGCGCGGGCCTCGTCGGCCGCGGTCCTGCGGGCCGCGAGGATGGTACGGGCGACCTGGACGAGGGCGACCAGGCCGGCGCCGATCATCATGCCGTGCGGCAGGTACATCGAGTTGATGTCGAGGCCGAACAGCGGGTCGGCGTACTGCGAGCACAGCAGGCCGATGCCGAAGGCGGCCATCGCGCCGAACCCGCCGATCAGGGCCACGCCGAAGGCCGACATCGGCAGGGTGAGCACGGAGCCGGCCAGACCGGTCAGCAGTCCGAGGCCGAGGACCTTCGCGCGCCGGCCGCCCTCGTCGCCCGCCTTGATGGCCTCGGCGGCGGCGAGCCCGAGCGGCCAGGGGTTCTTCGCGGGGAAGGCCGGGGTGTCGTACATCCGGTACAGCAGCCAGGCGTCCACCAGCATCGCGGCGGCGACACCGATCAGCATCGGGATGATCATGTTGTCCATCCCGAACAGGAACGGGATGCCGATGGGCAGGAACAGGCTGTTCGCGGCGCCGAAGGTGGCCGAGGAGATGCTGGTCTGCGCCAGGTTCTGGGCGTGCACCGAGCGGAAGCCGCGGAACCACAGCAGCGGCACCCGGGCCAGCGTCATCGCGGCGAGCGCGCCGATCAGCGAGGTGCTGGGCGTGACGCCGAGCGTGGCGAGCAACTGCACCCCCACGACGGCGCCGAACACGCTGAGCACCACGGTGAGGATCAGGTTGCCGGGCGCGAGGGCGCGCGGATGGCGGCCTCCCTCGCCCGCGGGGTGCGAGGTCTCGGTGCCCGCCCGGGGCGCGGCGTCGGTACTCATGGTCTGTGGTGCTCCCGTACTCCTGTGCTCCTGTGCGGATCCGGTGTCTTTGACGCCGCGAGGAGTTCCATAATCTGGAACCATGTGTGAATATATGGACCACTCGGATCATCCATACGGCGTACCGTGCCGTCAAGGGTGAGGCCCGGCATCTCACCATGCGGGCAGCCGTGGACAGGGGGTGAGGGGCCCGCACAGGGGGCGTCGGCCGCCCCTTACGATCGAGCGAGACGACTCGGGGGAGCCTGGGGGAGGCGGGAGAACAGTGAGCACACTCGCCAACGCGCGTGACGTCCTGCGGCTGATGGCGCGCATGCAGCGCGACCTGACCGTGACGGATGTCGCAGGAGGGCTGGGCCTGCCCAAGAGTTCCGTCTCGCGGACGCTGAGCATGATGGCCGAGTACGGATTCCTCGACCGCGACCCGGTGAGCCGCGCCTACCGCCCCGGCGGGCTCGTCATGGAGGCCTCGTACCACTTCCGCGCCTCGCGCGGCACCGCCTCCCTCCTGGAGGAGGAGCTGGGCAGGCTGGTCGCCGACCTCGGCCACACCGGGTACGTGGACGTGCTCGACGGTGCCGAGTCGCTCGTGCTCCACATGCGGATCGGCACGGTCGGCGCCCTCCAGGTGTACACCCCGGCCGGTACCCGGGCGCCCGCCTACGCGAGTTCCATGGGCCGGGTGCTGCTCGCCCGGCTGGATGACGCGCAGGTGCTGCGGCTCGTCGGCCCCCATCTCGCGCAGAGCACGGGCACCGCGCCGCGCACCCCCGGCGAACTGGTCGCGGGACTGGCCCGGGTGCGGGCCGACGGCTGGGAGTCCTCACGCGGCGAGTACGTGCCGAACGTCGCCGGCATCTCCGCCGCCGTCCTCGACGGCGAGACCGGCCAGGTCTTCGGCATAGGGATCGCGCTGCCCGCCCCCGAGGTGCGCGACGACAACGCGGCCCGCTACGGCCGGGCCGTCCGCGACACCGCCCTGCGCGTCGGCAAACGCATCGGCGACCCGTACTGGCTGCGCTACGCGGAGACCGGCGACGGCCGCTGACGCGCACTCAGCCGGGCCGGAGGGCGGCCGGTGCGCGCACCCGGCGTCACGTCAGCGGTCCGGCGCTCCGGCGGAGTTCCGGATTATGGACACGGGTTCCGAAGCGGCGTAGCCGCGCCCGTGAGCGCGACGGCCACGAGGGCCGGGCGGTCACGGGCGCGGCTACGGCTACGACACCACGGCCGAGGGGCCGTGCGTGCGGTGGTGACGCGTCACTACAGCGACTTCGGCGCCCTGATCCCCAGCAGGGACAGGCCCTTGGCCAGGGTGCGGGCCGTCACGTCGCACAGGAACAGCCGGTTCTCGACCACGGCCGGCGGGTTGTCCTCGCTCAGCACGTGGCACTGGTCGTAGAACGTCGTGTACAGCGAGGCCAACTGGTAGAGGTACGCGGCCAGTTTGTGCGGGGCGTACTCCGTGGCCGCCTCCCGGACCACCTCGCCGAACGCGTCCGCGTGCAGGCCCAGGGCCCGTTCGGCGGGGGCGAGTTCCAGCTCGGGGTGGGCGGCGGGGGTGAACTGGCCCTCGGCGCGCCGCAGGATCGACTGGATACGGGCGTACGCGTACTGGATGTAGACGCTGGTGTCGCCGTTGAGGGACACCATCTGGTCGAGGTCGAACTTGTAGTCCCGGTTCGCGGAGGTCGACAGGTCGGCGTACTTGACCGCGCCGATGCCCACCTGGGCGCCCCGCTCCACGATCTCGGCCTCGCCGAGCTGCCCCTTGACGTCCTTCTCGCGGACCACGGCGGTGGCCCGCTCCACGGCCTCGTCCAGGAGGTCGACCAGCCGGACCGTCTCCCCGGACCGGGTCTTGAACGGCTTGCCGTCGGCGCCGAGCACCGTGCCGAAGGCGAGCTGCACGGCCCGGACGTCCTCGCCCAGCCAGCCGGCCCGCCGGGCCGTCTCGAAGACCATCCTGAAGTGCAGGGCCTGCCGCGCGTCCACGACGTACAGCAGGGTGTCGGCCTTCAGGTGGAAGACCCGGTCGCGGATCGCGGACAGGTCGGTCGCCGCGTAGCCGTAACCGCCGTTGGACTTCTTGACGATCAGCGGGACCTGGTTGCCGTCGGGGCCCAGCACGTCCTCGAAGAACACGCACAGCGCGCCCTCGGACCGCACGGCCACCCCGGACTCCTCCAGGAGCCGGCAGGTCTCCTCCAGCATCGCGTTGTACCCGGACTCGCCGACGACGTCCTCGTCCCGGATGTCCATGTCGAGCCTGCCGAACACCGAGTTGAAGTAGATCTTCGACTCGTCCACGAACCGGTGCCAGTAGCGCAGCGTCTCCTCGTCGCCGGCCTGGAGGTCCACGACCCGCCGCCGGGCCCGGTCCTTGAACTCCTCGTCCTGGTCGAAGGCCAGCTTCGAGGTCTTGTAGATCCGGTTGAGGCTCGACATGGCCTCCTCGCCGGCCTGCTCCTCGGACACGTCGCCGTGGCCGCCGGACAGCTCGTCGGGGTGCTCGATCAGGTACTGGATGAGCATGCCGAACTGGGTGCCCCAGTCGCCGATGTGGTGGCGCCGCACGACGTTCTCGCCGGTGAACTCCATGAGCCGCATCACGGCGTCCCCGATGACGGCGGACCGCAGGTGGCCGACGTGCATCTCCTTCGCCACGTTCGGCTGGGCGTAGTCGATGACCGTCGTGCCGGGGTGCCCGGTGAACGGGACGCCGAGCCGGGCGCCGTCCTCGGCGCGGGCCGCGAGGTTGGCGAGGATCGACCGGTCGGACAGCGTGATGTTGAGGAAGCCGGGGCCCGAGACCTCGATGTCCTTGATCACCTCGCCGTCCGGCAGCGCCTCGACGACCTGGGCGGCCAGCTCCCGCGGGTTGGCCTTGGCCTTCTTCGCGAGCGCGAGGACCCCGTTGGCCTGGAAGTCGGCCCGGTCGCTTCGGCGCAGCAGCGGGTCCGCCCCCTCGGCACCCGGCAGGGCGGCCACGAGGGCGTTCTTGAGCTGCTGCTCGACGGAAGCGGTGAGGGACGTGACCGAGGCCATAGGGGTGGGAGCCGTTCTCCTCGTGGGTGCAGAGACTCCGCCCAGTATCCCATCCGGGCTGTGCCGTCCGTAAAACGGATATCGGGCGCCCCGGGCCTCCTCCCCGCCCCCGCCGCCCGGCCGCGCCCCGCGCGCTCCCGGACCCCGCCGCCCGGCCCGCTCAAACCCGTTTTCGTGGTTCCTCACGGAACTGGGAGAATGGGAGGACGGTAACCACACCCCACCCCCGGAAGAAGGACGTGCCGATCGTGGCTCAGAGCACAGAGACCACCGACTGGGTCTCCCGTTACGCGGACGAGGTCATCGCCGAGTCGGAGCGTCGTGCCGAGGGCGCGAAAACGGAGCCGGGCGCCCCCGTCGTGGTGGCCTCGGGGCTGTCCCCGTCCGGGCCCATCCACCTCGGCAACCTGCGCGAGGTCATGACCCCGCACCTGGTCGCCGACGAGATCCGGCGGCGCGGGTACACCGTGCGCCACCTCATCTCCTGGGACGACTACGACCGCTACCGCAAGGTCCCGAACGGTGTCCCCGGCGTCGACGAGAGCTGGGCCGAGCACATCGGCAAGCCGCTCACCAGCGTGCCCGCTCCGGCCGGCTCCGCGTACCCGAACTGGGCCGAGCACTTCAAGGCCGCGATGACCGGGGCGCTCGCCGAGCTGGGCGTCGAGTTCGACGGCATCAGCCAGACCGCGCAGTACACCTCCGGCGTCTACCGCGAGCAGGTCCTGCACGCGATGCGGCACCGCAAGGACATCGACGCGATCCTCGACCAGTACCGCACCAAGAAGGACCCCAAGCAGCAGGCCAAGAAGTCGCAGAAGCCCGTGGACGAGGCCGAGCTGGAGGCCGCCGAGGGCTCCGGGGCGGCCGCCGAGGACGACGGCAGCGGCGGCGCCGGCGGCTACTACCCGTACAAGCCGTACTGCGGCGCCTGCGGCAAGGACCTCACGACCGTCACCGCGTACGACGACGACACCACCGAGCTGGCCTACACCTGCACCGCCTGCGGCTTCGCCGAGACCGTGAAGCTCAGCGAGTTCAACCGCGGCAAGCTCGTGTGGAAGGTCGACTGGCCGATGCGCTGGGCCTACGAGGGCGTGGTCTTCGAGCCCTCCGGCGTCGACCACTCCTCGCCGGGCTCCTCGTTCGTCGTCGGCGGCCAGATCGTCCGCGAGATCTTCGGCGGGGTGCAGCCCATCGGGCCCATGTACGCCTTCGTCGGCATCAGCGGCATGGCCAAGATGTCCTCCAGCAAGGGCGGGGTGCCCACCCCGGCCGACGCGCTGAAGATCATGGAGGCGCCGCTGCTGCGCTGGCTGTACGCGCGCCGCCGCCCCAACCAGTCCTTCAAGATCGCCTTCGACCAGGAGATCCAGCGGCTCTACGACGAGTGGGACAAGCTCGCCGCGAAGGTCGCCGAGGGCTCCGCGCTGCCCGCCGACACCGCCGCGTACACCCGGGCCGTCGGCACCGCCGCCGGGGAGCTGCCGCGCACCCCGCGCCCGCTGCCGTACCGCACCCTGGCCTCCGTCGCCGACATCACCGCCGGAGCCGACGACCAGACCCTGCGCATCCTCAGCGAACTGGACCCGGCGCACCCGCTGGACTCCCTGGACGAGGTGCGGCCCCGCCTCGACCGCGCCGAGGCGTGGATCGGCACCTACGTCCCCGCCGACCAGCGCACCGTCGTACGCGCCGAGCCCGACGCCGAACTGCTCGGCTCCCTCGGCGAGACCGACCGCGAGTCGCTGCGCCGCCTCGTGGAGGGCCTGGACGAGCACTGGTCGCTCGACGGGCTCACGACCCTCGTCTACGGCGTGCCGAAGGTCATGGCCGGACTCGAACCGGACGCCAAGCCGACCCCGGAGCTGAAGGTCGCCCAGCGCACCTTCTTCGCGCTGCTCTACCGGCTCCTCGTCAGCCGCGACACCGGCCCGCGCCTGCCCACCCTGCTGCTCGCCGTGGGCGCCGACCGGGTCCGCGCCCTGCTGGGGCACTGACCGGGGGACGTACGCGACACGTGGGGCCCGCCGTCCGGTGATCCGGGTGGCGGGCCCCACGCGTGCGGTGCGGGCGGTGCGCTCAGGCCGAGAACTCGGCGTCCAGCTCCTCCTGGTGGCGCGCCCGGAACTTCTTGAGCTGGGGCACGAGTGTCGATTCCGAGAGCGGACCGCCGGAGCGGCCCGTCACCTCGTACATCTCCATCAGGTAGAGGCCGAACTGACGCGCGTTCGGGTACTCGCCCACCTCCTTGCGGTACTGCCGGAAGGCCCCGTAGTACGCGTCCTCGCGCGACATGTCCTCCGGCAGTCCGGTGCGGGCCGCCTGCCGGCCGGCCGGCGCGGACTCCTCGTCCTGGCCGGGGAACTCCTCGTTCTCGCCGTACTCGCCGTAGCCCTGCGGCAGTTGCTCCGGCTGTCCGGCCTCCCCGGGCTGCTCCGCCGGGTTCTGCTCCGCCGGGTTCTGCTCCGTGCGCTGCCCGGGGATGCGGCCCTGGGCGCCGACCTCGCCGAGCGGACGTGTGCGGTGCGGGCCGGAGGGGACGCGGACCTCGGCGCGGTCGGCCAGTGCGACCTGCTCCTCCTCGGCGGCCGGATCGTACGGCGGTTCCTGCTCGTACCACTGGCGCGGCTGGTACGGGGCGTCGAAACGGGGGTTGAAACGGGCGTCCCGCTCCTCGCCGCCCTGCTCCTCGCGCGGGTCGTACGGCGGCTCGAACTGCGGGTCGTAGCCGCCCGCGTACTCCTCGGTGGGCTGGAGCGGCGCCGCGAACCACGGACTGGTGTGCGCCGCCGGGTCCTGCACCTCCGCGTGCGGTGGCTGCGGCGGGGACTGCTGCGCGGGTCCGGGCGCGGGGCGCGGCGCGGGCTGCCGCAGGCCGGGCGGGGCCAGTTCGGGCCGGGTCTCCCGCGCGGCCACCTCCTGCTGTGCCGCGGCGGCCGGTGCCACGGCGGCCGGCTGTCCGGCGGTGCCGGTCACGCCCGTCAGGCCCGGGATCACCGTCGGCTCGATACCGGCCGCAGCGAGGCCCGAGGGGGCGGTCTGGGCGAGCGGCACCCCGTAGCGGGCCAGCCGCAGCGGCATCAGCGACTCGACCGGGGCCTTGCGGCGCCAGGCCCGGCCGAAGCGGGAACGCAGCCGCGCCCGGTACACCAGCCGCTCCTGCTCCAGCTTGATCACCTGCTCGTAGGAGCGCAGCTCCCACAGCTTCATCCGGCGCCACAGGACGAAGGTGGGGACGGGGGACAGCAGCCAGCGGGTCAGCCGCACGCCCTCCATGTGCCGGTCGGCCGTGATGTCCGCGATCCGCCCGATCGCGTGCCGCGCCGCCTCCACGGACACCACGAACAGGACCGGGATGACGGCGTGCATGCCCACGCCCAGCGGATCGGGCCAGGCCGCCGCGCCGTTGAACGCGATGGTCGCCGCCGTCAGCAGCCACGCCGTCTGGCGCAGCAGCGGGAACGGTATGCGAATCCACGTCAGCAGCAGGTCCAGGGCGAGCAGGACACAGATGCCCGCGTCGATGCCGATCGGCAGGACGTAGCTGAAGTTCCCGAAGCCCTTCTCGACCGCGAGCTCGCGCACCGCCGCGTAGGACCCCGCGAAACCGATACCGGCGATGACCACCGCGCCCGCGATGACCACACCGACCAGAATCCGGTGAGTCCGTGTCAACTGCATCGCGGCCACCCGCGATCCCCTCCCTGTTCGATTTCCGTGCGACACCAGACTGGCACACGCGGACGGGAGTGACGGACGCGGTCGTACGGGAGCGGGGCCGCGCGGACAGCGAGAAGCCCGGCCCGGCGGTCCACGGCGGAGGCCGTGGGGGCGCAGGACCGGGCGGGAAACGCCTGGTGCGGGCCGGGCGCGGGGCGCCCGGGGAGACGCGGTGCCTACTCGGCGGAGGTGGCGGAGGCGCTCGCCGAGGGCTTGTCCTCGTCCGGCTTGCTGTCGGAGGACTTGCTGTCGGAGGACTTCTCGTCCGAGGGCTTCTCGCTCGCCTTGTCGTCGCTTCCGGCCTTGGAATCGCCGGACTTGTCACCGGACTTGTCGTCGGACTTCTGGCTCGGCGAGGCGGACGCGCCGCCCTTGCCGGAGCTGTCGCCGGAGCCGGTGGAGCCCGTCGCGCCCGAACCCGAGCTGTTGGCGGCGGCGATGGAGGCGGCCACCTCCTTCGCGGCGTTCTCGGCGTCCTTCAGCAGCTTGTCGGCGTCCGGGGCCTTGTCGCCCGCCAGGCCGGCGCCGTTGTAGTCCACGGTGATCACGGCGTTCGCCGTGCGCGCCAGGACGGTCTGCTGCTTGAAGGAGCCCTCCTTCTTCTTCAGGTCGTAGCGCACCGCCGAGGCGGAGTCGCCGACGCCCGCGACGCTCGCCGTCTTCAGCCCGGTCGCCCCCTCGGTGGCCTGCGTCGAGCGCAGCTGCTTCTCCTGGTACGAGGCGGCCCGCTTGTCGCCCGTGCCGAGCGTCGGGTCCGAGTCGAACCGGACGAGGGACACGCTCAGCCAGCGGTACTGCGAACCGTCGACCCCGTTGCTCTTGAGACCGTTCCACGAGCAGGTGCCGCGCGTCGATGCCTCGTCCGAGGTGCCCGCCGTGCCGGACTTGTCCTTGGCGGCGGGGACCAGGTCCTCGACCGTCTTCTCCGACAGGGCCTTGCACGCCTCGGGCAGCTTCGCGAACTTCGCCTTCGGCGTCTGCTCCTCCTTGACGGTCGCCTTGCCGCTCCCGGCGTCGGAGCTCGCGCCCCCGGACGCCGAGGGGCTCTGCTTCCCGCTCTGCGCGGCGGACGCGGAGTCGTCGGAGTCCGAGGAGCAGCCGGCGGCCACGAAGATCACCGGAACGGCTGCGCAGGCGAGTATGCGGGAGAGTCGCTGTACTGGTCGGTGCATGGTTCCTTCGCTCAGGTCGTGCAGCCGGGGGCCACGGGCCCCGGGCCGGGCAGGTGTCGGCGGGCCACCGCCGACAGGTCCGGTCAGTCACCGTACGCCGAAGCGGCCGCCCACCGGACCGGGCCGGAGCCCGCGCGCAGCCCGGGGCCGGGGGCCTGCGGGGCGCTCACTCGTCGAAGGAGCCGGCGACCGACCGGGCCACTTTCTGCGCCTTGTCCTGCATTTCCTTGCTGTCGGGCAGTTCCCCGGCCCGGGCCGGCTGCTGCTCGTACTCGACGCTCACCACGACGTTCGACGTGCGGAACACCACAGTCACGGTGCGCCGCCCGGTGGCCGCGCCGGCCTTCGCGAGCTGGTCGTCGAGGAACGCGGAGTTCCCCAGTCCGGAGAGCAGCCGGGGCTGCAACTCGGGCTGCGGAGTGCCCGGAACACCCGAATCACCCCCGGAGTCACCATTGCCGGGATTGGTGGTGGAAGAGGGGCTTGTGTTCTTCCCGTCCGCTCCCGAGGGGGCGGACGGGGAGCCGGCGGTGGCGGAGGCGTCCGGGGACTCCTCGCGGCCCTTGTCGCCGTCCGGGCCGGTGCCCTCCGCGGCGTCCTTCCCCGAGCGCGAGTCCGCGCCCTCGTCCCCGCCCGTGTCCCCGTCCGTGCTCTTGTCCGTGCTCTTCCGGCCGTCGGTCGGGGACGGGGTGACGACCGGGGCCGTGCCGGGGGCCGTGGGCAGATCCGCGGCCGTCTCCAGCTTCTCGTAGACGGAGGTGGCGCTCTCGTCGTCGCTCACGCCGGCGTCGTACGACACGACGCGCTCCAGGTCGATCCGCAGGGCGTCCGAACCGTCGGTGTCCTCGGCCTTCCAGTGGCAGCCCACCCGGCGCTCGTTGTCGTAGGTCAGCGACATCGTGCCCTGGTACGCCTTGTCCCGCTCGTCCTCGTCCAGCTGTTTGAGGCCGGGCAGCAGCGAGTCCAGCGTGCCGTGGTCGAGCACCCCGCAGGGTTCCGGCAGCGTGCCGTACTTCCCGGGCTGCGCGGCCGCGGCCGTCGTGTCCTGGGTGCCGGGCTTGCCGTCCGCGGCGCCGCCCTCGTCGGCCGACCCGCCGGTACAGCCGCACAGGACGACGGCAAGGAGCGCCGCCGCGCCCGGTACGTAGACCTTTCGCCGCATGGTGGTAGGGCTCCCCTCGTGGCCGCGCGCCGCCGGCCGGCGCGGTGCGCAGACCGCGCCGCCGGGTCTTCCCGCCGGTAGTCCGGTAGTCCGGTAGTCCGGAGACTCGGTAATCCAGTTGCCGCCGGTATGCGGCCGATGCAGACAATGTGTACCGCACGCGCCGCTCCGGATGCCGGTCCGCTGTCCGCTTTGTTGACCATGGATCCGGTATTTGCGCTTTCGTTTTTGTGCGGAAACGGGTGGTGGACGAGGAATCGATGTCCGCCCACCGCCCGCCCGTCGCCGATTTCCAGCTCATGGGGGACGTATGTCGTACGTGGAGATTCCGGGGGCCAAGGTCCCCATCAGGATGTGGGCCGACCCGGCCCAGGTCGAGGACGTGGCGCTGCGCCAGTTGCAGAACGTCGCGACCCTGCCGTGGATCGCGGGCCTCGCCGTGATGCCCGACGTGCACTACGGCAAGGGGGCCACGGTCGGTTCGGTCATCGCGATGCGCGACGCGGTGTGCCCGGCGGCCGTGGGCGTGGACATCGGCTGCGGGATGTCGGCCGTCCGCACCTCACTGACCGCGAACGACCTGCCCGGCGACCTCTCCCGCCTGCGAAGCCGCATCGAGCAGGCCATCCCGGTGGGGCGCGGTATGCACGACAGCCCGGTCGACCCCGGCCGGCTGCACGGCTACCCGACGGCGGGCTGGGACGCGTTCTGGTCCCGGTTCGGCGGTGTGGCCGAGGCCGTGCGCTTCCGCGAGGAGCGGGCCATGAAGCAGATGGGCTCGCTCGGTTCGGGCAACCACTTCGCCGAGGTCTGCGTGGACACGTCCGGCGCGGTGTGGCTCGTCCTGCACTCCGGTTCGCGCAACATCGGCAAGGAGCTGGCGGAGCACCACATCGGCGTCGCGCAGAGGCTGCCGCACAACCAGGGGCTCGTCGACCGGGACCTCGCGGTGTTCGTCGCGGACACCCCGCAGATGGCGGCCTACCGCAACGACCTGTACTGGGCGCAGGAGTACGCGAAGCACAACAGGGCCGTGATGATGGCCCTGTTCAAGGACGCGGTCCGCAAGGAGCTGAAGAAGGCGAAGCCCTCCTTCGAGGCGGAGATCAGCTGCCACCACAACTACGTCGCGCAGGAGCGGTACGACGGCGTGGACCTGCTCGTGACCCGCAAGGGCGCGATCCGGGCCGGGGCCGGGGAGTTCGGCATCATCCCCGGTTCCATGGGCACCGCCTCGTACATCGTGAAGGGCCTCGGCAACTCCGCCGCCTTCAACTCGGCCTCGCACGGCGCGGGTCGCCGCATGAGCCGCAACGCGGCGAAGCGGCGGTTCTCCGCGAAGGACCTGGAGGAGCAGACCAGGGGCGTCGAGTGCCGCAAGGACTCGGGCGTCGTCGACGAGATCCCGGCCGCCTACAAGCCGATCGAGCAGGTCATGGAGCGCCAGCGCGACCTGGTCGAGGTCGTCGCCAAGCTCAAGCAGGTGGTGTGCGTGAAGGGGTGAGGGGCGAGGGGGCGGTGTGCGGGCCGCCCGTGGGTGGTGCGCGTGCCGGGCCGAGTGGTGCGGTGCGCGTGCCGGGTGGAGCGGCGGGGGTCTGGGGCCTCCGCCGTTCGGTTGTCCGGGCGTTGGGCCGTCCGGTGTCCCGGCTGCCGGTGGAGTGCGAATTCCTCCCGCCCCCTTGACTCGGGTGCGGTCAGAAAGCCACAGTAGCGGTCATCTACGGTCAGCGCTTCGTTCGGCGTGCGGCGGTACGGCCCCGGGGCGGTGCCCCGGGCGGCGGCACCGGCGCCGACCGACCCCTGGACACCGGCCCCGCACCAGCCGCACCGCAGAAGGACCCGGCCATGACCACCATCCTCAGCATCGACCAGGGCACCTCCGGGACGAAGGCCGTCCTCACCGACGAGCGGCTCGAACCGCTCGCCGTCGCCCTGCACGACGTACGTCCCCGCTACCTGCCCGGTGGCGGGGTCGAGCAGGACCCGGCCGCGCTCCTGGCTTCCGTGCTCGGCGCCGGGCGGCAGGCCGTGGCCGAGGCGGGACGCGCCCCCGACGTCGTCGCCCTCGCCAACCAGGGTGAGACCGTGCTCGCCTGGGACCCGGACACCGGCCGCCCGCTCTCCCCGGCGATCGTCTGGCAGGACCGGCGCGCCGGGAGCGTGACCGGGCCGCTCGCCCCGCGCGCCGCCGAGGTCGCCGCCCGCACCGGGCTGCCGCTCGACCCGTACTTCTCCGCGCCGAAGATGGCCTGGCTGCGCGCCCACGTCACCACCGGGGGCGTCGTCACCACCACCGACTCCTGGCTCCTGCACCACCTCACCGGGGCCTTCGTCACCGACGTCACCACCGCGAGCCGCTCCCTGCTCCTCGACATCGACCGGCTCGACTGGGACGAGGACCTGCTCGGCCTCTTCGGGCTCGACGGCGAACGCCTGCCCCGCCTCGTGCGCTGCGACGAACCCGTCGGCACCACCAGCGCCTTCGGGCCGCCCGCCACCGTCGCCGGACTCGTCGTGGACCAGCAGGCGGCCCTCCTCGCCGAGGGCTGCCTCACCCCCTCCACCGCCAAGTGCACGTACGGCACCGGCGCCTTCCTCCTCGCGAACACCGGGGCCGAGGCCGTCCGTTCGGCCGGCGGGCTCGCGCTGTCCTGCGCCTGGCGGACCGCGGGAGAGAGCGCGTACTGCCTTGACGGGCAGGTGTACACCGCGGGTTCGGCCGTGCGCTGGCTCACCGACATGGGCCTGCTGGCCTCCGCCGCGGACCTCGACACGGCAGCCGCCGGGGGCAGCGGGGGCGCCCTGTGCGTACCCGCCTTCGCCGGGCTCGCCGCCCCCTGGTGGAGCCCCGGGGCGGGCGCCCGCTTCGAAGGGCTCGCCCTCGCCACCCGCCCCGGCCACCTCGTCGCCGCCGTCCTGGAGGGCATCGCCGCCCAGGTCGCGACCCTGTGCGCCACCGTCGCCCGGGACACCGGCGCCCCCATCGGCAGCCTGCGCGCCGACGGCGGCCTCACCCGCAGCCGCGCCCTGCTCCAGGCCCAGGCCGACCTCGCCCAGATCCCGGTCGAGGTGCACGCCAGCGAGCACGCCACCGCGCTGGGCGCCGCCGCGCTCGCCCGGCTCGCCCTCGACCCGGGGCTGGGCCTGGCCGGTGCCGCCCCCGCCGGGCCGCCCTCCGCCGTCGTCACCCCGCGCTGGAGCGCCGACCGCGCCGCCGACCACCTCGCCCGCTGGCAGGCCGCCGCCGGGGCCGCCTCGGCCGCCTCCCCGCACCCGGCCCCGTACGCCCAAGGAGCAACCGCATGAGCACCATCCCGGCCGGTCACCCCACCACCCCGGGCCAGGACACGCCTGTGCACGACGTCGCCGTCGTCGGCGGCGGCATCGTCGGGTGCGCCATCGCCCGCGAACTCGCCGGGCACGAGCTGACGGTGGCCCTGGTGGAGGCACGCTCCGACGTCGGCGACGGCACGAGCAAGGCCAACACCGCGATCCTGCACACCGGTTTCGACGCGACCCCCGGCACCCTGGAAGCCCGTCTCGTCCGGCGCGGCTACGCCCTGCTCTCCGCGTACGCCGAGCGGACCGGCATCCCCGTCGAACGCACCGGGGCCGTCCTCGTCGCCTGGAACGACGAGGAACTCGACGCCCTGCCGGGGCTGCGCGAGAAGGCCGGGGCGAACGGCTACGAGCACTGCCGGATCATCTCCGCCGAGGAGGTCAGGCACCTCGTGCCCGGCCTCGGCGAGGGCGTACGCGGCGGGCTCACCGTCCCCGACGAGTCGATCATCTGCACCTGGACCACCAGCCTCGCCCTCGCCACCGACGCCGTCCGCCGCGGGGCCACACTCCTCCTGGACCACCCGGTCACCGCCGTACGCACCGAGGAGGGCGACGTCACCGTGCTGGACACGCCCGCCGGGCCCGTCCGCGCCCGCCGTGTCGTCAACGCCGCAGGGCTCGGCGCCGACCACGTCGACCGGCTCTTCGGCCACGACCGCTTCACCGTCACCCCCCGGCGCGGCGAACTCCTCGTCTACGACAAGCTCGCCCGGCCCCTCGCCCCGCGCATCGTGCTGCCGGTGCCCAGCAAACGCGGCAAGGGCGTGCTCATCTCGCCGACCATCTACGGCAACGTCATGCTCGGCCCCACCTCCGAGAACCTGACCGACCGGGGCGCCACCGGCACCTCCGAGGACGGCTTCGCCTTCCTGCTCGGCAAGGGCGAGAAGCTCATGCCGCGCCTGCTCCAGGAAGAGGTCACCGCGAGCTACGCCGGACTGCGCGCCGCCGTCGACCACCCCGACTACCTCGTGGAGGCCGAGCCCGACGGACGGTACGTCCTCGTCGGCGGAATCCGCTCCACCGGCCTCACCTCCGGCATGGCCCTCGCCGAACACGTCCGCGACCTGCTCGCCGGCACCGGCCTGTCCCTGGCCCCGCGTACCGGCCTGCCCGAGCCGCCCAGGATGCCGAACCTGGGCGAGGCGGGCACCCGCCCGTACCAGGACGCCGGGCTCATCGCCGCCGACCCCGCCTACGGCACCGTCGTCTGCTTCTGCGAACGCGTCACCGAGGGCGAGATCCGCGACGCGCTCCACTCCGAGGTCCCCGCCCGCACCCCCGAGGGGCTGCGCCGCCGCACCCGCGCCATGAACGGCCGCTGCCAGGGCTTCTACTGCGGGGCCGAGGTACGGGCCCGCTGCGCGGCGGCGGGCGCCGAGAGCGCCGGGGACCGGGCCCCGCACGTACCGGCCGCCGCCGCGCACGCCATCGGCTTCGCCACCCCGGCCCCCGGCTCCGCCCAGGCCGCAGCCCCCGCCCGCCCCGCCGGGACCGCACAGCAGAGGTGACCTCCGTGACCATCCCCGTCCACCCCGCGGCCCCGCCCGACGAGGCCGTGACCCTCCCCGTCCACACCCCGCAGGTCCTCGTCATCGGCGCCGGGCCCGCCGGACTCACCGCCGCCGAACGGCTCGCCCGCCGGCTGCCCGGCGAGGTCCTCGTCCTCGACCGCGAGCAGCGGCCAGGCGGCATCCCCCGGCACAGCGACCACACCGGCTACGGACTGCGTGACCTGCGCCGCGTCCTGCGCGGCCCCGCCTACGCCCGTCTCCTCGCCGACCGCGCCACCGCCGCCGGGGCCGTCCTGCGCACCGCCACCACCGTCACCGGCTGGGCCGGCCCGCGTACCGTCGAGATCACCGGCCCGCAGGGACGCGCGCGGGTCACCGCCGACGCCGTCGTCCTCGCCACCGGCGCCCGCGAACGCCCGCGCAGCGCCCGCCTCGTACCCGGGGACCGACCGCACGGGGTGCTCACCACCGGGCAGTTGCAGAACCTCGTCCACCTCCACCACCAGCCCGTCGGCGAACGGGCCGTCGTGGTCGGCGCCGAACTCGTCAGCTACTCGGCGGCGTTGACGCTGCGCGAGGCGGGCTGCCGCACCGCGCTCATGGTCAGCTCCCATCCCAGGCCGGAGTCCTACGGCCTGGTCAACCTCGCCGGGCGCACCGTGCTGAACCTGCCCGTCGCCCGGCGCGCCAAGGTCAGCCGCGTCATCGGCAAGGGGCGGGTCGAGGCCGTCGAACTCACCCACCTCGACACCGGCGCCCGCACCCGCGTCGCCTGCGACACCGTCGTCTTCACCGGCGACTGGATCCCGGACCACGAACTCGCCCGCCTGGCCGGTCTCACCATGGACCCGGCCAGTCGCGCCCCGCTCGTGGACACCGCGCTGCGCACCAGCGCCCCCGGCGTGTTCGCCGCGGGCAACCTGCTGCACCCCGTGGACACCGCCGACATCGCCGCCCTCGACGGCGCACACGTCGCCGCACAGGTCGAGTCGTGGCTGCGCACGGGGGCCGGAGCGCCCGAGGGGGACGGCGTGCGGCTGCTGACCGAGGCCCCGCTGCGCTGGATCGCGCCCGGACTGCTGCACCCCGGCGACCCGGCGCCCCCGCGTAAACGCCTCTCGCTGTGGACGGACACCTTCGTGGCCGCACCCAAGGTGACCGCCCGCCAGGACGGCCGTGTCCTCCACCGCCGCACCCTGCCCTGGCCCGCCGCCCCCGGCCGCGTCTTCCGCCTCCCCTGGTCCCTCGTCGCCGAGGCCCGCCCGGACGCGGGACCGGTCACGATCGGCCTGGACTGAGCGGTCCGCGGGAGGCAGGGCCCCGCCCCGCGTCGCGGGGCTCCTCACCCCTCCGGCGCCACCACCAGCTCCGCCCCCGCCTCGCGGGCCGCCCGCGCCAGCGGCTCGGCGGGGGCGGCGTCCGTGAGCACACCCGTCACCTCGTCCAGGGAACACACCCGGTGCGGGGCGACGGACTGGAGCTTCGCCGCGTCGGCGAGCACCCAGCAGCGCGCGGCGCGGGCGGCCATCGCGCGTTTCGTGGCGACCTCGGCGAAGTGGAAGTCCGTCACCCCGGCCGTCGCGTCCACACCGCCCGAGCCGACGAAGGCCACGTCGGGATGCAGGTCCTCGAAGAAGGCCACCGTCCCCGGGCCGCTGCACACCTGGTCACCCGCGCGCACCCGGCCCCCGGGCACCATCACCTCGATCTCCGCCCGCCCCGACAGCAGCCCTGCCACCAGCAGCGAGGGCGTCGCCACGAAGCCCCGGAAGTCCTCCGGCAGGCAGCGCGCGACCTGTTCGGCCGTCGTCCCCACGTCGATGACGAGGGTCATCCCGGGTTCCACCAGCCGCGCCGCCGCCCGCCCGATCGCGTGCTTCGCCGTCTGCCGCGCCTGCGAACGCTCCGAGAACGAGGGCTCCTCACCGGCCGGGTCACGGACCGCGCCCGGCGTCGCCGCGCCCCCGCGCACCCGGCGCAGCAGCCCCTCGCGTTCCATGAGCCCGAGGTCCCTGCGCACCGTCTCGGCGGACACCCCGAGCCGCTCGGTCAGTTCCTCGGTGCTGATCATCCCCGTCTGCCGCAGGGCGGCGGCGATCCGCTGGTGACGCTCGGCGGGCAACATCGCGCTGCTCTCGCTCCTTCTGTGGCCGTGACTGCTCGTGACTGCTTTCGACGGCAACTGTGGGCCGCCCCCCGTCCCTGGTCAAGCGGGGCCCTGCGGGCGGTACGGCGGGGCGCGCGCCCCCGGACGGCGGTACGACGGCGGCGGGCGCGGGCGCCCCGGTCTCCCGGAGCCCTCCCGCGCCCGCCGCCGTCGGCACGCCGTCCATCCGGCCGCCAGCCGGTCAGCTTCCCCGCGTCAGCCGGTCAGCTTCCCCGGCTCGTCCCGCAGCAACTGGCCGAGCACCGCGAACTCGTTGAAGAGATTCCACTCCTCCACGACGAGCCCGTCCACGAAGTACAGCTGCGAGATGCCCCACAGGTGGACCCGCCGCCCGGTCGGTTCGCCGTAGAGCGCCCAGCCGCGGTGGGTGCCCACCGCCGACCAGCGCACCGACACCCGGTAACCGTCCCGGTCGTTGCCCATCCAGTACACCTCGTCCACCTGCGCCCCGAGGTCGGGGAAGGTGGAGACGAGCGAACGGAACCAGGCCCGGACCTCCCCGCGCCCGTAGGCCGTACGGTCCGAGGCCCCGTACCAGCGCACGGTGGGCGCGTAGGCGCGGTCGACGGCGCTCAGGTCGCGGCGGTTGAAGAGGTGGTGGAAGAGGGCCCGGACGGTGTGCTCGACGTCGAAGCCGGAGCCCTCCGGCGCGGGCGGGTAGGGCAGCGGCTTGCGCCCGCCGAGCAGCCGCTCCGCCTCGCCCGCCTGCCGGTCGTCGAGGACGGGGCCGGTGAGCGCGTTGCCGTGCGCGCGGGCCGCCTCGCGGACGTCGAAGCCCGTCTGTCGCAGCACGGAGCCGGTGTTGTAGAGCACCCACTCCTCGTAGATCTCGTTCTCGCGCACCACGCAGTTGGCGATCACCCAGGTGTCCAGCCGCCGGCCGGTGGGCTCGCCCCAGTTCCAGCGACCGGTGTGGTGGCCGACGTTCACGTCGCGGTGCGAGGTGACGAAGCCCTGCTCGTCGTCGCCCGCCCAGATCACGTCGTCGGCGTAGTGACGGCAGTCGGGGAACGCGTGGATACGTTGCAGCGTGCTGCCGATGAGCTGCTCGACGCCGGTCTTCAGTCCGGTGTCGTCGTGGATGCGCGCGCCGGGCGCGTACGTGTCGTAGATGTAGCCGACGTCCTGGTCCTCCCAGATGCGATGGGTGATCCGGACGATCCAGTCCACGATGTCGCTGTAGCCCTCCTCGAAGCCGCGCAGCGACTGCCGCCGCTCCCGGGAGCCCGGTATCGGCTCGGGCCCCCGCAGCCCGGGGAGGTCGGCGCCCCGGCCGGGGGCGAGGGCGAGGGAGAAGTCGGACGGCATGTGGCGCCGGGCGGCGGGGACGCGCCCGGCTCCGGCGAAGGGGCCGCCGGCCCCCGGGGTCCGCGGGCGGGACCCGCTCCCCGGCGAGGGCGGCCGGGACTCGGCACGCTCCTCGGCCCCGGCGCTCGCCCGGCCGCGCTCGACCGCGTCGGCCGCCGGCGCGGGCCGCAGCTCGGGTTCCTTCATGAGGGTGCACTCCTTAGGGGAGACGGGACCGGCCGGGATGCGCCGGCCGGCGGGCGGGCCACGGCCGGGCGCTTCCCGACGTGGTGCACGCCGCCTCGGCACGGCGGCCGGTGCGGACCACCCGGGGCGGTGGACGCCCGGCCCGGCGGCCCCGTACGGAAAGGGACCGCACTGCTCCGGCGCGGCTCGCCGGGTGCGGGACTCACGGAGGAACGTACGCCCGCGCCCGGCGTCGCGGCAAGAGTTCCGGTCAAGAACGGGCACCTCTGGTCAGAAATGTTGACGGACGGGCAGCCCGGGTCTAGCTTGACGGCTCGGTGCATACGCATGCACATCCGGGAACCGGACAGCGCTCCGGGGCGGGCCCCCGTCTGCCGGGGCCTGTCTCCCCGTCCCGCCCGCCGACGCCCCGGCAGGCCCCCGACGCGGCCCCCCGGTCCAGTCCTCACCCAGCGGTCGCGTCCCCGTCCCGCCCTCCCTCCCCGTAGGAGAGAACCATGGCCCCTCCAGCGCCCCTCACCGCCAAGGCCGAGGACCCGCCCCCGCAGGGCATGTCCCGGGCGGTGGTGGCCGGCTGCATCGGCAATTTCGTCGAGCAGATCGACCTCGGCCTTTACGGCTTCCTCGCCCCGGTCATGGCCGACTCCTTCTTCCCGTCCGGCAACCACACGCTCTCGCTGCTGAGTACCTACGCGACCTTCGCGATCGGCATCCTCGTGCAGCCGCTGGGCGGGGTCTTCTTCGGGCGCATCGGGGACCGGGTGGGCCGCAGGGCCATGCTCACCCTCACCATCAGCCTGATGGGCGTCTTCACCGCCTGCGTCGGTGTCCTGCCCACCTGGGACCAGGTCGGCGTGGCCGCGCCCGTGCTGCTGCTCCTGATCCGGGTGGTGCAGGGCATCGTGCACGGCGGCGAGTACGGCGGGGCGCTCACCTTCATCATCGAGTACGCCCCCCGGCGCAGGCGCGGGCTCTTCATGGGCTACGCCTCGATGGGGGTCTTCGGCGGGCTGCTCGTCGGCGCCGCGCTCTCCTCCCTCGTGACCGCGCTGCTCACCGAGGGCCAGATGTCCTCCTGGGGCTGGCGGCTGCCCTTCCTCGTCGCCCTCCCGCTCGCCGCCGGGGGCCTGCTGCTGCGCCGCCGGGTCGCCGAGACGCCCGCCTTCCTGGCGGCGGTCGAGGGGGACGCGGTGCCCGAGGAGTCGCCCGTGATGGAGACGATCCGCCGCTACTGGCGTCCGCTGCTCACCTTCAGCGGGTACGCCATGACCAACGCGGTGCTCTCGTTCGTCTGGGTCACCTATCTCCCGCAGTGGCTCAGCGACGAGGGCGGCCTCAGCCGCTCGGCGGCGTTCTCCAGCAACATGCTCTCGCTCGCCGCGTACCTGCCGCTGCTCGCCCTCGCCGGGCTGCTGAGCGACCGGGTAGGCCGCAAACCGATGCTGCTCGCCGGCTGCGTCGCCTGCGTCGTCCTCGTCCCGCTCTCCTTCCGCCTCGCCCAGAACGGCACCTGGGGCTGGGCGGTTCTCGCCCAACTCGTCTACCTGGTGCCGGAGTTCTGCATCGCCGTACCGGCGACCGCGAGCCTGCCCGAGATGGTGCCCACCCGGGTGCGGGTGACGGCGACGGCGCTCGGCTTCAACGTGCCCTTCGCGCTCTTCTCGGGCACCGCCCCGCTGATCTCCACGGCCCTCGTCGGCTGGACCGGCTCGCTCTACTCGGTCTGGTGCTACCTGGGCGGACTCGCCGTCGTCTCCTTCTTCGCGGTGCTTTTCGGCTACCGGGAGAGCGCGGGCAAGGACCTCTCGGGCGAGGGCGAGCCGGTCGCGGGCACCGTTCCTGCGACCGTCGGGGCCTCCTGAGGCCGCCCCCGGTCACCTCAGGAGCCGGTCCTCACATGCCGTTCACTACACGTGCCGCTCACTTCGCGTGCTCGACCGCGAGGATCATGACGAAGGCGACGAGGTGGATGCCGAAGAGGAAGTACGCGAGGTACCACCACATGTAGCGCTCGTTCTTCGTCTCCTCGGCGAGACGTGCGTCGTCGTACTCCTTGGAGAGCCGGACGAGGGGGTCGGCGAGCGGGTCCCCTGCGTCGTGGGCGGGCGGGTCGGTGGGTGTCATGCGGATCACTGCTCCCGGTGCACCTTGGTGTTGGAGGCCTGGGCGCGGGGACGGACCACGAGCAGGTCGATGTTGACGTGTGCGGGGCGGGTGACCGCGAAGGCGATCGTGTCGGCGACGTCCTCGGCGGTGAGGGGTTCGGCGACGCCCGCGTAGACCCTGGCGGCCTTCTCCTCGTCGCCGTGGAAACGGGTCAGCGCGAAGCCCTCGGTCCGCACCATGCCGGGCGCGATCTCGATGACGCGCACGGGGGTGCCGACGATCTCCAGGCGCAGGGTCTCGGCGAGGACGTGCTCGGCGTGCTTGGCGGCCACGTACCCGGCGCCGCCCTCGTAGGTGCCGTGGCCCGCCGTCGAGGTGAGGACGACGACGGTGCCGGCGCCGCTCGCGGTGAGGGCGGGCAGCAGGGCCTGGGTCACGTGGAGGGTGCCGAGGACGTTGACCTCGTACATCGCGCGCCACTCGGCGGGGTCGCCGCTCGCGACGGGGTCGGCGCCGAGCGCCCCGCCCGCGTTGTTGACCAGCACGTCCACGGAGGGGTGGGCGGCGGTCAGCGCGGTGGTGAAGGCGTCGACGGCGGCCCGGTCGGTGACGTCCAGCGCGTGCGCCTCGGCGCGGTGCCCGGCCGCGCGCAGTTCGGCGGCGAGCGCCTCGACCCGGTCCTTGCGGCGGGCCGTGAGCACGACGTCGTACCCGGCCCCGGCGAGCTGCCGCGCGGTGGCGGCGCCGATGCCCCCGCTCGCTCCGGTGACGACGGCGGTGGGGGCGGCGGCGGTCATGAGCGGTCCTCCTGAGGGTGGTCCCGGCCGGACGGCGCCGGGACTTTCAGGATAGGCACGCGCGCTCGCCGACGGGCCAGTGCCCTCGGGGCCCGACCGGTCAGTCCCCGGGGCCCGACGGGTCAGTGCCCCCGGGGCGCGTACATGATCACGGCCATTCCGGCCAGGCAGACCAGTGCCCCGGTGATGTCCCAGCGGTCCGGCCGGTACCCGTCGGCGACGACGCCCCAGGCGATCGACCCGGCGACGAAGACCCCGCCGTACGCGGCCAGGATGCGCCCGAACTCGGCGTCGGGCTGAAGGGTCGCGACGAAGCCGTAGAGGCCGAGCGCGATCACCCCGGCCCCGGCCCACACCCACCCCCGGTGCTCGCGCACGCCCTGCCACACGAGCCAGGCACCGCCGATCTCGAAGAGGGCGGCGACGACGAAGAGCAGGACGGAACGCACTACGGACATGGGGGAGAGCCTGTCATGGCGGTTGGGCCCTGTGGTAGGCGGTTTCCGGGGTGGCCCGTCCGCCTCGCCGTAGTCCCGCCGTACCGCGCGTCTCTCCCGTCCCGGCCCGTGCTTCCTCCCTACCGTGACGCCATGGACAACACGACAGAAGCCCAGACCGGCGATCCGTACACGCGGGAGCCGTACACCGTGGACTCGCCGGTGAGTGATCTGCTCGCGCGCGCCGTCGAGCGGGCGGTTCCCGTGGTGCGCGGGATCGGGGAGGCGCGCTTCGGGGACCCGACGCCGTGCCGGGACTACGACGTGCGGGGGCTGCTCAACCACCTGTACCGCGTGACGGTGGACTTCCAGGCCATGGCCGCCCGGCGGGATGTCGACTTCGCCGCGCCCGCGCCCGACCGTACGGGTGAGGACTGGCGGACCGGGTTCGAGAAGGAGGCCAGGGGGCTGGTCGGGGCCTGGGCGGCGCCGGGCGCCGAGGAGGGGACGGCGGGGGCGATGGGGCTGCCCGCGCGGACCGTGGGGACGCTCGCCCTGGTCGACCTCACGGTGCACGCCTGGGACCTCGCCCGCGCCACCGGACAGGGGTTCGCGCCCGATCCGGTGGGCGTCGAGGTGCTGCACGCGTTCATGGCGCGGATGGGGCCGACCGGCCGGAAGATGGGCGCCTTCGGGGAGCCGGTGACGGTCCCCGCCGAGGCTTCCCCGATGGACCGGCTGCTCGCCCGGACGGGCCGGGACCAGGGGTGGACGCCGCCGGGCGGGGGTGCAGGCGCGTAGTCCCGTCCCGGTGCGGGCGGGTGCGCGTAGCCCCGTCCCCCAGGTGCGGGCGGGTGCGGGGAGGCGTGGAATAGACGGGTGGGGGAGGCCGTTAGGGCGAGTGTGGTTGAACAGTCAACTAAATCGGGTGACTGTCCGGCCGACCACTCAGGCGGGGCGCCGCCGGACCGTCCACAGCGGCCCCGGGCGCACCGCACCACGCAGCGCGGAGAGGTGACCGCACCATGGGTATGCAGTTCGGGATCTTCAGCGTCGGTGACGTCACCACTGACCCGACGAACGGGCGGACACCCAGTGAGGGCGAGCGGATCAAGGCGATGCTGGCCATCGCGCGGAAGGCCGAGGAGGTGGGCCTCGACGTCTTCGCGACGGGTGAGCACCACAACCCGCCCTTCGTACCGTCCTCGCCGACCACGATGCTCGGCTACCTCGCCGCGAAGACGTCCTCGCTGATCCTGTCGACGTCCACGACGCTCATCACCACCAACGACCCGGTGAAGATCGCCGAGGACTTCGCGATGCTCCAGCACCTCGCGGACGGCCGCACCGACCTCATGCTCGGCCGGGGCAACACCGGGCCGGTCTACCCCTGGTTCGGCAAGGACATCCGCGAGGGCATCCCGCTGGCCATCGAGAACTACGCGCTGCTGCACAAGCTGTGGCACGAGGACGTCGTCAACTGGGCCGGGAAGTTCCGCACCCCGCTGGAGTCCTTCACCTCGACGCCACGCCCGCTGGACGGGGTCGCGCCCTTCGTGTGGCACGGCTCGATCCGCTCGCCGGAGATCGCCGAGGAGGCCGCGTACTACGGCGACGGCTTCTTCCACAACAACATCTTCTGGCCCATGCACCACACCAAGCGCATGATCCGGCTCTACCGCAACCGCTTCGCGCACTACGGCCACGGCACCGAGGCGCAGGCGATCGTGGGCCTCGGCGGCCAGGCGTTCATGCGGAAGAACTCGCAGGACGCGGTACGGGAGTTCCGCCCGTACTTCGACAACGCGCCGGTCTACGGGCACGGCCCCTCGCTGGAGGAGTTCACCGCGCAGACCCCGCTGACCGTGGGCTCCCCGCAGCAGGTCATCGAGCGGACCCTGTCCTTCCGCGAGGACGTCGGCGACTACCAGCGCCAGCTGTTCCTGATGGACCACGCGGGGCTGCCGCTCAAGACGGTCCTGGAACAGCTCGACCTCCTCGGCGAAGAGGTCGTGCCGGTGCTGCGCGAGGAGTTCGCCAAGGGCCGCCCGGCCGGGGTGCCGGACGCGCCGACCCACTCCTCCCTCGTGGCGAAGGCCGCCGGTCAGCGCACGGGCGACAGCACCGGCGACGACAAGAACGACGACAAGAACGACGACAGGACGGAGGCGACCGGGCGATGACCACGGCGACGCACGAGGAGACCCCGACGAAGGCCCCGGTGCGGCTGGCCGTGGTCTCGGCGGGCCTGAGCGTCCCCTCCTCGACCCGGCTGCTCGCGGACCGGCTCGGCGAGGCCACCGTCAGGGCGCTGGAGAGCGCTGAGGCGGCCGGGGAGGTGCGGCTCGACGTGATCGAGCTGCGCGACCTCGCGAAGGACATCGCGAACAACTTCGTGACCGGCTTCCCGCCGCCCGGGCTGGACGCGGCGCTGGAGAAGGTCACGGGCGCGGACGGGCTGATCGTCGTGACGCCGATCTTCTCCGCCTCGTACAGCGGGTTGTTCAAGTCGTTCTTCGACGTCATGGACCAGGAGGCGCTGACCGGCAAGCCGGTGCTCATCGCGGCGACCGGCGGCTCGCCCCGCCATTCGCTGGCCCTGGAACACGCGCTGCGCCCGCTCTTCGCGTACCTGCGGGCCGTGGTCGTACCGACCGCCGTGTACGCGGCCTCCGAGGACTGGGGCACCGGCGCGGAGGGCAGCGGCGGACCGCTCGCGGCCCGTACCGCGCGGGCGGCCGGCGAACTCGCGGCGCTCATGACCGGCACGGGCGGGACGCGGCGCGCTTCGCAGGACGCCTTCGAGGACGTCGTCCCCTTCGCCGACCACCTCGCGGCCCTGCGCGAGAGCTGAGCGGGGGGCTGGGGCGCGCGGCGGTGTCGGGCCACCTGAGGGGGCGCCGTCCGGCGGCACGGGGCCCCGGGGTCACGTCACCCGAGGGCATCGAGCCGGAGGCCACGTCACCCGGCGGCACCGAGTCCGGGCCACCGCGCCCGACAGGCACACCCGCACGGACGTCTCGCCGTGCGGGTGCGGCGCGTCTGGGCCAGGCTGGTCCGCATGGACCCGATGGAGCCCCTCTCGCTGGACACGGTCGCGAACGAGCTGCACCTCGAAGCCCTCGCGGCCCCCTCCAGGCGCGCCGCCAGGACCCTGCACGGCGGCACCGGCCACGCCCTGCGCCAGACCGTCATCTCGCTGCTCGCCGGTACGGACCTCTCCGACCACGAGGGGCCCGACGAGGCCACGCTCCAGGTGCTGAAGGGCCGTGTGAAGCTCACCAGGCCCAACAGCCTCGAAGGCGACCTGGTCCTCGACATGGGCGAGATCCTGCTCGTCCCCAGGGTCTTCCACGGCCTCAAGGCGGTCAACGACGCGGTGGTCCTGCTGACCGTCTCGATGGCCGAGGCGCTGAACTACGAGGAGGCGCCGCGCTACCAGCCGGGGACCGCCCCGAAGCCGGGCACCGGGGGACTGGGGCCGGGCCGCTCGGTCTGACGCGCGGTCCGCGACCTCAGCCCGCCGCCCCCCGTGCCTCCGGCGAGGGGGACGGCGACGGCTCGCCGAGCTGCCCCCGGCGTACGGTCACGAACACCGCCCCGGCCGCCGCGAGGGCGAAGAGCACGGCGGCGAAGAGCGTCGAACCCGTCGTCAGCCCGACGGCGTCACTGAGGTAGCCGACGGCCACGGGCAGCAGCCCCGCGGGCAGGTAACCCCCCACGTTGAACGCGGCGTTGGCCTCCGCGAGCCGGTCCGTGGGGACGCTCGTGCCGAGCAGCGTCAGCCCGCTCAGCTGGCCCAGCCCCTGACCGGCGCCGGCGAGGACGGCGGCGGCCACCAGCGCGGTCACCGAGGCCGAGCGCACCGCGACGACGAGCAGCGCCATGCCGAGCGCCGTACCCGCCGAGGACAGGGACAGCACGGTGCGGCGGCGCAGCGGCCGTACCGCGAACTGCACCCCCGTCGCGCTCAGGAACATGACGAAGGCCGTCGAGCCCGCCACGATCCCGCTGTCCGTGCCGAGCAGACCGGACAGCAGCGAAGGGCCCAGCGAGAGCACGAACGAGGTCGCGGTGATGCCCGGCGCGAACACCGCGAGCCCGGCGGCCAGCCGCACCCCGTCCCCCTTCGGCACCCGCGGGACCCGTACGAGCGCGCCGCGCGCGAGCGCCGCGCCCGCCCGGCCGGGCAGCGGCAGACGCCACACCGCCACGAGCGCCGACAGCAGCAGGACGGCCTCCACCACGAAGACCGTGACCGTCGGGCCCGGCACCGTCTCGCTCAGCAGCCCGGCCAGGAAGGGCCCGAGCCCCGCACCGAACACCATCGCGCACGAGGCGAGAAGCGCACCGAGCGCCCGCCGGGCGGGCCCCGCCACCTCCGTCACGGCCGCCATCCCGGCGGAGACGACGGCCCCGACCGCGATCCCCGACAACAGCCTGGCCACGAGCAGCGCGGTCACCGTCGTCGCCGTCGCGAAGAGCACGCAGGCCACCACGGCCAGCAGCAGCGCGGGCACCAGCACCGGCTTGCGGCCCCAGCGGTCGGACGCGGCGCCCGAGAACAGCAGGGAGCCGAGCAGCCCCACGATGTAGAAGGCGAAGACGACGGTCAGCGTGCCCTTCGAGAAGCCAATCCCGTGCTGCCAGCGCACGTACAGCGGCGTGGCGGCGTTGGACAGGACGAACACGGCGGTCACCGGCCAGCTCGCCAGCCACACCCACCGCACCGGAACCGGCCCCACCCCGCTCGCCCGCGTGCCCTCCCGCCGCGCGCGCTCCCACCCCGGCCCCGTGCGCGCCGCCCCGTCCCCGAGCACATCCCTGTTCGCGGGCATGACAGCCCCCCTCTCGATCCGTTCCGGCAAACGCCGGCCTTGTACGAGTCGAGTCGAACTTAGCAGCAAGTACGATGGAACTCGTACAAGCGAGTTCGGGGGCGGGGCCGCAGGGGTCCCTGCTGTGCGGACGGACGGCGAGGAGTGGACATGGTGGCGACGGCCGACGACCGAGCGCGGTTCCGGGTGTTCCCCGAGCCGCCGGACCTCCCGGAACCGCTGCCCGAACCCGCGGTCGCTCAACTGCGCCTGGAGACGGTGCTCGCGGCGCTGAGCGACCCGCTGCGGCTGCGCATCGTGCGCGCCCTGCTCCTGGAGTCGGAGCGCTTCGACCACAGCTGCGGCTGGTTCGGCATCGACCGCCCGAAGTCCTCCCTGACCCACCACTTCAAGGCCCTGCGCGAGGCCGGCGTGACCCGCCAGCGCCAGTACGGCCTGGAACGCCGCAGCCAGGTACGCGTCACCGACCTGGAGGCCCGCTTCCCGGGGCTGCTGGCGCTGGTGGCGGAGTGGACGGAGGAGGGGTGAGGGGCGGGGGCGCTGGAACTCGTCCAGGATCGCCCAGTCCGTCGCGCCAAGGTTCCCGGTCGTCCGCGTGGAGGACCGGCGCATCCACGGCCGAAGTGCGCTCACGCCGCTGATCGACGCCGTCCCGGAATGCGTCTGCCGTCTCGTCACCCACCGACGGATCAGCTCGTCGTGTCAGCCGTTGTCGAGGTGGCCGACGCGGATGGTGGTGTGCCGTACGCCCGTCTCGCACAGGACGTCGCAGAGGACTGCCGTAGCCCAGGCTGCGGCGGACGGGCTCCATTCGGGCAGGAGAACCGGCCAGGTCCATGGGCGCGTAGGTGAGCCTCCGCTCCCGGGCGGGTGGCTGCCGCCGGACTGCGGGCCGGGCCGGGCCGGGCCGAGGCGCAGCGCGTTCCGGCCGGCCAGGGTGTCGATGATCTTGTCCTGCCCGGACGGGGGAAGTTCGGCAGTGATCTCGGCCCGCGCGGCGGCGTCCGGCGGGGAGAGGGAGAACCAGGCATCCCCGTCGGCGGCGACGGTACCGAGGTCGTGGGCGAGGTGGACGGGGAGTTGGTACCGGTAGGCGGTCAGGCGTGCCTCGCCGACGCGGTCGAGGCAGTCGGTGACGACCTGGGTGACCGGGAGAAGGGGCAGGGCCTGCCCGTGGGGGGTGACCGGGTAGATCTCCAGGGCGGCGAGGCGGCGAATCCGTCCGTCCTGGGACCAGTCCTGGGCGGCGTCGGCGTGGTGCCAGCGGATGGAGGCGGGCTCGGTACCGGCGCTGTGCAGGGTGGTGGTCCAGCCGTACGCCTGGGCGCGTTTGACAGCCAGGCTGTACAGGTCTTCCTCCAGGCCGGTGTCGGAGAACCACGGGTGCAGGCGCAGCGTGCCGGACACCTCGCAGCTCATCACCTCCGTGATAGGCGCGTCGTCCAGGTCAGGCACTGCACGTCCTCTTCACAGCGGGGGTATAGAGCTTGTTCGGGGAGTCGCCCGTTCCGATGATGTCGACGTCCACGACGCTGCGCCAGGTCGTGGACTTCGTGCTGGAACAGGGTTTGCGGGCGGTGGTGCGCTTGCCCGCGCCGCCGCCCTGGGCAACGGTCTCGCCGGCGGTGGCAACGGTGTGCCACGCACCAGCCTCCACGACCTGCAACTTCACGGTGACCTTCGCTTTGGCGCCTCTGCTGTTCTTGTCGACCCACCATCCATGGCCGGAGGCCGTGCGGGGCGGGGTGCTGGAGATGTGGACGGCGTCGCCGCCGGTGTAGTACTCCAGCTGTAGATCGTGATCTTCATGCTTGGGTTGCGGTTTGTCGCCGGTAATGGCCGGCCTGTGATCGTGACTGGTGGCAGCGGCGCCAGTTGGACCAGTCGATCCGGTGGGCGAGGTCGTGGAGGGGGCGGACGGTGGCGGTGAGGAAGAGGTGGTGGATCTCGTTGCAGGTCAGCGGGATCAGGTCGTCGGGGCCTGGCCGCTGGGTGTGTTCCTCGGCTCGGACGACGGCCAGGAAGGCGTGGGCGAGCATGGCGAGGGTGACCCAGCGGCTCCAGGACGGGTAGCGGCGGACCTGGTGCTCATCGAGTCCGGCCAGGCCCTTCTCGGTCTGGAAGGTTTCCTCCGCCCGCCACCTGGATCCGGCCGTCTTGACCAGGGTGTGCAGCGGGACCGGCGCGGTGGAATAGCAGCGGTAGTAGGCGAGTTCGCCGGTGGTGCGGTTGCGCCGGATCAGCAGCTGACGGTGGCCCGGCGCCGGGTCGGTGAGGTCGATGACGGCCCAGTCGTAGTAGCGGTGCCCCTTCGCGCCGCGTCCGGCGGACAGCTTCTGCCAGGCCCGCTTGGGGAGCTTCCTGGCCAGCGCGTCAGTGCGGAACTTTCCCGCACCGGTGGTCACTTCGGCCGAGCAGGCCACCGCGAGGACATAGCCCATGCCGCGTTCTTCCAGGGCCGTCCGCAATTTCGGGTTGCCGCCGTAGACCTCGTCGCCGGTCACCCGGTCGATGCGGTGCCCGGCGTCCAGGAACCGTTCGATCATCACGCGGGCCAGTTCCGGCTTGGTGGCGAAGACGGTCCTCGCTCAGCCCGGCCGCACGGCAACGCTCGGGATCGTCAGTCCATGAGCGCGGGACGTACAACTCCCGGTCCACAGCCGCGTGCCCGCGTGCGCCCGCATAGACGAGATAGACGGCGACCTGGGAGTTCTCGATCCGGCCGGCGGTGCCGGTGTACTGGCGCTGGACCCCGACGGTGTGGGTGCCCTTCTTCACGTCGCCGGTCTCGTCCACGACCAGCACCGCCTGCTCGTCGTGAAGATGCTCGACGACGTACTCGCGGACATCGTCACGAACGGCGTCAGCGTCCCAAGAGGCCCGGCACAGTAGGTGCTGCATGCCGTGCGGGTTCGCTTCCCCAGCCCACTCCGCGATCGTCCAGCAGTTCTTACGGGGCAGGTCCGGCATCAAGCCCATCACCAACCGGCCGGCCCGCAGCCGGGGCTCGACCCGGGTGAACCGGCCCGCGATCCGACCCATGACCACCTCGAACGCCTCCCGCCAACGGCCTGGATCTATGCTGTGACCTGCGGCCACCGACTCTTCGTTCGTCTTCACAAACAACGATGATCATCGGTGGCCGTACCCGTTCCCGAACCCGCCCCCCACCAGCAAGATCACGATCTACAGCTGCTAGGGCTCCGCTAAACGGCAGACGTAACCGCACGGCTATCGCAGGGGTTGGTATCCGACGGGAGGCCCCATCTTTGAGACGGAGGCGAGCAGGCGGCGAACCGAGCTGCCCGTTCCCGGAGCTCCTGGGCCTCGGGGACTCCGCTGTACCGGCGTAGGCGGACGCGCATGTCCTGGAGTGCGGCCTGGACCTTGACCGAGCGGATGCCGTCGGCGCAGTCCAGGAAGTCGCGCCAGGTGGCCATGGCGCCGTCGACGTCGCCTTGGCGCAGGCGCACGCCGCCGAGGTCGGCGAGGACGATGGCGCGGGTGCGGCGGCGGTCGAGGCCGTGGATGTCGAGGGCGAGGTGGAGGTGTTCCTCGGCGGCGTCGAGGTCGCCGAGGCGGGAGAGGATCATGCCGGATTCATGCGCCCAGCGGCCAGGGGAGTAGTGGGCGGCCCAGGAATCGCCGGCTGCGGCGGTCGGCCTGCCAATGGCGGCCTCTGACAAGGCCAGGTGCTTGGTTGCCATGCGGCGATCGTCATCCTGGGCGGCGGCGTTGGCGAGAGTGGCCTCGTAGTAAGCGACGGCGCGCGGATTGTCGAGGTGGCGGCCGTACTCCACGCAGGCTTCGCCGAGCTGAACGGCTTCGGCCCGGTAGCCGAGATCGACGCACTGAACAGCAAGACCCCGGAGAGCCGTTGCCGACAGTTCCGGATCGCCGGCCTCGGCGGCCAGGCGGAAGGAGTGGGCGTAGTAGCGCTGGGCGAGTCCCCGCAGTTCGGGGGTGTCGCCCTCGTCCTGAGCCATCCAGCCGGCGAGATGAACGAGCTGGGAGGTCGCGGCGAAAAGGTCGCGGCCGGTGGCTTCGGTGAAGTGACCTTCCAGCCAGGGAGCGACGTCCTGGGTGAGGTAGCGGACGGCCAGGTGGCGGGCGTGCCCGCCACCGAGTTCGGAGGCGGAGTCGCCGAGGGCCTTGACCATGTGCCGTACGGCGGCCACCTCGCCCTGACCGACTCGGACAGCACCGGGAAGGGCGGTCTTGGTCCGGCGAGTGATGCTGTTCATGTCAGGCAGGCCGAGTGCGGACAGCGCGTATCCGCTGGAGGCGAGGATGAACTCCCGGCGTTCCACGTCGCTCCTTCCCAGGTGCAGGACTGACGCAACGGTATCTGTGTGGGGTGCCGCAGGCGTGGGCTCCGGGAGGTTGATCGCCTCGGGATCCAGTGCCAGCACCTGCGCGATGTAGGGCCACCAGTGGCCTGGGGTTCGTTCGCCTTCTATCCACCGCCGGGCGTGCTGTCGCTGCAGGCGGCGCGGGTCACCGCATTCGGCTAGGCCGAGAGCGCGCGCCAACTCCGAGGGTCCCCAGCCTCGTTCCTGGCAGGCCCGCTTGATCAGTTCCGCGATGGCCGGGTTCCTCGGCACCCCGTCGCCCTCCCCACCTGGATTACGCGGGATTACGCAGGACTACATCCTGGGCCCTGTCCCGGGAGCGCGACCCGTCGTTCACTGAACATCACCCCGCAGATCTCCGAATGGCTCGAATAGGCCCTATTCAGGGCCTATTGGTGCCTGCCCGAACACGTGAGAGGACCCGATGGTGGAGATGCCCACGGACAGCCCACGGACCCGCACGATCCCTTCCACGCGACGGCCCAGTGCCGCTCGGCATCCTGTCGTACGCGAGGCGACGCGGTGAGCCGTTCCCCCTTATCCGATCCGCTGGAGACAGTCCTGAGCTGGATCTGGGCCCTCGGCACGGCCTCCGGACTCGTCGCGGTCGGCCTTCTGGCCCACACCGAGCACTCCTCCGCGCCGGCCCGTCGGCGCAGCCGACGCTCAGCGTTGAGGACGTTCCGTCGGCCGACGGAACCGTATAGACCCTTCGGCCTCGGTCTGTCCTCCCCGGCCGGGGTCGGAGCCCACCTCGTTTGCCGCAGGCCATCCACGATGCCTCACCGACGTACCCCCTTTTCCGCATCACCCGTGAAGGGAAGCCGATGTCCAGTCCGTACAACAGCGACACGTACCCCCTCCCCGTGTCGGTCGCGTTCAGCGGCCCCGACAACACCGGGAAGACCAAGCAGATCGGAATCCTCGCCCGGCGCATGGGCCCGGCCGCGACCTCAGCAGGCCCACTCGACCGCTACGACCCCCGTTGGAACGTCATCAAGGCCGACGGCATGGCTCGCTGGTGGTTCGAGACCGGCCCGGTGGAGGAGGTCGCCGACGTCCTCGCCACCTCCTACCTTGAACGCTCCCGCCTCCCCTTCTCCGCACCCCTGCGCCTGCTGGACCGGGGCATCCCGATGCTGGAGGCGTCCGTCGCCGCGACGGTCGCCGTACGGGAGGATCTGGACGCCGCGCAGGCCACGGACCGAGCCCGGATCCTGCTGGCCCCGTACGAGACCGACCTGCGGGCCGCCGAGGAGGGCGAGCACGCCCTCGTCCTCCTGCACTGCGAGGATCCGGAGGAAGGTGCCCGCCGGAGCCTGGCCCACGAGGTGTCCGTCACCGACATCTACGCGGCCTACCAACGCCACCTCCATGAGCACATCAACCGCCTAGTCGACGAGGGGCGCTTCCCGATGGCCATCCGCATCGGGGATCGGCCGACCGTCGCCGTCCAGGACGAGGTGCGCCAGCTTCTGGCACCGCTGCATCCGGAGGTGCCCGGCCGTGCCCTGGCCGGAGTGCACGTCACCGCGCTGGGCGGGATGTCGGAGAGCGGCAAGAGCACGGCTGGCGAGTATCTGCGCACCCAGCACGGCCACGCCCGCCTCAAGATCGGGTATCTCATCGAGAACTCCGCCAGCCGCGCCGGAATCGGCGACCCGTACCGACTGGGTCCAGTCGTGCAGGCCGAGTTGATTGTGGACTCGCTGGACCGCTTCTACCAGGCCCACCACTTCCTCGACTCCGTCAGCATCGAGTCGCTGCACGACTTCGACTCGACCGCCGAACTCGCCCGGATGCTCGGGCCCCAGCTCACCATCGCGTACCTGGACGCCTCCGAGGCCACACGCATCCGGCGAGGTACTGCTGGCTCCCAGGACGTCATCGACCGCGACCTCACCAAATGCGCACGAGGCGCGGACAAGATCGTCTCGATCGCCCATGAGGTCATCAGCAACGACGGACCGCGCCTGGAGCTGGAGCGGCGGTTGGACCGTATCGCGCTCGATCGACGCTGGCCGGAACACGAGCCCTCAACCATGCCGGTCAACGCGCTCGGACTCCCCGTGAACCTGGAGTCCTATCTGGCCGAATTCATCGACCGCACCACCGGCCTCCGCCCGTTGATCGATCTTCTGGCCGTCACCGGCAGCGGCGCCCGGGGCAAGTACCAGCACGGCTGGAGCGACCTCGACGTCCTCGTCGTGGCCGATACCTCCTCCCTCGACGAGATGCGCCAGATCCTCGCGGATCTGGCGACCGAACTCCGCGGGGTCAAGCTGGGCATCACCGTACTGACCCGTGCCGAGTGTCGGGCCGGCGCCATCACCTCTCGACTCCTTCACGTCCTCGCTCTCATCGGTAGCGGGTCGCTGGTCCCCTTGTGGTCCACCCCCGGTCTGTCTCTGCCCGCTCCGGACGCGGCAACCGACATCGCAGCAGGCCTGCGCGACGGTATCCAGGCCGCCATCGAGATCCGCCGCCAGTTCCTCAAAGGCAGCCCCGACCTCCGCGCCCTCTACAAGGTCACGGCGTTGCTCGCGAAGATCCAGCTCCGCTTCAAGGGAATCGAGTGCCCCTCCGACAGCGACGCCCTCACCGTCCTCCTCGACGCCACACGGCAGGACACGAGCTTGGTCACCACCGCTCGCACCGAGCCGCTCGCTGCCGAAGCGCTTGCGCTCCTCGTTCTCCAGGGATGGCTGGACACTCTTCCTGGAGAGACGCGGTGAGCGCGACGGGCAGGTGGGCCACGGCAGCAACGGGTATCTTCCACAAGCCGGTGGCTACCCGCGAGCAGGCCGAGAACGAGGCGAAGGGGCGTGCGCGGCTCGCCTCTCGCGTCGCGGTTCCGGCCCTCCGCGGGCAGATCGCGTCACCGGACAGGCAGATCCTCGTTTACGAGGATGTCTTCGCTACCGGCCGGTGCGAGCTGCTGATGGGCGACGTGATTGCCCTCGCCGACCGCGATCCGACCGTCCAGCCCCGCTTGGCCCGCCTCGTGGACGGCGTCTGCGCCGACCTGCGGGCGGCGGCCGAGGAGACCGGGAAGCACACGCCACTGGCCGAGTGCGTACCGGACCTCTACCTCGACCGCATCCGCCCCGGGGGACGGCTGGACCGCTGGTACCTGCGCCGCGACCTGCCCATCGCTCTGCCTCACACCGATACCACCCTCACCGTCCGGGAACTGGCCGACTTCACCCTCACCGCCAACGGCAGACCGCTGACGCTGGATGTCGCCGACACCATCGAGCGCCTCCGTGACGCGCTGGCCCCTGACCGCCGCCTGCGCGCCGGCCTGACGCAGGGCGACCCCACCGAACCCAACATCGCCGACCCGCTGTGCTGGCTCGACTTCGAGTACGCCGGGCGCAACACCGTCGCGGGCGAGGCCGCCAACCTGCTCTGGTACCTGGTGGCCCTGGGCGGTTGGCTCGTCCCCCGCTACCAGCCCGACGTGTACGCCCGCACCCTCCGCCTTGCCCTGCCGCCTCTGGCCCGCCCTCGCATCGAGCACCTGGAACTGCACAGGAGCAGTCGCCACATCGATGTCCGACACTCCTGGAACACCAGCCCCGGCCGCGCTGCGGCCATCACTCGTGCCCTGGACGGCCTCCGCATCGAGAGCAGCGGCGGCATGGAGGAGATCCGTGCCTTTCTCGCCCTGCGCGTCCTCGGCGTCATCCCGCCCTCCCGGCTCACCGGACACGACCTTCTGCTCGTTCTGATCAAACTGGCCGAGAGTCAGGACCCGCACATGACCCTCGACACCTTCTTCACCACAACACCGGCCTCTCACCCCCACCCCGGCGAACGGAGCGGCAATGTCCCTGTCACTGCTTGAGAGTCCTCTCCAGAGTCGGCCCCTCCAGGGGCGCACCGCCCTCGTCACAGGCGGGGCCACCGGCATCGGCGCCGAGATCGGACGGACGCTCGCGGCCGCCGGAGCAACCGTGGCGGTCAACCACCTCGGCCAAGACCCCGACGCTCACGCCCTCCTCGCCGCCTTCGAACGCGTGGGCAGCCCTGGGATCGCGGTGAACTCCGACCTGACCGATCCAGGCTCCGTTCGGACCATGGCCGACCTCGTCCGCGCCGAGATCGGACCCGTCGACATCCTGGTGAACAACGCCGGTTCCTACCCCCGCGTCGCCTGGCAGGACACCGACGAGACCGCCTGGAACTACTCCCTCGACGTGAACCTCACCGCCCACTACCGCGCCTGCCACGCCTTCACCCCCGGCATGATCGAACGCCGCTGGGGCCGGATCGTGAACATCGGCAGCGTCAACGCCCGCGCCGGCCGAACGAACCTCGTCGCATACAGCACCGCGAAGGCCGGGCTGCTGGGACTGACCCGCTCCCTCGCCCGCGAACTGGGTCCGTTCGGGATCTGCGTCAACACCGTCATGCCCGGCGCCATCCAGGTCGAGGCCGAGAATGCCCTCCCCGCCCGGCACCGTGCGCGGCCGGAGGACCAGATCAAGCGCCAGTGCGTCCCGCGCCGTGGCCGCCCCGAGGACGTCGCCGCCCTGGTGGCGTTTCTCGTAAGCCCTTCCGCCTCGTTCATTACGGGGCAGTCCGTCCACGTCGATGGTGGCTGGCTGCTCCACTGAGTACGTCAACAAGCAAGGAGACCCAACGAAATGATCGAACGAGTCCGTGCCGTCCTCGTCACCCGCGACCACACGATGCTGGTCATCCGCCGCACCAGGCCCGGCATCCCCGAGTACTGGGTCCTGCCCGGCGGCGGCGTCGAGCCCACCGATGAGTCACGCGAGGCCGCCCTCCACCGCGAGATCCACGAGGAGATCGCGGGAAAGGCCGACATCATCCGTCTGCTCCACACGATGGAGTCTGACGGCGAGCGTCAGCTCTTCTACCTCGCCCGCATCGCGACCTGGTCCTTCGACGACCGCACCGGTCCCGAGTTCAGCACCGAAGGCCGCGGTGAGTACGCGCTGGAGGAGATCCCGCTGACTCTGGCGGGTCTCGACGGTATCGACCTCAAGCCCGAGGACATCGTCCACGTCCTACGAGGAGCCATCAGGGCCGGAAGCCTCGGAGTCGAGGCATCGCTCTGAACCTCCGAGTGCGTCAGCAGGTCATCAGGGCCGACTCCGAGGTGAGTCGGCCCTGATGACATCGCTACGTGTTGTTGGCTTGGCGCTGGAGACTCTTGACAGCAGCATCGGGAAACGACCGTGCCCCACGGCTACTCAGGTCGAACGACGCTGCTACTGGACCAGCCGGAGCACCGGCCTCTGTTCCTGAACGCCCAGCAGGTCCTGCACTCTCCCGCTTGTCCACGCCAGCTCATGAGCCAGTTGGGAAACCGATAGGCCCGCCTCCTTGGCAGCCAGCTCGAAGGCTTGCCGAAGCAGCGAAGGCCGTTCACCGGGGAAGTTCGAGACGGATTCGGCGGTGAAGCCCGGCTGGCCGTCGAGAGCGCGTAGACGCTGATACGTCCGGCTGGCAGTCGCGTCGGAGATCAGCCCCAGCTCGCGGCATCGGTAGACAAGCGAGTGGAGGGAGACTCCCCAGACCCCCCTTAGCTCGGCCAGGCGTGCAAGATCCATTCGCCCCGGCAGGAACGGCAGGATGCTGTCCTGGGGGGTCAGGAACTCGGCGGCGAAGGCATCCGCCTCCTTCTCCTGACGGCTGTCACCGGTGGCATCGGCGTGAAGCACAAGGTGGCCCAGCTCATGGGCAGCCGTGAACCGGTGCCGGTAGATGTCGTCGGCCCGGGCGGCGGTCAGAACGACGAGCGGCCGGGCTGCCCGGGTGGAGAAGGCGTCCACGCTCGCGGCAGAGGGATCGCTGGCAGGCGGCATGACCACCACGATCCCGTGGGACTCCATCCGCCTCACCAGATGCGTGACAGGGCCGTCGCCGAGGCCCCAACGACGGCGAAGCTCACGGGCTGCGGATACAGGGTCGGTAGACAGCTCTTCGCCGGGGTGGACCTCCCCGCCGGCGAAACCGGGGAGGTCGACAAGGGGCAACTGGACTCGCTGTTCCAGCGCGTACGTGAGCTCCCAGACCTGCTCGGCGAACGCGAGCGCACGTTCCCGCTGGGACTTCGGTGTGCTGCGCAGACTTCGGAAATGCGCCATGGAGGCGTCAAGTCGATTAGCTGGCCTGCCCAGCAGGAAGAACGTCACCGGAACCCCGAGGACCTCTGCGAGCCGGGGGATCAAATCGGGTCGAGGCTTCGACACCCCGGTCTCGTACTGCCCCACGGCGGCAGGCGTCACCCCGAGCCCGGCCGCCACGTCCTTCTTCGTCATCTCCGCCAGACGACGAGCTTGCGTGACACGCGTGGGATCGAAGGCGTCGTAGACGGCGCGGGGCGTGGCGCCACGTTCTTCTGTACCGGGAATGAGGTCTTGTTTAGTGGGTCGCATCGTCTTCGCTGCTCTGGTCCTCAACGGGTTCTGCCTCGGTCTGCACGGGTACGTGCAGGGCCTGGTCCGAGGCGGTACGAGAGGACAGCGTAAGGGTGGGTTCGAGTCCTTCGGCGAAGCCGGTGTGTGCCATGACCTGGCCCGGAATGCTGATCGGGCGCAGGGTGTGCGAGGTGATCTCCTGAGGCAGGTGGAGCGGCTCCGGGTCGGTTGCCCACTCCAGCTGTCGGTTCACCCCGAGCGCCGCGATGCCCCAGTACGCCTCAAGGAGTTCGGAGGCGTTGCAGGCAAAGGGAACCAGGACCAACTGCGTGCCCTCCGGGACGGTCGCCAGAGCGCCGCGCGGTTCGGCGATCGGAACGGCCGGTCCGAAGTCGAAGTCGAAGTCGAACGGGTCCTGCGTGTGCTTCGGCGCCGGTGCGAACGTGAAGAGTTCCCGCACCAGCCGGGACTGGCTGGGAATGCGTGCGCTACGTACGTCCGACTTGGTGTTGGAGTACCGGAACGGGTAGATCAGCCCCTTGCCGATGAGCATCAGCTCGTACGAGAAGCCGAACGGTTTGACCGCCCGGGCGCCGGGGACCTGCTTGAGTTCGTCCTGGAGCCGCTCGTACTGGTTCTCGTACCGACTGGTTCCGTAAACGCGGGTGGTGCGGGAGGCGGCTTGTTCCTGTGCGGCCTGTGCGTTGGCCTGCATGTTGCGAAGGCCCTGCCCGACGCGGCGGCGCGCGTCTGCTGCTTGCTCGGCGAACACGTCGGTCGTCCACGACGACGAAGGCATACCCATGCGGACGACTCCTCAGGTCGGACTACGCATCGAAGCATTCCAGTGCGCCACTGACTTTAGTTGATGTCTTGGAATTTGCACAACCACTTTGGTGTTCGGCGCGTCTCTTGCCTCTTTGTCCCTGGAGAACGATCAGGCAACAGCGCGGCTGAGCCGGTCAACGACGCCGTACTTGTGGTCGCTGAAGGGCAGCGGCTGGTGCGACTGCCGGCAGTTCGATCGCGGCGTCGGGGCGGCGTGCGGTGCTGCGGGCCGTGGCTGCTTGGGCGCGGGGGCTGGGGGTGTGGCGTTGGCCGAGGCGGTGGATGCGCCAGGTCAGGGTGCGGGCGGGGTTGCGGGCGTCGTCGAGGGTGCGTTGACCGAGGGCCTGGTTGAGGAGGGTGGCGGAATTGTGGCCGGCGGTTTCGGCGTCGGCGAGGACGGTGGCGAGGGCGTCCCAGGCGGGGTCTTTCAGGATGCGGTCGGCGTGCTCGGGGGCGGCTTGCTGGAGGTGGCGGGCGTAGCGGTGTGTGGTCTGGGGGCCGGGGGTGCGGCGGGCGATACCGTCCAGGACCGGGACGGCGACGTGGGCGTAGGCGGTCTGGAGGTGGGTGAGGGTCTGTTCGGCGGCGGCTTCCTGCTGGGCGTGCTGGTGGGTTTGGTGCCAGTGCCGGGCGAAGGCCACGGCGATGAGGACGGCGTCCAGCAGCATCGCCAGTCCGGTCCCGTCGCGTGTTGTGCCGGGGACGAGCAGGATGGTCTGGATGCTGCGGCGCAGAACGCGGGTGCTGTGGAGGTCGGCGGTGATGCGGGAGCGGGTGGCGCGCTCGAAGGCGGTGGCGGCTCGTTCGAGTTCCCGTTTCGCCTCGGCCGGTGCGGTGAGCGGCTGCCGAAGAACCCCTGCAAGGCAAAGTCGGTCAAGCTACCGACCGTGACCAAGAAGAAGATCATCCCTTGGCCGTTGGAGCGCGTGCGTGCTGTTATTGCCGGGCTCCCGAAACGGTTCCAGGCCGGCGGCAAGCTCGCCTTTGGCTGCGGCCTGCGCCAGGGCGAGGTGTTCGGATTCGCCGTCGAGGACATCGACTTCAAGGGCGGCTGGATCCACGTCAACCGCCAGGTGCGGCTCGTCGGCACGAAGGCCGTCTTCGCCCTGCCCAAGGGACAATAAGATCCGGTCAGTGCCCCTGTCGGCTCAACTTGCCGCTGCCCTCAAGGCCCACATGAAGACGTTCCCGCCTGTCGCCGTCACCCTGCCCTGGGCCAAGGCGGACGGCGAACCGAAGACCGTCCGCCTCCTCTTCGTCGATGACAAGAGCCGGGCCTACAACCGCAGCGTCTTCAACATGGGTGCCTGGAAGCTGGCCTTGGCCGCCGCCGGTGTAATCCCTCCCCGCGAGCGCGGTGCGAGGTACCTCCAGGCGGCTCCGGAGGACGGCATGCACGCCCTCCGGCACGCGTACGCCTCCGTGCTCCTGGACGCGGGGGAGAGCATCAAGGCGCTCTCCGAGTTCCTGGGTCACTCGGACCCCGGCTTCACGCTGCGCACGTACACGCACCTGTTGCCGTCCAGCGAGACTCGGACCCGCAAGGCGATCGACGACGCCTTTACCGAAGCCGAGGCGGGAGAGGGCGGCGGTGCGCCGAAGGCTCAGGGCACATCAGTGCCCCCGCCAAAACCCATGTGCCCTCAATGTGCCCTGGCCGCCTGACGGCCCCTACCGGTACATGACGAGGGCGGAGACCGAAAGCCCCGCCCGAATCCCAAGAAACCCCAGTTCACGGCCACACCAGGCAATAAGGCTGATGCCCCGCCTCATGCAACCGATGGCTGAAGTCCTGCCACTCGTGGAGCAGCTGGTAGATGTTGAAGGCGTCGCGGGGGCCGCCGCGGTCGGGGACCGTGGACCAGATGAAGGCGGCCGCGCCCACGGACTCCTCGCCGACGCCGCGCAGGGGGTCGACCACCGTCATGGGGAGTTTCACGACCGCGTAGTCGGGGTGGAGGACTACCAGTTCGAGGGGTGGGACGCGGTAGAGGGGGATGCCCTCGATGCCGGTGAGGACCATCGCGGCCATCGTCTCCGGCTTGATCTTGGTGAACATGCCGCCCATGCCCAGTTCGTCGCCGCCCAGTTCCTCGGGGCGCATCGACACCGGGACCCGGGCGGCCGTGGCTCCGTCGGGCGCGCCGAAGTACTTGTAGGTCACCCCCACGCGGCCACTCCCCGTCCGTGCCACTGATCCGTCCGGCGCGGGCGCCCCGGGGCCGCCGCCGGCCGCCCCTTCGGGCCACTGCTCTTCCGTCTCGCGCCGGTGCCGTCCCCGCCGGGCGCGCCGAGGCCCGAGGTCACCGGTCCCCTCGCCCAGTCCGCCACCGCGTTGCATATTTCCACCCGATTGCCCTCAGCGTCGTACGGCCTCGCCGTACAACCCGATCATCGTGTCAGTTGACCTCCCCCACGTCAGCCCGCCGAAACGTGTGCCGCGGTGTCGGCCGGAACCGTGATCCAGGCCCCGCCGCCGGGCACGTCGATGCCTTGGCGGCGGGCTCTGACACCATGGCTGGTGTGAGCTGTTCCGTACGAGCCCCCAGTTTCGCAGACGCGGGGGGCCTGTGGAGCGGACCGGGGACGGGGATCCGCAGTTCCTTGCCCGGCCTCTCCCGCCGGAGCCGCCCGCGCCCCTACACCCCGAAGTTTTCGCAGGTCAGAAGCGAAGCGACCGAGTGATCGAAGTGACCGACGTGACCAAAGTGCCTTACAGCTACGAAGCCCCCGTCTCGCAGGGCCTCTTCGACCGCGCCTCCCGGGTCACCCCCGGCGGCGTGAACTCCCCGGTGCGGGCCTTCGGCGCCGTGGGCGGTACCCCCCGCTTCATGGCCTCGGGGCGCGGCGCGTACCTGACGGACGTGGACGGCAGGGAGTACGTCGACCTCGTGTGCTCCTGGGGGCCGATGATCCTCGGCCACGCGCACCCCGAGGTGCTCGCCGCCGTGCGGGAGGCCGTCGCGCACGGCACCTCCTTCGGTACGCCGGTGCGCGGCGAGGTCGAACTCGCCGAGGAGATCGTCTCCCGTATCGCCCCCGTCGAGCAGGTGCGGCTGGTGTCCTCCGGCACCGAGGCGACGATGTCGGCGATCCGGCTCGCGCGCGGGTTCACCGGCCGGGCGAAGATCGTGAAGTTCGCCGGCTGCTACCACGGCCACGTGGACGCCCTGCTGGCCGCGGCCGGTTCGGGCCTGGCGACCTTCGGGCTGCCCGACACGCCGGGCGTCACGGGTGCGCAGACCGGGGACACGCTGGTCCTGCCGTACAACGACCTGGAGGCGGTGCGGGCCGCGTTCGCCGCGCACCCCGGCGAGATCGCCTGCGTCATCACCGAGGCGTCCCCCGGCAACATGGGCATCGTCCCGCCGCTCGACGGGTTCAACGCGGGCCTCAAGCAGCTGTGCGCGGACAACGGCGCCCTCTACGTCTCCGACGAGGTCATGACCGGCTTCCGCACCAGCCGCGCCGGCTGGTTCGGGGTGGACGGCGTGGTGCCCGACCTCATGACCTTCGGCAAGGTCATGGGCGGCGGCTTCCCGACGGCTGCCTTCGGGGGGCGCGCGGACGTCATGCGGTACCTCGCGCCGGTCGGGCCCGTCTACCAGGCCGGGACGCTGTCCGGGAACCCGGTCGCGACCGCCGCGGGCGTCGCCCAGCTCCGGCTGCTCGACGAGGCGGCGTACGACACGATCGGCGCGGTCTCCACGCGGCTCCAGGCCCTCGCGAGCGAGGCGCTGACCAAGGAGGGCGTCGCCCACCGCGTGCAGACGGCCTCCAACATGTTCTCCGTGTTCTTCACCGACCGCGAGGTGCGGAACTACGAGGACGCCAAGTCCCAGGAGTCCTTCCGCTACACGGCGTTCTTCCAGGCGATGCTCGCCGAGGGCGTGTACCTGCCGCCGTCCGCCTTCGAGTGCTGGTTCGTGTCCACGGCCCACGACGAGCAGGCCCTGGAGCGGGTCGCGGCCGCCCTCCCGGTGGCCGCCCGCGCCGCCGCCGCGGCCACCCCGGAGAATGCCCGGTGACCGGAACCGGACCGGCCGAGCAGGCAGTACCGGCAGTACCGACAGAGACGGGTGTGGGTGTGAAGGGCGAGAGCAGCAGCGGCGACGAGATCACGGTCGTCCACGTGATGCGGCACGGAGAGGTGGAGAACCCGGAGGGCGTGCTCTACGGGCGGCTGCCCGGCTACCACCTGTCGGCGCTCGGCCGCGAGATGGCCGACCGGGTCGCCGAGCACCTCGCGTCCCGCGACATCACGCACGTCGTGGCCTCCCCGCTGGAGCGGGCGCAGGAGACGGCCACGCCGATCGCGAAGAGCCACGGACTCGACCTCGCGACGGACCGCAGGCTCATCGAGGCGACCAACATCTTCGAGGGCAAGACCTTCGGGGTCGGCGACGGCGCCCTGAAGAGCCCGCAGAACTGGAAGTACCTCGTCAACCCCATGAAGCCGTCCTGGGGCGAGCCGTACGTCGAGCAGGTCGTGCGGATGCGGGGCGCGCTGGAGAGCGCGAAGGACGCGGCGCGCGGCCACGAGGCGGTGTGCGTGAGCCACCAGCTGCCCGTGTGGATGCTGCGCAGCTTCGTCGAGCGGCGGCGGCTGTGGCACGACCCGCGCAAGCGGCAGTGCACGCTCGCCTCGCTCACCAGCTTCACCTTCAAGGGCGACACGATCGTGTCCGTCGGCTACTCGGAGCCCGCCATCGACCTCGTACCGGCGCACCTGCGGGCCGGGGCCAGGCCCGCGAAGACCTCGGGCGGGGCGGGACAGCAGTCGAAGGCGTTCGGCGCGTAGGAGACCGGCGCGTCCCGAAGCGGAGAACGGTACTCCCCTAAGCAGTAAGACGAAGCAGTACGGCGAGAGGCCCTCTGACCTGGTCAGAGGGCCTCTCGCCATATCCGTTCCCGGTGCCCCGGCCGCTCCGACTCCCCGGGCCGAGGGTAAAGAGTCGGTTCGGGATCACCCCGACCTTTCGTGTCATAATCGCTTTATCGTATTAATCGGTCTTTCCTGGTGGGGCACTCACAGGAAAGGCGGTATCTGGCATGACCGGAGCAACGAACGCCGTGGGCGGCGGGGACGCGGACGGCAGGGGCGAGAGCGGAACCAGGGTCGGCGAGCAGCCCTCCCCGCCCGGCGAAGGCCACCTGTCGCGGCGGAAACTGATCGGTCTGGGCGCGGGCGCGCTCGCCGCCCCGGCCCTCGCCGCGTGCGGGGCGAGCGGCGGTGCGGACACCTCGCGGGGCACCCCGAGCCCGTCCGCGCACGCGTCCGGCGGGAGCGGGGGAGCGGGGACCGGCGGGCAGGGCGGCGCGCGTCCGCTGCGCCTGATCGGCGACGGGTCCACCGCCTTCACCGGGCTCCAGCCCCACCAGCCCGCCGCCCCCGTACGGCTGGAGCCGGGCGAGACCCCGCCGCAGTTCGTCGTCTTCTCCTGGGACGGCGCCGGCGAGGTCGGCAACGGGCTGTTCCCCCGCTTCCTCAAGCTCGCCAAGGACCACGGCGCGCACATGACCTTCTTCCTGTCCGGTCTCTACCTGCTGCCCGAGGAGAAGAAGCACGTCTACCGGCCGCCCGGGAACCCGGTCGGCGCCTCCGACATCGGCTACCTGACGGACGGCCACATCCAGGAGACCCTCAGGTACGTCCGTGACGCCTGGCTCGACGGACACGAGATCGGCACCCACTTCAACGGGCACTTCTGCGCGGGCTCCGGCTCCGTCGCGAACTGGTCCACCGAGCAGTGGGCCAGCGAGATCGAGCAGGCCGAGAGCTTCGTCACCACCTGGCGCACCCACAGCGGCTGGCACGAGCTGCCGCCGCTGCCCTTCGACTACGGGCACGAACTCGTCGGCGGCCGCACCCCCTGCCTGCTCGGCCAGGACAACCTGCTGCCCGCCGCCCGCGCCAAGGGCTGGCGCTACGACGCCTCCAGCCCCGGCGGCCTCCAGGTCTGGCCCGGCAAGAAACTCGGCCTGTGGGACTACCCGCTCCAGGCCGTGCCCTTCCCCGGGCACTCCTTCGAGCCGCTGTCGATGGACTACAACATCCTCTTCAACCAGTCCCGCAACTCCACGAAGGCCCCGCCCATCCACTACCCGGGCTGGAGGGCGCAGGCGGCCGGCGCCTACCTGAACGGCTTCCGGCGCGCCTACGAGACCAACCGGGCCCCGCTGTTCATCGGCAACCACTTCGAGGAGTGGAACGGCGGCATCTACATGGACGCCGTCGAGGAGGCGCTGAAGGGCATCGCCGGGCACAAGGACGTCCGCCTGGTCTCCTTCCGCCAGCTCACCGACTGGCTCGACGCGCAGGACCCGGCGGTCCTGGAACGGCTGCGCTCCCTCAACGTAGGGGAGCGTCCGGCGGGCGGCTGGCACAGCTACCTCGCAGGTGCCGCACAGACTCGTAACGGGGCGTCCCCAGGCCCTTCCGGCAGTTCGGAAAACACGGTCTGAAATGGGGTTTTCCCCTGCGGAGGGGGGTGCGGAAGATCCCTGAGACAGACATGCGAAACTTTTCACATGAGTGCTCGCTCCGCCCAGGGCAACCGCGCCCCACTCCGCCTCTCCCGCCGCCGCGCCGCACTGCTGCCGGCCGGTGCGGCGGTCGGCGCGCTGCTGCTCACCGCGTGCGGTTCGGGCAGCTCCAGCGGCTCGGGCGGCACGAACTTCGTCACCGGCACGGGCGGCATCTCGACCGTCAAGGCGGCTGACCGCAAACCTGCCCCGGACATCGGCGGCAAGACCATCGAGGGCAAGCAGCTCGACCTCTCCGACTACAAGGGCGAGGTCGTGGTCGTCAACGTGTGGGGCTCGTGGTGCGCGCCCTGCCGGGCCGAGGCCCCCTACCTCGTCAAGGTCGAGAAGGAGCTGCGCGACAAGGGCGTGCGGTTCGTCGGCATCAACACCCGCGACCCCGACCGCAGCCCGGCCCAGCAGTTCGAGAAGCGGTTCGGCGTGGAGTACCCGAGCCTGTACGACCCGAGCGGCAAGCTGATGCTGCGCTTCCCCAAGGGGAGCCTCAACCCGCAGGCGATCCCGTCCACCCTCGTACTGGACCGGGACGGACGGATCGCCGCCCGCGCGCTCATGGCGCTCGACGACAAGAAGATGCGCAAGATGATCGACCCGTTGATCGCGGAGAAGTGATGAGTGCGGTGAGCGCGCTGGCCGCCGCCCCCGGGTACAACGAGACCGTGCTGAGCGGGGCGCTGCTGCTCGCGCTCCCGGTCGCCGTGCTCGGCGGGCTCGTCTCGTTCTTCTCGCCGTGCGTGCTGCCGCTCGTCCCCGGTTACCTGAGCTACGTGACGGGCGTGAGCGGTACGGACCTGGCGGAGGCCAGGCGGGGGAGGATGGTCACCGGGGCCTCCCTGTTCGTGCTGGGGTTCACCGTCGTCTTCGTGTCCGGCGGGGCGCTGTTCGGGTACTTCGGACAGGAACTTCAGGGGCACCAGTCGACGATCTCGCGCGTCCTCGGCGTGTTGATGATCCTGCTGGGCGGCTTCTTCATGGGCCTCATGCCCTGGATGACGCAGCGCGAGTTCCGTTTCCACAAGCGGCCCACCGCCGGGCTGGTCAGCGCGCCGATACTGGGGGCGCTCTTCGGCGTCGGCTGGGTGCCCTGCGTCAGCCCGACCCTCGGTTCGGCGCTGGCGCTGTCCTCGACGCAGGCCAGCGCGGGCCGGGGGGCGCTGCTCACCGTCGCCTACTGCGCCGGTCTGGGCATCCCCTTCGTCCTGGCGGCCGTGGCCTTCCGCAAGGCCCTCGGTGCCTTCTCCTGGGTCAAGCGGCACTACATGTGGGTCATGCGGATCGGCGGGACCATGATGATCGCGACCGGCGTGCTACTGCTCACGGGTGTCTGGAATGTTCTGGTGCAGCACATGCAGGGCTGGGCCGCCGGCTTCACGGTGGGGATCTGAACCATGAGCGGTACACAGCAGCACGAGGACACCCACGCCGGGAACGCCGAGGAGCGGGAACGCGCCGCCCGGAACGCCGAGGAACAGGATCTCGGCGCCGCCGGGGCCCAGCTGTCCACCGCCCCGGTCGACAGGACCGTCCCCGGTTCCTTCGGCGGGGTGCGGCGCGCCGGGTTCGGCGGGGCGCTCGCCTGGACCTGGCGGGAGCTGACCGGCTGGGTGCGGTGGTTCTGGCGGCAGCTCACCTCGATGCGGGTCGCGCTGATCCTGCTGTTCCTGCTGTCGCTGGGCGCCGTCCCCGGATCGCTCATCCCGCAGCAGGGCACCGACGAACTCAAGGTCGCCGACTTCCAGAAGGTCCACACCACCCTCGGGCCCGTCTACGACAAGCTCGGCCTGTTCCACGTCTACAGCTCGGTGTGGTTCTCCGCGATCTACATCCTGCTGTTCGTCTCCCTCATCGGCTGCATCGTCCCGCGCACCTGGCAGTTCGTCGGCCAGCTGCGGGGCCGCCCGCCGCGCGCCCCGGGGCGCCTGGACCGGATGCCGGCGTACACGACCTGGCGCACCGAGGCCACGCCCGAGCAGGTCCAGGACTGGGGCCGCGCCCTCCTGCGCAAGCGCCGCTACCGGGCCGACGCCTACGAGCCCGGTCAGGGCGGCAGGGCCGTCGCCGCCGAGAAGGGCTACCTGCGGGAGGCCGGGAACCTGGTCTTCCACGTCGCGCTCATCGTGATGCTCGTGGCCTTCGCCACCGGCTCCCTGTTCAAGTCCGAGGGCGGGAAGCTCGTCATCGAGGGGGAGGGGTTCTCCAACACCCGCACCCAGTACGACGACTTCAAGTCGGGCAGCCTGTTCAGCGACGACGACCTCGCGCCGTACCACTTCACGCTCGACAAGTTCACCGGTACGTACGAGACCTCCGGGCCGAACAAGGGCACCCCGCGCGTCTACACCGCCGACGTCACGTGGAGCGAGGGCGCAGACGGCAAGGAGCACAAGCAGACCATCTCGCCCAACCACCCGCTGGAGGTGGACGGCTCCAAGGTCTTCCTCAACGGGCACGGATACGCGCCCGTCGTCACCGTCCGGGACCGCAAGGGCAAGGTCATCTTCCACGGGGCCTCCGCCCTGCTGCCGCTCGACGCGAACGGCTCCGCGCAGGGCGCGATCAAGGTCGCCGACGGCTACACCGACAAGCAGGGCAAGCCGGAACAGCTCGGCTTCAACGCCTTCTTCGTGCCGACCTTCGGGCGGGACACCGGGATGCTGTCCACCTTCCCCGGCCTCGGCTACCCCGTGCTCGCACTGTCCGCGTACCACGGCGACCTCGGCATCGACTCCGGGATCGCGCAGAACGTCTACCAGCTCGACAAGACGAAGCTGAAGGAGTTCAAGAACTCCAAGGGCCAGCTCTACAAGAAGCTGCTCCTGCCGGGCGAGACCATGAAGCTTCCCGGGGGCGCCGGTTCGGTGACCTTCGAGAAGGACATCAAGGAGTGGGCCAGCTTCCAGATCAGCCAGCAGCCCGGCGCGGGACTCGCGCTCGGCGGCGCGATGGCCGCGATCGCCGGACTGGCCGGGTCCCTGTTCATCCAGCGCCGCCGCGTCTGGGTGCGGGCCACGGCCGGGGCGGACGGAACGACCGTCGTCGAGATGGCCGGCCTCGGCCGCAGCGAGTCGGCGAAGCTCCCGCAGGAGCTGTCCTCGCTCGCGGGCACCCTCCACGACCGGGCGCCCACGGCCCCCGGCCCCGACCCGGAAGCCGAGGGGCAGCCCCACGTGCCCTCGCCGTCCGGAACCGATCCGGTGGCCGGCCCCACGCCGCGAGCCGGTACCCCCGCAGTAACCCCAGCCGAAGCCGAAGGGGCTGAGAAGTGAATCTCGCCGCCGGAACAAACGAGAGCCTGGCGCACACCAGCAACGTGCTCATCTACTCCGCGATGGCCGTGTACATGCTCGCCTTCTTCGCGAGCATCGCGGAGTGGATCTTCGGCAGCCGCAGCCGGGTCGCCCGTACCGCCGCCGCCGTCACCGAACGGCCCGTCGCCGCGGCCCCCGCGGTGACCGTCCGCAAGGCCGGCTCGACCGCCGTCCTGGACCGGCCGAAGGTCGTCACCCGCTCGGCGGCCGGTACGCGGGACGTCCCGGACGGGCCCGGGGCGGCCGGCGGGACCGAGAAGGGCGACATCTGGGGCCGGATCGCCGTCTCGCTCATCACCCTCGCCTTCGTCGTCCACGTCGGCGGTGTCCTCGCCCGCGCCTTCTCGGTGCGGCGGGCGCCGTGGGGCAACATGTACGAGTTCTCGGTCACCTTCTCGGCGGTGGCCGTCGCGGTGTTCCTCGGCCTGCTGATCGCCAAGACCAACGTGCGCTGGCTGACGCTGCCCCTGGTCACCACCGTCCTGCTGGACCTCGGGCTCGCGACGACGGTGCTCTACACCTCCAGCGACCAGCTCGTCCCGGCGCTGCACTCGTACTGGCTGTGGATCCACGTCTCCACCGCGATCTTCTGCGGGGCCGCGTTCTACGTCGCCGGTGTGGGCACCCTGCTCTACCTGTTCCGCGACGCGTACGAGAACAAGATCGCCACCGGTGGCACCCCCGGGAAGTTCGCGCACTCCGTGCTGTCCCGGCTGCCCGCCGCGGCGAGCCTGGACAAGTTCTCGTACCGCATCAACGCGGCGATCTTCCCGCTGTGGACCTTCACGATCATCGCGGGCGCGATCTGGGCCGGCGACGCGTGGGGCCGCTACTGGGGCTGGGACCCGAAGGAGACCTGGTCCTTCATCACCTGGGTCGCCTACGCCTGCTACCTGCACGCCAGGGCCACCGCGGGCTGGAAGGGCCGCAAGGCCGCCTACCTGGCGCTCATCGCCTTCGCCTGCTGGCTGTTCAACTACTACGGCGTCAACATCTTCGTGACCGGCAAGCACTCGTACGCGGGTGTCGGCTGAGCCGCACGACCCCGTGACTCGACAGCGCCGCCCGGTCCCCCGCGAGGAGGGACCGGGCGGCGCTGTCGTACGGGGGTGTCCTCAGCGGCGCGGACGGCGCCCCGGTTCCTGGCGGGGCGGACGCTGGCCGCCGCCCGGCAGGGCCGGCTTCGGGAGGGTCGCCACCTCGCGTTCGGCCTCGGCGAGTTGCTCGGCGGTGTCATCGGGCAGTCGCGGCGGCTGGTGCGCGGCCTCACGGAAACCGAAGGCCGAGGTCAGGTCGCCGAAGGTACGGCGGCGCCACTGGCTGATGTTGGGCTCGGCCACCCCGGTGACCCGCTCCAGGAACTGCAGGACGGAGGTGTGGTCGAAGGCCTCCCCGGCCGCGAAACCACCCACGGTCCACGGCGAGATGATGACGCAGGGCACCCGGAAACCGCCGCCGACCGGCAGCCCCTGCACGAACTCGTCGGGGGTCCCGGCGCGCGGGGTGGGCGGTACGACGTGGTCGAAGAGGCCGTCGTTCTCGTCGTAGTTGAGGATGAACGCGGTCTTGCGCCACAGCTCCGGGTTGGAGGCGATCGCCTCGATCTTCGAGGCGACGAAGTCGGCGCCGGCCGCCGGAAGGTAGTCGGGGTGCTCCGACTGCTCACTCGTGCAGATGATCCAGGAGACGGTGGGCAGCTTCCCGGCCCGCGCGTCCGCCTCGAAGGTGCCCTCTTCCTGCGGGCGCACCCCCTTCTCGTACAGCGGCTCGCCGGGCTTCGCGTTACGGAAGTTCGCGAAGTTCTCCAGCATGTTGCAGCCGTAGTCGTCCTCCTGCTGGTACACCTTCCAGCTCACCCCGGCCGCCTCCAGGCGCTCCGCGTAGGTGGTCCAGGTGTAACCGGCGGCCGGGGCGGTGTTGTTGAGGATCGGGCCGCCGTGCTGCCCGTTCGGGTCGAGGGTGCCGGTCATCCAGTACATGCGGTTGGGCCAGGTCGGGCCCATGACCGAGCAGAAGTAGTTGTCGCACACGGTGAACGCCTCGGCCAGCGCGAACTGGAAGGGGATGTCCTCCCGCGTGTAGTACCCCATGACGTACGGCCCGTTCTTGCCGTCCGCCTTGCGGTGCGCGGGCATCCAGGCGTCCATCTTCCCGTTGTTCCACGCCTCGTGCTGCACGGCCCAGGCGTGGCTGGTGGAGGGGATGGCCTGCGCGCTCGTGGTGTGCGTGTCGAGGTGGAAGGGCAGCGTGTAGCCGTCCGGGTTCTCCGCGTCCGGCTGGTAGAACACGGACTTGCCGGTGTCCAGGCGCCGGGCCTGCGGGTCGGAGAAGCCGCGCACGCCGCGCATCGTGCCGAAGTAGTGGTCGAAGGACCGGTTCTCCTGCATGAGCATCACGACGTGCTCGACGTCGTCGAGCGAACCACCGGGCCGGGGCCCGGCGGCCACGGCCTCCTGGACGCTGGGCGGCAGCAGACTGAGCGCGGCGGCACCGCCGGTCGCGGCGGCGGCCGAACCGAGAAGTCTGCGACGGGTCATTCCGGGCATGGCTGTCCCACTTCCCTTTGACATGCGGGGGGCTGTTGCGAACGGTGGCCCGGGGGCCGTCGATCACTGAACCCGGCGCCGGGGAAAGCGGATCAGGGCAGTTGGATGAACTTACGTGAACGGCACATCAAGTTATCGCAAAGCAATCAAGGGTGAGCAAAGAGTGAGTGTGGCGTGAGTGTGGCGGGGCGGGCGGGGGCGGCCGGGGCGGGCCGGGGCTCCCGGAAGGCCGTCCGGGAGGGCGTCCGGTGGCCGTCCGGGGGCGCGGGCCCGGTCCGCGCCCCCGCCGATCAGGCGGGCCGCCGCCCGAACGCGAGCAGATGGGAACCGGCGGCGAGCAGATCCGGGTACGAGTCGGCGAGGCGCGCGGCGGCCAGTACGGAGTCGAACAGCGGGGTGCCGACGACGGAGCCCCCGGTGTACTGCTCGGCGGCCTTCACCATGCCCCAGGCGGGCCCCTCGACCCCGCGCACCTCCACCTCCGCGAACCCGGCGGCCCGCACCTCCTCGGCCAGCCCCTGCCCGGTGTGGAAGTACGCCTCGGTGAACCCGCCCCGCCCGTCGTGCACCCCGCTCGCCAGAATCCGCCCGACGCTCTCCCGCAGCCGCTCCCGGTCCAGGTGCGCGAGCGCGGCGTGCTCGAACAGCGAGGCGTACCGGTTGATCCCGGCCGCGACGACGAGCCCGCCGGGCCGCACCACGCGGAACGCCTCGGCGAGCGCGGCGGCCCGGTCCCCGGAGCGGATCAGGTGGTAGAGCGGCCCGAGCAGGAGCACGACCTCGTACGAGGAGTCCCCGGCGTCCAGGGCGCGGGCGTCCCCGACTTCGGCCACGCACCCCGCCGCCCGAGCGGCCTTCACATGCCGGGCGACCGGATCGACGACCCGCACCCGGTACCCGTCCTCCTGAAGCCAGCGCGCATGCGTCCCTGGCCCACCACCGACGTCGAGCACGCGGGCGGGGGCCTGCGGCAGCCGGTCCAGCAACAGCTCCTGCGTACGGACGAGTTCGAGCACCCCGTCCCCGGATGCGGACAGTCGCCGCCCTTCGTCCACCGTCGAGCCGTAGAACTCCAGGACGGCGGGGGAGAGGGGGGTGGGGCTGGTGGGCGGCATGGGAGATCCTCCGGTGGATGGGAGAGCATGGCCAGGCTTCCTGGGCGGGGCGTGCGTGTCACCCGAGACAGGGCTCTTGCCGCTCCTCCAGAAAATGCCGCACCCGCAACCGCTGCGTGTGGTGCATCGGCAGTGCGGCGATCTGCTCCGGGTTTACGAACCGTACGTCCGTGCTCTCGTCCGAGGCGGTGAGCGTGCCGCCGAGGACGCGGGCGCGGAAGCACACGTCGAACTGGCGGCGGACCTCGCCGTCGTCGTACGCGATGATGTGGCGCGGGTCCGTGTAGGTGCCGACCAGGCCGGCGATCTCCACGTCGAACCCGGTCTCCTCCCGCACCTCGCGCACCGCCGCGTCCGGCAGGGACTCGTCCGGTTCCATCGCGCCGCCCGGCAGCGCCCACAGGCCGCTGTCGGCGCGCCGCTGGACGAGTGCTCGCCCCCGCGCGTCGCCGACGAACGCGGAGGCGGCCACGACCAGGGAGTTGGGGCGCGGCGGCGGCGCCCCGGGATCGTCGTAGAACTCGGCGCGGGCCATGCCGGACCCTTCCCCCGCGGGCCCCCGGCTCAGTCCTCGCCGATGTCCTCGTTCCACACGTCCGGGTGCTGCTCGATGAAGTCGGTCATCATCGTGACGCACTCCGGGTCGTTCAACTGGACGATCTCCACGCCCTGTTCGGCGAGCCAGTCCTCGCCGCCCCTGAAGGTCGTGGACTCGCCGACGACGACGCGGGTGATGCCGAACTGCTTGATCAGGCCGCAGCAGTACCAGCAGGGGGAGAGGGTGGTCACCATCGTGGTGCCCCGGTACGTGCGCTGGCGGCCCGCGTCGCGGAACGCGTCGGTCTCGCCGTGGGAGGACGGGTCGCCGTCCTGGACGCGGCGGTTGTGGCCCCGGCCCAGCAGGGTGCCGTCCGCCCCGTAGAGGGCCGCGCCGATCGGGACGCCGCCCTCGGCGAGGCCCTGCCGCGCCTCCGCGACGGCGGTCGCGAGCCACGTACGGGCCAGGTCCCGGTCCAGGGGGTCGGCAAAAGCCACAGGGTTCACAGAGTCCACGACAACGGTGCCTTTCTCGTTCATACGGGGTTCCGGGGAGTGCGGGTCCGCAGCGCCGCGTACAGCAGGGCGCTCACCGCGAAGCCGACCGGGCAGGTCAGGTCGCCCAGGCCCGGCCAGTGGGCGGGCAGCGGGCCCACGTACATCTCCTGGTTGGAGAAGAGGGGGACGGAGACCGCGACACCGGCGAGCAGGGCGGTCAGGCCCGCCGCGCCGCCGTGGGCGCGGCTCGTGAGGCGGTCGCGGACCAGGGTGTGCGGGGTGTGGCGGCGCAGCCACTGCTCGACCAGGACGACGCCGAGCCACGGAGCCGTCCAGTACGCGATGACCAGGAGGAAGGACTCGAAGGCGTGGCCCGCGTCGGACAGCGAGGCCCAGCCGGCGATCAGGCCGACCGCGCCGGTCAGCGCGGTGAGCGTCGCCCGGTTCAGGAAGCGCGGCAGGCGCACCGCGAGGGAGGAGAGGGAGACCGCCGCCGAGTACACGTTCAGCGTCGAGGCCGCCATCGCGCCGATGATGATCGCGAGGAGGGTGAGGTTCGACAGCCAGCCGGGGAGCTGGCCGGTGAACGCGTCCGTGGGGCTCGCGCCCGCAGGGGCCAGCACCGTGCCCGAGGCCGCGCCGATCACCGAGACGAGGGAGACGGAGAGGAAGAGGCCGAGACCGGAGTACAGCGCCGTCGCACGGCGCGAGGTCGAGGCCGGGAGGTAGCGCGAGTAGTCCGAGGCGCACGGGTTCCAGCCCGCCGTGAAACCGAAGGACGCGCTGAACGCCAGCAGGAACGCGCCGAAACCGCCCCCGGTCCCGGGGTGCGACAGGTGCGCGCCCTTGAAGATCCACACCCCGGCCAGCAGGAAGACCACCGCGAGCACCGGAAGCGCGTACTTCTCGAAGCGGTGCACGAGATCGTGGCCGACGTAGCCGACGACGATCTCCAGGGCCACGAGCAGCAGCAGACAGGCCAGCGGCGGCAGACCTGTCAGCGAGTTCAGCGCGAAGGCCCCGCCCAGCGTGTTCATCGCGAACCAGCCGACACCGGCGACCAGCGCGTTCACCGCCGAGGGCAGCGCGTTGCCCCGGTACCCGAAGGACAGCCGGCCCAGCACCATCTGCGGGACGCCGAAGCGCGGGCCGTCCGTGGAGAGCGCCGCGTGCGCGAGCGAGCCGAGCAGCGCGCCCAGGACGAGGGCCGCGACCGCCTCCCAGAACCCCAGCCCGAACACCGCGACCGCGAGGACCCCGATGTAGGCGGTGGCCCAGCCGACCTGCGGGGAGGCCCAGGTCCACAGGAGCTGACGCGGGTGCCCGTGCCGGCCGCTCTCCGGGACCGGTTCGGCGCCGCCCGCCTCGACGGTCAGCGGCTTCTCGGGCTTCTCGGACACCGGCGGGACCCCGCCGGTTTCGGGCAGGGTGACGGAAGGGGTGCTGTTCATGGCCTCGGGGAGTACGGGGGACGAGGGACATACGGCTGGAGGCGACAGCGTCGTACGCCGGATTCCGCACGCCGGGTTTCGTCCACCAGTCTCGGGCACGAGGACGGGTGGTAGCTACACAGGACGGTGTGACGTCCGTCGAACGCCTTGGACGATCGTCCAGGTCGCACCGGCGTGGCGAGCGCCGCCTACGAGTTCTCCTCGCCCGCCTCGCGGCGCCGCAGTTCCTCCTCGCGGCGGCGCAGGTCCGCCTCCCAGGTCGTCAGCCGGTCGTCGTCCTGACCGGGCTCCGGGGGTTCCGACGCCTTCGGGGGCCCGGACGGCGCGGCGGACTCAGGGGCCTTCGCCGACGGCGTGTCGGCCGTCGGCGGGTTCTTCTTGAGCGAGTTCAGGAACTCCGGGTTGTCGTCGGGGGCGACCCAGCCGCCGCGCGCCGCGCCCGGGCCACCGGCGAAGGTGCGCTGTTTGCCGATGATCAGCCAGGAGATCGAGCCGACGAGCGGGAAGAGGAGCACGAGGATCGCCCACAGCGGCTTCGGCAGGTAGCGGATCTCCTTCTCGTCGCTCGTCACACAGTCGATGAACGCGAAAATGCTCAGTGCCAGCGGCACGAGAATCATCAGTACCCGGAGCATGGCGCTCTCCTTCGCGGGTCGCGGCGTGAGCCTCCGGTACGGGCCCCGTTACCCGGCCAGGTTATCCGGTGCCGGATACTGGACCGCATGGCTTACGACGATCTCCGCTCGCTGCTGAGGGCCCTGGAACGCGACGGCGACCTCAGGCGCGTCAAGGCTGAAGTCGACCCCCACCTGGAGGTCGGTGAGATCGTCGACCGGGTCAACAAGGCCGGCGGGCCCGCCCTCCTCTTCGAGAACGTCAAGGGCTCGGCGATGCCGCTCGCGATGAACGTCTACGGGACCGACCGGCGGCTGCTCAAGGCGCTCGGCCTGAAGTCCTACGACGACATCGGCGACATGATCGGCGGACTGCTCAAGCCGGAGCTGCCGCACGGCTTCGTCGGCGTCCGCGAGGCCTTCGGCAAGCTCGGCTCGATGGTGCACGTCCCGCCGAAGAAGGTGAAGGACGCGCCCGTCCAGGAGGTCGTGCTGCGCGGCGAGGAGGTCGACCTGAACCGGCTGCCGGCCCTCTTCACCTGGCCCGAGGACGGCGGTTCCTTCTTCAACCTCGGCCTCACCCACACCAAGGACCCCGAGTCCGGGGTGCGCAACCTCGGCCTCTACCGCCTCCAGCGCCACGACGCGCGCACCATCGGCATGCACTGGCAGATCCACAAGGACAGCCGCAACCACTACCAGGTCGCCGCGCGGCGCGGGGAGCGCCTGCCCGTCGCCATCGCCTTCGGCTGCCCGCCCGCCGTGACCTACGCGGCGACCGCCCCGCTGCCCGGCGACATCGACGAGTACCTGTTCGCGGGCTTCGTGCAGGGCAAGCGGATCGACATGGTCGACTGCGTGAGCGTCCCGCTCCAGGTCCCCGCCCGGGCCGAAGTGGTCCTGGAGGGCTGGCTGGAGCCGGGCGAGATGCTGCCCGAGGGCCCCTTCGGCGACCACACCGGGTTCTACACCCCGCAGGAGCCGTTCCCCGCGCTCACCATCGACACCGTCACGATGCGCCGCCGCCCGCTGCTCCAGTCGATCGTGGTGGGCCGGCCGCCCACCGAGGACGGACCGCTCGGCCGCGCCACCGAACGCTTCTTCCGGCCGCTGCTCAAGGTGATCGTGCCCGACATCGTGGACTACCACCTGCCCGAAGCGGGCGGATTCCATAACTGTGCGATCGTTTCCATCGACAAGAAGTACCCGAAGCACGCCCAGAAGGTGATGCACGCGGTCTGGGGTGCGCACATGATGTCGCTGACCAAGCTCATCGTGGTCGTCGACTCCGACTGCGACGTGCACGATCTGCACGAGGTCGCCTGGCGCGCCTTCGGCAACACGGACTACGCGCGCGACCTGACCGTCGTCGAAGGCCCCGTCGACCACCTCGACCACGCCTCCTACCAGCAGTTCTGGGGAGGCAAGGCCGGGATCGACGCGACCCGGAAGTGGCCCGAGGAGGGCTACACCCGGGACGGCGGCTGGCCGGAGATGGTCGCCTCCGACCCGGAGGTCGCCGAGCGGGTCACCAAGCGCTGGAAGGAGTACGGGCTGTGAGTTCAGAGGCCACGGTCGGCGGGGGAACGGCGGCCCGGCCGCCGCAGTCCAGGGGCGGCGTCTCGGCGTTCCTGCGGCTCGTCATGATCGAGCACTCGGTCTTCGCCCTGCCCTTCGCCTACATCGCCTCGCTCACCGCGATGTTCGCGCTGGACGAGAACATCCACTGGGGCCGGCTGCTGCTCGTGACCGTCGCGATGGTCGGGCTGCGCACCTTCGCGATGGCCGCCAACCGGATCATCGACCGCGAGATCGACGCCCGTAACCCGCGCACCGCCAACCGGGAACTGGTCACCGGCGCGGTCTCCGTGAAGTCGGCGTGGACCGGCGCGCTCGTCGCCCTCGTCGTGTTCCTGGGCGCCGCCGCGCTGCTCAACCCGCTGTGCCTGGCGCTCGCGCCGGTCGCGGTCGTCCCGATGGTCGTCTACCCGTACGGCAAGCGGTTCACGAACTTCCCGCACGCGATCCTCGGCCTCGCGCAGGCCATGGGACCGATCGGCGCGTGGATCGCGGTCACGGGCGAGTGGTCCTGGCACGCGGTGATCCTCGGTGTCGCCGTCGGCGTGTGGATCGGCGGTTTCGACCTGATCTTCGGCTGCCAGGACGTCGCGGCCGACCGCGCCCACGGAGTGAAGTCGGTCCCGGCCCGCTTCGGCATCCCCGCCGCGCTGTACGGCGCGCGCGGCTCCGCCGTCGTCACCACCGGCCTCCTCGTCTGGTACGCGCTGGCCACCGGCGCCGGGGTGTTCTTCTGGATCGGCCTCGTGATCGTCGCCGTCGCCTTCGTCTACGAACACTCCATCGTCCGCCCGCACGACCTCAGCCGCCTCAACCGGGCCTTCTTCAGCGTCAACGGATTCATCGGCATCGCCCTGTTCGTGTGCGCGCTGCTGGATCTCCTGGTGCGGGGGCTGACGGTTTAGCTACGGTCGCCTCTACCATGAGGAGCAGGGAAAGGGAGGCTCACCGTGTCCCTCACAGAGGCCGAGCGCCTGCACTCACAGCTCACCCGGTTCGAGGACATGTTCCCCGGTTACCGGACAGAGATCGTCGAGGGCAGCATCGTGATGAGTCCGGTTCGACCCCACCACGGCAAGACCATCAAGCTGGTGTGGGAGGCGCTTGAAGCACAGTTGTCCGACGACTGGGATTTCACCACGGACGTCGCTTTCCTCTTCGACGGGGAGACCGAGTTCTGCCCCGACCTCGCCGTCCTCCCCCGCCCCGAGGTGGAGGCGAACCGCAGCGTCTACGCCCCCGACCTCGTCGAACTGGTCGTCGAGGTCGTCTCGCCGGGCAGTGTCCGCCGCGACTACGATCTGAAGCCGGTGCGGTACGCGGGGCGTGGCATCCGGCACTATCTGGTCTTCGACCCGTACCGCGCCGAGTGCGTCACCTTCTGGAACCCGGGCGCGGCGGGCTACCTGGGGCGGGACACCATCCCCTACGGGGGGAAGCTGACCGTTGAGACCGAGGTCTTCGGCAGGCTCACCGTCGACCTGAGTGGCCTGCCGGTGGACGCGGGCTGAGGTTCCCGGTCCGCCCCGGTTCGCCCCTGCCTCCGCTTCTCCTGTCCAACGGGTTGACATGTTCAGGCCCTCTCCTGAAGCTGGGGGAGCGCTTTTGCATCGATGTAATCCGGGGGTCGCCGGGTAATCCCGGTGTCGCCGGGCGGTGCGGAAGCGGGAGAGACACCCGGGGCCGGGGCCGTCCCCCACCGCCGCCTCCACTGCGGCCCCGCCCCGGACGTCGTCCCCGGTCCGGTGCGCGCCGGACCGGGGACCGGCGTCGAAACGGAGGCCGAGCAGGGGACTTGACGATGCGAACCTCCCGCCGTTTCTTCAGCGCCGCCGCCTTCGCCCTGACCGCCGCGCTCGCCGCCGTGGTGTGCCCACCCGCCGCCGACCACGCCCAGGCGGCACAGACCGGCCTGCGGGGCGCCGACCCGAGCGTCCTGCGCGTCGGGGACACGTACGTCGCGGTGCAGTCCGCGGACGGCGGGATCGTCGTACGGCAGGCGTCCTCCACGGACGGACTGGCCGCCGCTCCCGCCCGCAAGGTCTGGTCGGACGACGCGGGGCACGGCGAGGTGTGGGCCCCCGAGATCGTGCGCGACGGCGGCCGCTACTACATCTACTTCTCGGCGGGGCGCGGACCGGACCACCGGATGTACGTCATCAGCTCCGACAGCCCGGACAGCGGGTACGGCGCCGAGACGAAGCTGGCCCTGCCCGAGGACAAGTGGGCCATCGACGGGGCGCTGTTCACCTTCGAGGGGCAGCGCTGGTTCGTGTGGTCCGGCTGGGCCGGGGACACCAACGTCGAGCAGAACCTGTACGTGGCGAGGATGAGCAGCCCCACCACGCCGACCGGCGACCGTCACCTCATCTCGCAGCCCCGGGAGAGCTGGGAGCGGGTGGTGGGCGACCCGTTCATCAACGAGGGCCCCGAGCCGATCAGGGACCCGAACGGGCAACTGCACGTCGTGTACTCCGCCAACGGCAGCTGGAGCGAGCAGTACTGCCTCGGCGACCTGCGGCTGAAGGCGGGCGGCGACCCCGGCTCCGTATGGGACTGGTACAAGTCCAACGGCTGCCTGTTCGGCTCCAACGGGTCCACGATGATGCCCGGCTGGGACCCGACGCTGAACGTCAACGGCCCCGGCCACCACAGCTTCGTACTCGCCGACGGCGACATCAACACCAGCCCGCCCGCCGGCCCCCGGTTCCCGCTCATGTTCCACGCCGTCCCCAAGGGCACCCCGTACGCCTGGGAGAACCGCTACTGGTACACCGGCAGCTTCGCCTGGTGGGGCGACACGACGTACACCCGCGCCAACTCCCCGGGCGCGGCCTCGGACACCGGCTGGAGCCTGAAGTTCTTCGAGTGAGTCCCGCCGGGGTGACCGGGGGCCCGACGACGCCGGACACCGCGCGCCCCGACGGCCGGCCGGTCACCCCGCCTCGTCCCCGTGACTGAGCAGGCCCCCGGACAGCCGCCAGTAGTGCTGGTGGGAGGTCAGCCGCCAGGTCTCGTCGGCGTCGATGCCCCGCGTGACCCACTCGTGGAGCTGCGGGAGGGCGAGCGTCCGCAGGAGGGCGCGGGTCGCCGCGCGGTCGGCGGCGGCGACGGGGTGCACGTCGATCCAGAGACCGACCGCGTCCGGGTGGGTGCCGCGGCCGTGGTTCGAAGGGGCCGGGGCGACCCACGCCGCGCCCAGGACGAGGGTCCCGCTGTCCTGCCCGGTGAGAAACCGCAGCTCGGTGACGTGGTCCCGGTGGGCGCCCAGGCACGCGTCGATGTCGGTGGCGGTCAGTGGCCAGGCGCGGTCCCTGGGCAGTCTTCGGCGTCGTGCGGACATGGGCAGCAGGATGACAGGCACGGCACGGCACCGGACTGCCGGAGCGGAAGGGAGGACGAGCGCGGCTCCCGGGAGACCAGGGCGCACCGGATCGCGCAGTCGAAGCCCCCGACCATCGGGCCGAACGGCAGGCGCGGCCCCCGCTACCCCTCGCCGCTGCTCACCGCCGGCCGCCCCCTCGGTGTCCGGACGACGAAGGCCGCGACCACGCCGCCGATCAGGCCGAACAGGTGGGCCTGCCAGCTCACGCCCTCGGCGGTGGGCAGGGCGCCCCACAGGATCGAGCCGTAGACGACGGCGACGACCAGGCCGAGGACGACGTCGAGGAGCCGCCGGTCCACGAAACCGCGCACCAGCAGGTAGCCGAACAGGCCGAAGACCACGCCCGAGGCGCCCGCCGTCACCGAGTACGCGGGCGCCAGCAGCCACACGCCCGCGCCGCTGATCAGGATGACCACCGTCGAGACGGCTATCAGGCGGCCCGCGCCCGACAGCGCGGTCAGGAAGGCGAGGACCAGCAGCGGGATGCTGTTCGCCGCGAGGTGGTCGAAGCCGAAGTGCAGGAACGCGGCCGGGACGATGTCGCGGATCTCGCCGGCCTCGCGCGGGCTGATCCCGTACGTGTCCAGCGCGTGGTGCGTCGCGGAGTCCACGATCTCCAGGAACCACAGCAGCGCGAGCCAGCCGCCCGACAGCAGCGCCGCCGTCCTGATCCGGCCCCCGCGCGCGTTGGCCGTGGTGGTCGTCGTGTCCGAAGCCATGGGCGCTCTCCCTCCCCTGTTCCCCTGGAACGTCCGGCGCCCCGCCCTGGTTCCGCCCCCCGGGGCGCGGGCGGGGGCCGCCGGTTAGGCTCGACGGCGTGGAGCCAGCGAGGACGACGAACCAGCCGCGGGAAGCCCGTGACCCCGTGCCCGGTCCCGGCGGCCCGCCGCGCCGCCCGTGGATCGTCGGGGTCTCCGGCGCCTCCGGCACCCCGTACGCCGCCGCCGTCCTGCGCGCCCTGCTCGCCGCCGGACAGAGCGTGGACCTCGTCGTGAGCCGCGCCGCCCGCCTCACCCTGCTGGACGAGACCGGCATCTCCTTCCGGGACGCCCACTGGCGCGAGGACCTCTCCCAGTGGCTCGCCCGGGGCGCCGACGGCAAACCCGGCACCTTCCCGGTGCCGGACCTCGGCGCCGTACGCCACTGGCCCGCCGGGGACCTCGGGGCCGGGCCCTCCTCCGGCTCGTACCCGGCGCGCGGGATGATCGTGGTGCCCGCCTCCACCGCGAGCGTCGCCGGGATCGCGCTGGGCCTGTCCAAGGACCTGCTCCAGCGCACCGCGAGCGTCACCCTCAAGGAGCGGCGCCCGCTCGTCGTCGCCGTACGCGAGACCCCGCTGGGCCGCGCGACCCTCAAGCAGCTCCTCGCCCTCGACGAGGCCGGCGCCGTGGTGCTCCCGGCGTCCCCCGCCTTCTACGCGGGCGCCACCCACATCCAGGACCTCGTGGACTTCGTCGCGGGACGGGCCCTCGACGCGGCCGGGGTCGAGCACGGCCTCTACCGTCGCTGGAGCGGGGAGCTGGGGGCCGCCCGGCAGACCTGAGCCGGGCAGGACACCGCGCACACCGGGGCCGCCGGGGCGCCGAGGCTCCGAGAAACCCGCCGATCGGTGCGCTGTTTCGTAGGATTCGGCCCCTACGTACCTTCGAATCCGTATGTAAGCTCGCAGGGCCGCGAACAATGAAAGGTTACGGGGATTATGGACGCCGTGGACAGAAGGCTCATCCAGGCTCTGCGCGAGAACGGACGGGCCTCCTACGCCGAACTGGGCCGCCTCGTCGGCCTCTCCGGACCGAGCGTCACGGACCGCATCAACCGTCTTGAGGCCGCCGGGGTCATCACCGGCTACCGCGCGACCGTCGACGCCGCCTCCCTCGGCCTCGGGGTGATCGCCCTGATCGGGATCTCGCTGAGCGACGCCGCCGACCACGAGGAGGTGGCGCAGCGGCTGCGCGACCTGAGCGAGATCGAGGACTGCTGGTTCATCGCGGGCGACGACTCGTACATGCTCAAGGTCCGCGCGAGCGACGTCGACGGCCTGGAGCGCACCATCCGCAGGCTGTCCGGCACGAGCGGCGTCTCGCGCACCCGCACCACCGTCGTCCTCTCCACCAAGTGGGAGAACCGGGTCGGCGAACTCCCCGAGGAGTCGGAGGAGTAGCCGCCGGAGACGGGGCGGGCGCCGCCCGCCCCGAGCGCGGCGCGCGGCGGGGAGTACCGTGTGGTGGTCCGGTACGTAGACATTTGGGAGGCGGCCGCATGGATGCGGGACTCAAGCGTGAGCTGGAGCAGAAGGTCCGCGCCGGTGAGCGGTTGAGCCGTGAGGACGGGATCGCCCTCTACGCCAGCGACGACCTGGCCTGGCTCGGCGGTCTCGCCCACGAGGTGCGCACCCGCAAGAACGGTGACGTCGTCCACTTCAACGTCAACCGTCACCTCAACATGACCAACGTGTGCACCGCCTCGTGCGCCTACTGCTCCTTCCAGCGCAAGCCGGGCGAGAAGGACGCGTACACGATGCGCATCGAGGAGGCCGTCCGTCTCGCGAAGACGATGGAGGGCGAGAACCTCACCGAGCTGCACATCGTCAACGGCCTGCACCCGACCCTGCCGTGGCGCTACTACCCGCGTTCGCTCAGCGCCCTCAAGGAGGCGCTGCCCGACACGGTCGCCCTCAAGGCGTTCACCGCGACGGAGATCCACCACTTCGAGACGATCTCAGGGCTGCCCGCCTCCGAGATCCTCGACGAACTCATCGACGCGGGGCTCCAGTCGCTCACCGGCGGCGGCGCCGAGATCTTCGACTGGGAGGTGAGGCAGCACATCGTGGACCACAAGACCCACTGGGAGGACTGGTCGCGCATCCACCGCCTCGCCCACGAGAAGGGCCTCAAGACCCCCTCGACCATGCTCTACGGGCACATCGAGGAGCACCGCCACCGCGTGGACCACGTGCTGCGGCTGCGGGAACTCCAGGACGAGACCGGCGGCTTCCAGGTCTTCATCCCGCTGCGCTACCAGCACGACTTCGTGGACATGAAGGACGGCAAGATCCGCAACCGCCTCCAGGCGCGCACCACGATGGCCTCCGGCGCCGAGGCGCTCAAGACCTTCGCGGTCTCCCGGCTGCTGTTCGACAACGTCCCGCACGTCAAGGTCTTCTGGGTCATGCACGGCGTCCAGACCGCGCAGCTCGCCCTCCAGCACGGGGCGGACGACATGGACGGCTCGGTCGTCGAGTACAAGATCACCCATGACGCGGACAACTACGGCACGCCCAACAAGCTGACCCGCGAGGACCTGCTCGACCTCATCCGGGACGCCGGTTTCCGCCCCGTCGAGCGCAACACGCACTACGAGATCCTCAAGGAGTACGAGGGCCCGGACCGCGACCGCCGCGAGGCCCCGCAGGCGATGCGCGTCTGACCGGCCGCCCGGTCACCCCCGTTCGCGAAGCCCGAAGCACGCGCACCACGAAGCACGCGAGCTGCGCACAGGACCCCGGCACCGCGCCCGTACGGCGGCGGTGCCGGGGTCCTGTCGTGGGACGGGGCGATGGCGCGGTCACGCCGTGCCCGGCCCGGGCCCGTCGCCCCGCCGTTGCCGCCCCAGTTCGGCGTAGCGCGCCCGCATCTCGCCGTCGGCGGCCGGGCCGGCGGTGAAGACGTACGCCGCGCTGTCGTCGAGGCTCTTCCCGGTGCGGGCGTCCACCACGACCGGCTCGGTCTCGCGGCCGGTCTCGGCGTCGACCAGGATCATGGTCCGGTCCTCGGGGGCGAGGTGCCGGTTGCCCCAGGCGGCCAGCGCCACGATCACGGGCCGCAGGGAACGCCCGCGCTCGGTCAGGACGTACTCGTGGCGGACCGGGTTCTCCTGATAGGGCCGCCGCTCCAGCAGACCGTCGGCCACCAGGGTCTTCAGCCGTGCGGTGAGCATGCTGGTGGAGATGGACAGGCTCTGCTGGAACTGGTCGAAGCGCGTGTAGCCGTCGAAGGCGTCGTGCAGGATCAGCAGCGTCCACCACTCGCCGACGTGCCGCACCGTGGTCGACAGCGGGCACTGGCGGTCCTCCAGCCGGATCTTGCGCGACATGGCACCCTCCCGAGTTACTGCTAAAGTAGAAGTCAGTCACTTCTATTTTAGCAGCGTCCTGGGCTGTGCCGTGTCGCGCGTCCGCGCGGCGGCCGGTGCTCGCCCGGGCCACCGGCTTCCCGGCATCCCCGGCACACGAGTGAGGCAGTCATGACCGAACGACCCGGACCCGTCGACGTCACCGGAGACCTGCCGGAGGTGATCGAACGCTATCTGCGGGCCCACGACGCGCGGGACCTGTCCGCCGCCGTGGCCACGTTCGCCCCGGAGGCCGCCGTCACGGACGACGGCCGCTCCTACCGGGGGACCGAGGCCATCAAAGGCTGGCTGGGGCGGACCGCTTCCGAGTACACCTACACCACCACCCTCGTGCGGGCCGAGCGCGACGACTCCGGCGGGTACACCGTCGTCCGGCACCTCGAAGGCGACTTCCCCGGCGGCAGCGTCGACCTGCGCTACCGCTTCCTCCTCGCGGGGGAGGGGCTGATCGGCGAACTCGTCATCGCGCCCTGACGGCCGGTGGAGTCGTCGCGCCCCGACGGCCGTGCGGAGTCGTCGCGCCCCGACGGCCGTGCGGAGCCGTCGTGCGGTCGGGACCGTTCCGGAGCGCAGGGAAGGTCCTGACCGCTCCGGCGCCGCTTGGATTCCCGGCCGAGTAATGGCTACCCTTCCTCTATGACCCTTACGTTCACGCTCGATCCGGCGGTCGACGCGACCCTGCGCGACGAGGTGCTGGCCCTGTGGGCCGACGTCAGCAACGCGGGCGGCTCCGTCGGCTTCGTCCCGCCCGTCACCCCCGAGGACATCAGGCCCCAGCTCGTCAAGCAGCTCATCGGCATGGTCGAGGGCGACCGGCTCCTCGTCGGGCGGGACGCGGACGGCGTGGTGCGGGCCACCGCCTTCCTGACCCTGAACCGGCACCGCCTCATGCGCCACTGGATCTGGCTCTACACCGTGATGGTCCACCCCGGCCTCCAGGGGCAGGGCGACGGCCGGGCCCTCCTGGACGCGGCGGCCGAGGCGGCCCGTGGCATGGACGGCGTCGAGGCGATCCGCCTGACCTGCCGGGGCGGGACCGGCCTGGAGAACTTCTACGCCCGCTGCGGCTACAAGGAGGTCGGCCGGGTCCCGGGCGCCATCCGCGTCGCCCCCGGGGACGACCGCGACGACATCGTCATGCTCAAGACCCTCGGCTGACCCGGGCGGCTGGACTGGCATGGCCCCGGCCCGGGGTGACCTGGGGTTGAGTGAGCCGGTGACGCGTGGGTGCGCGAGCCGGTACGAAAGGGGCGGCCCCCCTTGACGGCGGGCCGCCCCTTACATGCTTCACTGGTATGGCGCCCTGCCCCTGAGGGCCCCTTTCGACACGGAAGAGTGGATAGACATGCTCCGCTACACGCTGATGCGTCTCGGTATTTTCGCGGGCTGCTTCGTGGTGGTCTGGGGGCTCGTCTACGGCGGGGTGCTGCCCAAGGGGCTCGGCGACTCCAACTACCTGTGGATCATCGCGCTCGCGCTTGTGATCTCCGCGCCCATCAGCTTCGTCGTCCTGCGCGGTGTCCGGGACCGGGCCGCCGAGACCATCGTGGCCCGCGTCGACCGCGCGAAGACCAACCTGGCCGCGAACCGCTCCATGGAGGACGAGGCCGACGACGTCGCCCGCACCGAGCGTGAGCAGGAGGCGGCCCGCACTCCGCAGGGCGCGCAGAGCCAGGCCGGCTGAGCCGTAGCGGGGCGTACGCCCGAGGGGCGCCCGCCCTCCGTGGCCGATGGGCCCAACTCCCGTACCTGATCGCCGTATACCTCGGTATACGGCGATTTTTTCATGCCCGGGAACCGGCCGGGAAGCGATGGGGAGCCGCGCCGGGGCCGTCCGGAAGCCGCTCATGACGGCCCGTGCCCCAGGACTGTCCCAAAGGAATGCTTTGATTAACCCAAAGCGCTGGTGTTAACGTGTCGGGCATGACCCGTGCAGTGAGCGACCGCCACCCCATGAGCCCCGCGCTCGTGGCGCGCCTGCATGTCGACCTGTGCCGCCGGGTCACCGCGGCCTGTCGTCGCGGCTGAGCACTCTCCCGCGTACGCCCCCGTCCCCCTTCTCGCCTTTCTGTCCCCACCGGAGTGTGTCGTGTCCGCGAACATATCCCCGGCGGGCCGCGAAGCTGCCGACCGGCAGCCCACCGCCCCGCCGCCCGCCGGCCGCCGTCTGCCCAAGGTCCCGTTCTGGGCGCAGATCCTCGGCGGTCTCGTCCTGGGCGCCCTGCTCGGCTGGCTCGCCCGCGGCCAGGACGTCTCCTGGCTCAGCACCACGCTGTCGAAGATCGGCGAGATCTTCGTCCAGCTGCTGAAGCTGGCCGTGGCCCCGCTCGTGTTCTTCGCGATCCTGGTGTCGATCACCAACCTGCGCAAGGTCAACAACGCGGCCCGGCTGGCCGTCCGCACCCTGCTCTGGTTCATGATCACCTCGCTCATCGCGGTCGCGATCGGCCTGGTCATCGGCCTGGTCACCAACCCCGGCTCGGGTACCGACCTGACCCCGGCCGACGGCGCCAAGCCGGAGCACGCCGGCTCCTGGATCGACTTCCTCACCGGGATCATCCCGCAGAACGTCATCGCGCCGTTCACCGAGCTGAACGTGCTCCAGATCGTCTTCCTCGCGGTCGTCGCCGGTATCGCCGTCCTCAAGATCGGCGACAAGGCGCAGCCGATCCTGACGCTGAGCGAGTCCGTCCTGGAACTGCTGCAGAAGGCGCTGTGGTGGGTCATCCGCCTCGCCCCCCTCGGCACGGTCGGCCTGATCGGCAAAGCCATCGCGACGTACGGCTGGGACCTCATCGGCAAGTACGCGACCTTCACCGCCGACATCTACGTCGGTTGCGCGATCGTCCTGTTCGGCGTGTACCCGCTGCTGCTGTCGACGGTCGCCAAGGTCAGCCCGCTCCAGTTCTTCAAGGGCGCCTGGCCCGCGATCCAGCTGGCCTTCGTCTCCCGCTCCTCGGTCGGCACCATGCCGGTCACCCAGCGGGTCACCGAGCGCCTCGGGGTGCCGAAGGAGTACGCGAGCTTCAGCGTCCCGTTCGGCGCGACCACCAAGATGGACGGCTGCGCCGCGATCTACCCGGCGATCGCCGCGATCTTCGTCGCGCAGATCTTCGACATCAACCTCGGTTTCGGTGACTACCTGCTGATCGCCTTCGTCTCGGTCATCGGCTCGGCGGCCACCGCCGGCCTCACCGGCGCGACGATCATGCTGACCCTGACCCTCTCCACCCTGGGCCTGCCCATGGAGGGCGTCGGCCTGCTCCTCGCGATCGACCCGATCCTGGACATGATGCGGACGGCGACCAACGTCGCCGGGCAGATCGTGGTCCCGATCATCGTGTCGGCCCGCGAGAAGCTGCTCGACCTCACGGCGTACGGCTCCGCGCACTCCTCCCCGCTCGACGGCTGGGGAGACGACGAGGTGCCCGCCGAGAAGGCCGACCGCCCGGCCGAACCGGTCGCCGTCTGACGCACCGCACCACCAACGCACCATCAACGCCCCGGCCCCCGGAGCCACTCCGGGGGCCGGGGCGTTTCCCTGGGACGGTCCAGGACGGTGGCCGGGGCGGCCCGGGAAGCCTTCGTACGCACGTACGCTTACCGGGTGGACGGCGAAAGTACGCAGGTGGCGAAAGGCAAGGTCAAGGGGCGGGCACGGCGGATGCCCCGGGCCGAGCGGGAGCAGGAGATGCTGGACGCGGCGGTCCGGGTGATCGGCCGCAGCGGCTACCAGGCCGCCTCGATGGACGACATCGCGGAGGCCGCCGGAGTCTCCAAGCCGCTCGTGTACCTGTACCTGAACTCCAAGGAGGAGATGTTCACCGCCTGCGTCGAACGTGAGGCGCGGACCCTGGTGGGCGCGGTCGAGGCCGGGGTGCGCGCGGGGGACCCGCCGGACCGCCAACTGTGGCGCGGACTCACCGCGTTCTTCCGGTACGCGGACGAACGCCGGGACGGCTGGCAGGTGTTGCACATCAGGGCCCGCACACACGGCGAACCCTTCGCCCGGCTCGCGGACGCGATGCGCGAACAGATCGTGACCCTGGTGACCGCCCTCATCGCGGACGCGGCCCACTCGGCGCACGGCACGCGGGACCTGCCGGTCCGCGAGGTGGAGGGCCTGGCCCACGCCCTCGTCGGCGCCGCCGAGTCCCTCGCCACCCGCGCCGGCTCCGACCCCTCCCTCACCCCCGCCGAATCGGCCCGCACCCTGATGGCCTTCGCCTGGACGGGCCTTGAGGGCCTGGTCGCGGGACGGCGGTGGGCGGCGGGGGAGTGAGGGGGCTGATGCGGCCGAGTCGCCCGTGGTGAACGGAGCCTTCTGCACCCGCGCCGGGTCGAGCAGGTGACCGTGCGGCGAGTCAGCCGCCCACGGTCCGGGCGAACCTGTCCCAGCTCGCGGGGGAGAAGGAGAGCCGGGGGCTGTCCGTGACTTTCGAGTCGCGCACGGCGAGACGCGGGCCGAAGTCGGCGACCTCGACGCAGTACGAATCGGCGCTTGAATAGCTGGACTTGAACCAGTTCGGTGTCGTACGTGCCTGGGTGAAGGTGCGGCGGTTCACAGGTTCTCCTGAGACAGGTGCTTGCGGGGCTGTGGAGCGCTGGCGGCTGGCAGGCCGTCAGCCACCTCGGCGATCAACGATCGACTCGCTTCCGGTGACAGCGCCGCCATATTGAGTCGGCGAAACCTCTGGCCGAACCGCTCGGCCGCTGCGGGCTCCTCGTAGTAGATGGTCCCCTCCTCCTGTTCAGCGAAGACGACGTCGCCCGTGCCGTCGAAGCGCAGAACGGCGAAGGCGCCGAAGAGGAGCGCGTTACTGGGGCTGGACATGGGCAGAACCTGAAGCTCCACCGAGGAGTGTTCACTCATCGTGAGAAGGTGCCCGAGCTGCTGCTTCCGGACGGCCGGACCTCCGACCTCCGCGTGCAGAACGGCCTCTGTGATCACCACCCAGAGCCGAAAGGGCTCGTCCCGGTCCAGGATGCGCTGTCGCTCCTGCTTCAGGGCGGCCTGCTCCTCCGCGTACGCCTCGCCACTTTCCGGCATCTGCATCCGGGTGACCGCCTTCGTGTAGGCGGGCGTCTGAAGCAGGCCGGGTATCAGGAAGGTCTCCACCGAATACATCTCCGAGCTGTCCCACTCGACAGAGATGTAGCCGAGGTACTCGGACGCGATCTTGCGGCTGTACTGCGCCCACCAGCCCTTCTTGCGGGCGTCCTTGGCGAGCTGCTCGACCTCGTCCCGCTTGGCCTGGTCCGTCACGCCGTACGCGTCCAGCAGTGTTCGCAGATCGAGCAGCCGGATGCCGGACTTGGCGTTCTCGATGCGGGTGAGCTTGGACTCGGCACAGGTGAGGATCGCTGCGGCGTCGGAGTGCTTCAGTCCTGCGGCGATCCGCAACTCCTTCAGCGTTCGCGCGAGTCGGCGCTGACGCATCGTCGGCGCCGACGACGAGACCGGCATGACTACCTCCGCTCCACAGCTGCCTTCACAGGACGGACCTCAGTCTGTCGGAGCCGAAGCCGATCAGCAATCCACGTTGGTGGTGACTCACCTTATTGAGTGATGGGGTTTTTCGTTAAGGTGCAGAGTCGCTACCTGGCGTGCTAGACATGCCTCACTTCAGCTCAACTCCCCTTCGCAACGGAGAAGATGAGAGGTGCCGTATGGATCACGCGAGTCCGGTGAGTGCCCCGCCGGGGGGTCGTATCCGCCTCCCCCGCCGCAGGCCCAGCGTCAGGAAGGCAAGGGACTACGTGCGGTCCCTCGGTGCCACTTGGGGGCTGGAGGGTGAGCAGCTGGACAGCGTTCTGCTCGTCGTGTCCGAGCTGGTGACCAACGCCGTACTGCACGCCCGTTGCGGTCCCGGCCGTCAGGTCGCCCTCACGTTGATCCGCGAGCCCGGGCGGGTCCGTGTCGAGGTCAGGGACGCGGGGGACGGTGAGCCGCAGCCGCGCAAGGGCATCCCCTTCACGGAGGAGCACGGGCGGGGGCTGGCCGTCGTCGCGGAGCTGGCGGCCGACTGGGGTGTCGCGCGGGAAGTGGTCGGCAAGACGGTGTGGGCCACCGTCGCGACGGGCGAGGGGCGGTCCGGGGACGACGTACCTGTCGGACGGGAGGCTCAGCCGTGCGACCCGTGACGCGGCAGGCTCGCCAGGTGTTGTGCGAGGACGCCGACGCGCCCGGTGAGCTGTCCCGGAGCTGGTGTCTGCTGTGCGCGGACCGGTCGCCGGAGGCCGACGACCCGGAGGTCGCGCGACTCTGGTGCCTGGCGCACGCCGACCAGAAAGGGCACACCAGTTTCAGGTCGGTGGTCACGCGCTACTACGTCGCCAAGTCACTGCGAGACGGGGGCTGATGGGCTGCCAGAGGCGGAGTGGGCTCTCTACGGACGGACTCGGTCCGGAGGGGGTGTTCGTGCCCGTGGCAGGGGGCCCGGAACCGGAACCGCGCTCAGGGGCGTGAAAGAGGGCGTGGGCTGGCACAAGTGCGCTTCGCCGGAACGCTGTTCTCGTCGGCCCCGGACGGAGAGAGGTGCGAGCGGTGGTGCCGGAGAACGGGCGGGCGGCGGTGCGGGACGGGGCCGGGGGCCCCGGGCTCCCGGGGGGTTCGGGAGGCGCGCAGGGCACGCCTGTACAGCCGCCGCCCCGGCTCACCACCCGCACCCTGGCGCTCTTCCGGGGCGAGTGGCGGGGCCTGTGCGGGTTCTCCCTCGGGGTCGCGTTGTTCGCCGCGCTCGTGGGCTGCGCGCTGGTGGCGGGCGCGTTCGCCGTCAACCGGTACAACTTCGCCCTCACCTGGCAGCGGGCGCAGTCCGAGATCGCTTACGAGGACCGGCCGTTGGGGTACTTCTCGGAGCAGTGGTACTCGATCATCCTCAGGAGCCTCCCCTTCATGGGGCTGCTCGTGCCTCTCGCCGCTCTCGTCCTCGCCCTGCTGCACACCGGGTGCGCCGTGGCGGTCCGCGACGCGGTGGCGGGCGGGCCGCGTCCCGGTCGCGGCTCGCTGTGGCGGCGCAGCCGGCCGTACGTGTGGCTCGGCTTCCGCGTGCAGGCGCTGACGAGCGCGTGCGCGGGGGTCCCGGCGCTCCTGGCCCTCGGCCTGTGGATGTTCCTGGAGAACGGGGGCGTCTGGGACTTCGACTTCGAGGGGCTGTCCCATGCGACCAGTACGCCCTACCGGCTGCTGGGCTACGGCCTGCCCCTCGTCCTCCTCGCCACCGCGCTGTTCGTGTGGTTCCGCCTGGCCCCCGCCACCGCCGTCGCGGTGAACGGCGCGGCCGGCGCGCGGGACGCCGTACGCCGGTCCTGGTCGCTGACGGGCGGTGCGCGGCGGTGGCGCGTGGTGCGTGTCTGCCTGCCGCTCACGGCCCTGGTCCTCGCCGCCTTCTTCGCCCTGCTGTACGCCGGGAAGCCGCTGGCCCACCCGGTCGGCCTCGCCGTGCTGTGGTTCACGCACGACAATCCGTACGCCACCGGCGCCGTGATGAAGATCGTCCCGACCACGGCGAGTCTGCTGCTCCTGACCGCGCTCGTGATGCCGCCGGTGAGCACGGCGCTCGCCCTGCTCCGCACCGAGGGGCGGCCGGCGGAGGCCGACGCGGGGACGCCCGGCCGGTAGACGCCCCGGGTCGCGGCGGACGGGGAACGCGCGGACGCCGGGCGTCCGGCAGGGCACCAGCCCGCCGTCCGCCCGGCGCCGCGCACCGTCACGTCGGTACGTCGGTACGTCAGTACGTCAGGAAAGCGTGCAGCTCTTGCCGTTGACCGACAGGGTGGCGGGAGCCGCGTAGGCGCCCGAGGACGTGCCCTGGAAGCCGAAGGAGACGCTGCCGCCCGCGGGGATGTCCGCGTTGTGGGCGACGTGGACCGCCGTGGCCGTACCGCCGGAGACGGTGATCGTCGCGTTCCAGGCGTTCGTCACCGCCTGGCCGGAGGGCAGCGGGAAGTCCGCCTTCCACGCGGTGATCGCCGTGGTCCCGGTGTTCTTGAGGGTCACGTCGGCGGTGAAGCCACCGGTCCAGGCGTTCGCCGTCCACGTGGCGGCGCACGTCGCGTTCCCGCCGCCTCCGCCGCTCGTCGCGGTGGTCGCGGTGACCTGGGCCGAGGCGGCCGAGACGTTGCCCGCCGCGTCCTTGGCGCGCACGGTGTAGCGGTAGGCGGTGCCCGGGCTCAGACCCGTGTCCGTCCACGTCGTGGCCGTGGCGGTGGCCACCTTCGCGCCCTCCCGGTACACGTCGTAGCCGCTGACGCCGGTGTCGTCGGTCGAGGCCGACCAGCGCAGCGAGACGGTCGTGGTCGTCGTACCGGAGACGGCCAGCCCGGCCGGGACGGTGGGCGCCTGCGTGTCCTCGTCGCCGCCCCCGCCGCCGGAGCCGTCGACCGGCGGGTACGCGTTGGCGAGGAGCTGGCGGAACTGGGCGGAGAACCAGTGCCCGGCGAGTGGTGCGTCGGCCAGCGCCCCGCTCATGCTGTTCCCGTTGCGGCCGTTACCGGTGTACGTCGGGTCGCACATCCGGTCGAAGCCCTTGCCCTCGTCGTTGTCGACGGCCTTGCTCGCGCCGTCCGACTCGCCCGGCGGCTTCGCCCACACGTAGGCGTCGATGCCCGCGGCCGGGGCGGTCGCGGGCCGTTCGCCGATGCCCGCGCCGGTCTGGTTGCACCAGTTCCCCGCGTGGATACGGCGGTCGACGCGCGAGCCGTCCACGTAGGCGTCCACGGCGGTCGCCGTGGACGGGGCCTTGGGCCGCGCGGACCCGCCCCACCCGTTGCGCGAGGTGTCGATCAGCATGCCGATGCCCGAGTCGAAGCCCTGGGCGATCAGGGCCGAACGCAGCCCCTGGGCGAAGCTCGTCTCGTCGGCGTACTGGTTCCAGTCCAGCCACTTCGACTGACGCACCGTCTGGCCGCCGACCGTGTCGGTGATCTTCAGGTACGGCTCCGTGGTGGCCGAGTAGTTCGCCGTGTTGACGATGAACCCGGCCACGTCGGACACCGTGGCCCCGCTCGTGGTGGCCGCCTTCTTGAACTCCTGGGCCGCCGGTACGAGGTTGCTGTCCCAGCCGAGCCAGCCGTGGTGCGCGGCGTCCACGTAGTTGTAGACGTTCGGGATCGCGCCCAGGGTGTGCAGCGCGTAGCCCACGCCCTTCTCGTAGTTGCCGTTCTGCTTCATCGTCGCGCACTCCGGCGTGGAGCCCGCCGTACCGCCCGCGTTGGTGACGATGTTCGGCAGCGAGTCCGGTTCCACGACGGTCACGATGCGCAGCCCCGCATAGGCCGGGTCGTCGAGGATGTCCGCGATCGGGTCGATGTACTCGTCCTCGTAGCGGCCCAGTTCGTCCGGGCCCAGTTCACCGTTGGAGGCGAGGGCGGAGCAGTCCCGGCCGGGCAGGTCGTAGACGACCAACTGGACGAGGTCGGCGCCCTGGGCGAGCGCGGTGTCCAGGTGGGCGCGCAGCCCGCGCTGTTCGGCCGTGCCCTGGATGGCCGCGATGCGGTCCAGCCAGACGAAGGTGGGCTCGTCGGCCACCGTGTCCCCGCCGGGTTCGGCGGCGGCGCGGGCCGACCAGTCGGGGTTCACGTAGGCCGTGGTGCCCGCGTAGGGGTTGGCGACCCGGGCGGCGGGGGCCGCCGTCGCGGGCTGGACGGCGACCAGGGCGGTGCCCGCGGAGAGCGCCAGCGCGCTCAGCAGTACAGCGGTGCGGCGCCGGACGGGTCTGTGCGCGGTGGGACGGGTGGGGCCTCGCAGCTTCATCGATGCTCCTCGTTGAGAACGACGGTACGGAGACGTGCGGGGACTGCGCGGGTGATCCACTCTCCGTGCCGCACCGACGACGCTGCGGAACGGGAGCGCTCCCACGGTGGAGGTTTGGAGGGAGCATGTCAATACGTTGGACGGGGTGGCGGGGCGAGGTCGGCGGAGGGCCGGCTTCCGCACGGGGAGGAGGTCCGGTGGAGGGCCGGCTTCCGCACGGGGAAAAGGCAGGAGCCCCCTTCCGCCGCCGCCGGGCGGGGGAAAGGGGCTCCTTGGGTACTGCACTCGGGTCCGGATCCGTCACCGAATCAGAGGCACCACACAGGTGGGGCTTACTGAGGGGTGACGTTCTCCGCCTGCGGGCCCTTCGGGCCCTGCGTGACGTCGAAGCTCACGGCCTGGTTCTCCTCAAGGGAGCGGAAGCCGTTGGCGTTGATCGCGGAGTAGTGAACGAAGACGTCGGGGCCGCCGCCTTCCTGGGCGATGAATCCAAAGCCCTTTTCGGCGTTGAACCACTTCACGGTTCCGGTAGCCATAAGCCCTCCCTGGGCCAAAGGGTTGCCCTGCTCCAGAACCTGCACGTGCCAAAACAAATGCATACGTCTGAAAACGACGAGAGCCCGCGGTCACATGCTCCGCAGGCTCTGTACTGCAAGGGAAACCAAACTGCAACTTGCGGCGAGCGTAGCATGGGGGCAGCCGAAAGGGATAGAGGGCAAGATCACTTCACCCGGATGTCTGAAAGGCTCTGACGGAGTCTTGACAGATCCACCCGGGGGACCCTCACGGTTGCACCGTATCGCATGGGTCTAGTCTCGCGATGTGGACAATTCTCCTTCGGACCCAGCGACCGGTGGACCGGCCGGTCAACTGCCCAGCCGGCCACGTGTCGGCCACATCCAGTTCCTGAACTGCCTGCCCCTCTACTGGGGGCTCGCGCGGACCGGGACCCTGCTCGATCTGGAGCTGACCAAGGACACTCCCGAGAAGCTGAGCGAGCGGCTCGTCGCCGGGGATCTCGACATCGGTCCCATCACGCTCGTGGAGTACCTGAAGGCGAGCGACGACCTCGTCGCCCTCCAGGACATCGCGGTCGGCTGCGACGGCCCCGTCATGTCCTGCGTCATCGTCTCCAAGGTCCCGCTGGAGGACCTGGACGGCGCCCGGGTCGCGCTCGGCTCCACGTCCAGGACCTCGGTGCGGCTCGCGCAGCTCCTGCTCGCGGAGCGGCACGGCGTACGGCCCGACTACTACCGCTGCCCGCCCGACCTGGGCCTCATGATGCAGGAGGCCGACGCGGCCGTCCTGATCGGGGACGCGGCCCTGCGGGCGAACCTGCACGACGGGCCCCGGCTCGGCCTCCAGGTGCACGACCTCGGCCAGATGTGGAAGGAGTGGACCGGCCTCCCCTTCGTCTTCGCCGTCTTCGCGGCGCGCCGCGACTACCTGGAGCAGCACCCGGAGATGGTCGCCGAGGTCCACCGCGCCTTCCTGGAGTCCCGCGACCTGTCCCTCGTGGAGGTCGCCAAGGTCGCCGAGCAGGCCGCCCGCTGGGAGTCCTTCGACGCGGAACTCCTGGAGCGCTACTTCACGACGCTCGACTTCCGCTTCGGGGAGGCGCAGCTCGGCGGGGTCCGCGAGTTCGCCCGGCGCGTCGGGCCGACCACGGGCTTCCCGGCGGACGTACGCGTGGACGTGCGCAAGCCGTAACCGGGCCCCGCGGAGAACTGCGGGAACGGCCGGACGGAATGGCCGAATGGCCGGGTACGGGGCTTTTGCCCGTGCCCGGCCATTTCTGTCCCCGGACGTCAGGGGATTCCCGTCCGGCGAGCGTCGTGGATTCCCCTCAGGGATGCCGTGCGTTCCCGGTGAGTTCCCTGTCCGTCTCAGTGGGATTCCGGAGGGGTGGGGCCGGGTGGCGCATTGCCGGAGCGTTCTTCGTGTTCTTCTCCGCTCCGCCCCGCGCCTTGCTGGTCGTATGGTCCGAATTATCCGGGGAGTATCTGCGACGCCTTCGTGGAGTGCGTGGCAGGGGGCTCGGGGATGCGCTCAGCGGGTGCGCTCCGTGGGTGCTGGGGGCGACGCGGAATTGTGTGCCAAGCGGCGCCCGTCCGCAATGCGGCCGACCGGCCCGGTGAATGCGGCGCATTCACCGGGCCGGGGCCGTCGGGCCGGGCCGGCCCGGTCGGGCGCGTCCGGTCACGTGCCGCCTGTCGGCACGGTCACGAGGGCACCGTGACGGTGACGAACTCTCCCGTGCCCAGGTGCAGCATGCCCTTGCCGGGCGCGATCGGGCCGCCCACCATGCTGCGGCTCGTGCGGATGCCGATGAGGTCCCCGGCCCCGGAGTCCTGCGGCGAGAGCAGCAGACCGCGCCGGCCCTTCTTCGCCTCGACCTGCCAGCCGGAGAAGCCGCCGCACACCTCCTCCTCGTCGCCGCCCAGGACGAGGGCGAGCCCCCGCTCGTTGCCGCGCTGCACGAGGCGCTTCAGGGAGCGTTCCGCGTCGCAGTCCTCCAGGACCTCCCCGTCGTCCACGATCACCACGATCGGGTCCTCGGGGCTCGCGGACTCCACGGCCCCGTCGAAGTCCTCGGACTCGATGTCGTCACCCGTGAAGACCGCCACGACCCTCTCCTCGCCCTCCAGGGCGCGCAGCGGCGAGGGGCGGGGCGCCGCGACGACCAGCCGGACGCCCTTCGCGAGGAAGGAACGGGCCAGGTTGAGCAGCGCCGTACTGCGCCCCGACTTCGCCGGGCCCGCGACGACGAAGGTCGGCACGCCCTCGCCGAGGTCGGGCCCGAAGGCCATGATGTCGTCGCCGCCGATCCCGGCGAGCGCCCACAGCGGCGCCGCGTCGGTCGCCGGGTCCCGCATCTCCCACGCCTCGGGGAAACCGATCCTGGACGGCAGGACGTCCACCCGGAAGGGCCGCAGCGCGCGCGGTACGGCGGCGTCCCGCGCGGTGGCCGCCTCCCCGATCGCGGAGAGCGCCGCGGCCTGGCCCTGGCCGCTCGTGTCCTCGCCGAGCAGCGCGAACTGGGTCTCGGTGCCGTACTCGTTGCGGAAACCACGGCCCGGCGGGATCTCCTCGGGGACCTTGCGCGCGTTGATGCCGAGCATCGAGAAGTCGGAGCGGTCCGCGAGCCGCAGACCGTACTTGTCCTCGGTGAGGGAGGCCATGCGGCCGATGAGGATCTGCCGGTCGCCGGTGATCACGAGGTGCAGTCCGACGCTCGCGCCCTCGCGCATCATCGCCTGGAGGTCCTCGGTCAGCTCCCCGTGGTCGTACTCGCCGAGCGTCGGCAGCCAGCCCTCCCAGCGGTCGAGGAGGACGACGAGGTGCGGGAGCCGCTCCGCCGGCGGGGACGAGGACCGCTGCTCGCCGATGTCCGCGTAGCCCTTGTCCGCCAACAGGTCCTGGCGGCGCGTGAGTTCCGCCTTGAGGCGGGCCATGAGGCGCACGACGCGTTCGGTCTGGTTGCGGGTGACGACCGCCCCGCAGTGCGGCAGCCGCGTCAGGGCGTTGAGCGCGCCGTTGCCGCAGTCGATGCCGTAGAGGTGGACGTCGGCGGTCGAGTGGGTGCGGGCCAGCGAACCGGCGATCGTCCGCAGGATCTGGGAGCGGCCCGAGCGTGGCGCCCCGCCGATCAGCAGGTGGCCGAAGCTCGTGAAGTCGATCGAGACGGGCCGCCGCGCCTGCTGCGCGGGCAGGTCCTCGACGCCGTACGGGGCGGGGGCCAGCCCGCCCGTCGCGGGCGCCGGCTCGATCTCGTCCAGGAGCAGGGTCTCGGACAGCGCCGGGAGCCACGGGCTGTGCTGGGCCGGGATGCCGAGCGCCGTGTTGGCCTCGCGCACCGCGTCGACGAGGACCTTGAGGTCGGTGATCTCCTCCTCCTCGGGCGCCTCCGACTTCGGTTTGACGAGGGCGTTCCGGCCGAGGTCCGGCCAGGCGAGGGTGCCCGCCCACGGGACGAGGAGCTGCGGGTCGGCGGCGCCGGGCCTGCGCCCGCCGACCCGTCCGGACTGGAAGGGCACGAGGGAGGCGTGCCCGAGACGGACGTAGGCGCGACCGGGCGTGGACTTCGCGATGTGCCCGGCCTCGGGGGAGTCGATGACGTCGCTGGACTCGCTGCCGTCGGTGACGCGCAGCGCGATCCGCAGGTTGGTGTTGGCGCGGATCTCCGGGGAGACGACACCGCTGGGGCGCTGCGTGGCGAGCAGCAGGTGGATGCCGAGGGAACGGCCGCGCTGCGCGATGTTGACGAGGCCGGTCACGAAGTCGGGCAGGTCGCGGACCATCGAGGCGAACTCGTCGATGACGATGAGCAGGCGCGGCACCGGCGGCTGGGCGGGGTCGCGGCGTACGAGGTCCTGGTAGTCCTCGATGTCCTTCGCGTCGGCGGCGGCCAGGATGTGCTCGCGGCGCTGGAGTTCGGCGCCGAGGGATTCGAGGGCGCGCTCCACGAGGTGCGCGTCCAGGTCGGTGACCATGCCGACGGTGTGCGGGAGTTTCACGCAGTCCTTGAACGCCGACCCGCCCTTGTAGTCGACCAGGACGAAGGTCATGTTCTCCGGGGTGTTGGCCACCGCGAGAGCCGCCACGATGGTCTGGAGCAGCTCCGACTTGCCGGAACCCGTGGTGCCCGCGATGAGGCCGTGCGGGCCGTCGCGGCGCAGGTCGATGCCGAAGGCCCCGTCGTAGGACTCGCCGATGACGGCCGTGGTGGACTGCCCGCCGCTCTGCCAGCGGGCCCGGATCGCGCCCTCGGTGGGCGGCTCCAGCTGGAGCACGTCGAGCAGCCGGCTGGCGGCGGGCAGCGCCGAGTCCTCGGTCTCCCCGCTGATGTCCCGCAGCGGGGACAGGGCGCGCGCCAGCCGCCCGCTCCAGGCCGGGGACACGAAGTCGGGCCGTACGCCGGTCAGCCGCGCGGAGCCGGTGCGCTCCACGCGCAGTCGCAGCTTGCGCGGGCCCTCCTCGTCGGCCTCGGACGGCGCCGAGGCGGCGTGCCAGGCGTGGAAGGAGGGGAACGCCGGGGCAGCGGACGGGGCGTTGGCGGCGGACGCGGACGCGGAGGGGAGGGGCGCGGAGAGCGGGGAGGGGGCGGCGCTCGCGGCGGCGGTGGCCTTGCGGCTCGCGCGCCGGCCGCTCCTGCCGGTCTTCCCCGCACCGTTCGCGTTTTCCGTGCCGCCGCCCTCGCGGGGCGCGGGCAGGATGTCGGCGTCGCTCACGGGTTCGGCGACGACGACGCCCTGGCACTCGCCGGGCAGGAAGCGTTCCTCGGTGTCCAGGCACAGGGCGTAGATCGCGACGCGCGGGCCCTCGCGCAACAGCCGTACGACGCCGGGCATCGAGCGCAGCCGCCGCGAGCCGTCCCACACCACGACGAGGTCCGGATCGCTGAACGTGGTCTCGCGGCCGTTGTCCTTCGCCGCCTTCAGCCGGGCGTCGAGGATCTGGGTCAGTTCGCCGATGCGCGCGGCGACGGTCTCCGCGTCCGTACCGATGAGGACGTTGACGTCGGCGCCGCCGGAGGGCCGGGCGTGCGGCAGCCAGCGCACCCAGTCCCAGTCCGGACGGCCGCCGTTCTCGGTCAGGACGTAGAAGGCGACGTCGAGCGGGCTGTGCAGGACGGCGCCCTGCGTGACGGCCCAGCGGCCCAGGGCCCGCGCCGCGTCACCGGGACCGGCCAGGCCCAGGACGCCCAGCTCGGCGAGCGGCAGGGCGACCGGGGCGTCCTCGATCTCCCAGGTCACCTCCCGCTTGTGGTCGTCCTGTTCGGGGTCGTCGAGGACCACCTCGGAGGGCTGGGTTCCGGTGCCGAAGCGCAGCAGCAGGTGGTCGGCGTCGGTGCGGCGGCGCTCCCACAGGCGGGTACGGGGGCCGGTGGCCAGGGACAGGACGGCGGCCGGGCCGGGGACGGCGTGCCTGCGGTCGCGGCGTTCGGCGACGAGCGCGTCCTGCGCGTCCTTCTCGATGCGCGCCTTGTGCTCCTCGTACTCCCTGACCAGCCGCGCGTGGGACTTGCGGCCGTGCTTCTTGTCCATGAAGTAGTTGCCGAACAGGATGACCGGGCTCAGCAGCGCCATGATCAGGTAGTACCAGCGCCCGAAGATCGCGACCGACACGACGGCGCCGACCAGCGGGGTCACCGCCATCAGCCAGGGCAGCGGACGGGCCTCGTAGTCCCGTACCGGGGTGGGCAGTTTGAACCGGGTCTGCCGCTCGGGCGGGCGCAGCCGGGGCGGCCGGTTGTAGTCGAGTCCGGTGCCGTCCTCGGACCACTTGAGGGCCGCGTTCGGCGGTTCGTAGCGGTCGAGTTCGAGGAGGGTGTTGCCGACGGCGAGCTGGGCGCCCAGCTCCCAGGTGTCCTCCGCGCGTGCGGCGGTGTCGGCGCCCTCGTAGCGGGTGGGCAGGCCGGTGGCGGGCAGCGTGTAGCGGCAGGTGCCGTCGGCGGCCACCGACAAGGTGACGGCGCGGGACGGGAGTTCGGGGTCCGCTATGCGCAGGTGGGCGGCGGGTCCTGAACCGATGTCGTAGCGGCCGATGCCGAGCCGGTGCACGGCCCCGGCGGCCGGACCGCCCGCGACCCGCAGTTCCACCAGCCCGGTCGGCTCCCCGGGCAGACAGCCCGCCGGATCGTGCAGACTGACGACGGCGCCCTCGCGCAGGGGGGTGGTGCCGACCGTCGCGGCGGGGTCGAGCGGATACCCGTCGACGTACGCGACCGGGGCACCGGCCGTCGGCCCGTGGTGCCCGATCGGGATGATCTGCGCGCCCTCGCCCGAACCGGCCTGCGCGGCAAGCTCCTTGGCGATCTCACCGACCGGTGACTCCGGGTCGGCGTCGAGCACCACATCGGCCTCGCCGCCCCCGAGCGGATCGACGACGGTCACGGTCAGACGCACGATGCGGTCCTTTCACAGCCCCCCGGCGGCCCTCCTGAGCGGACCGCGCTCGCCCGCCGACGATATCGGGAGGGGGCGGGGAGGGGGCAACGGGTGGGGGCTTCCCTCGTCCCGGAGCGGGACGCCGGTCGGCCGGTTCGGCCCGGTCGCACGGCATTCAGTGTCGGTTTCGGTACCGGCACCGGTACCGGTGTCAGGCGAGACCAGCACCCCCCTGCTCAGCTCGCCTGCTCCGTGGCTCGCGTGAACTCGACGCTGCGCAGTACGGCGGCGAACATGTCGCTGAACTCGCCCCAGTACTCCGTGGCGGCCGTGTGCAGGGTGAAGACGGCGGTGTACGGGCCGGTGGGGAACGGGACGTGCACCTGTATCTGCCCGGTGGCCAGCCGCTCCTGGGCGCCCGAGGCCGAGGACTCGGGCTGGATCAGCATCTCGCGCAGGGTGACGCACGAGACGGCGGGACCGCAGGGCAGTTCGAGCAGGCGCGCGTCGTGCCCGGGGTCGCGGGCGAGTGCCGCACGGACCCCTTGCACGGCCACCTCCGGGTCCTCGTGGTCGGTGCGTACGGCGGCGACCGTGAAGGCACACTGCGCGACCTTGCGCCCCTCCGGGCCACCTGGGCCCGGCCGTTCGTCCTCGGGACTCAGCGCGAAGAGGCCGAGCGCCGCGTACGAGACCCCGTCCGAGGCGAGGAAGCGCGCGAGCCCCTCGTAGTACGGGGCGGCCGGCTCCCACAGCTCCGGACTCCCCTCCGCGTACAACTGGCGCACGAACAACTCGGCGCGGGCGGCGCGTTCCTGCGGGTCCGCTGCGACGGGGAGGGCGAAGAAGCCGTCGGGTACGGAGAAGTAGAGGGGCGGTACGTCGGGGTCGGTGGGGAGGTCCGTGGGCGGGGGGAGTGGGGTGGTGGAGGTGGTCATGGAGCCGCCGATCAGATGTCGTCGTCCGAGGGCATACGTACCCGTCGACCGGATTCGTTCACGATCGCGGGATGCAGGAAGAGGCCGCTGTTCGCGCTGGGCTTGTCGTGTGGGTGACGTCCGCGAATCACGTAGTTCCCGCTGCGACGCCGCTGCACGAACAACACCTCCCTGTCGGGAAAGGTGCGTTGGACCTCGGCGATCGCCTTGCGCAGCGCGGGGGTGTAGTCGCCCTCCGGGATGATGTCCGGGGGCTGGCGGATCTGGTTGGAGCCGGGCCAGAAGGCGCTGGTGCCGACCAGTCGGCACCAGGAGCCGTCGCTGAAGACGAGTTTGAGGTCGTGGCGGGTCGGGCTGTAGGGCATCCGGGTCGCCGAAGCGATCACCTCGCGCTCAGCCTGCCACAGGACTTCGTCCCGCTCGGCGTCCTTGCCGGGGAGCCCGAGTACGAGCAGGCGGCGGTCGGTGACGGCGAGGTGGGTCGTGTAGTCCTCGGGCTGCCTGCCGGGGTCGAGCTGCCAGGGGAGGGTGCGGGCGAGGGTGCCCGGTGCGCCGCACAGGACCGGGAAGTCGTCGATCTCGTTCGGCCGGTCGGTGACGCGGCCCCCTTTGCCTCCGCCGGAGTCCCCGGGAAGGTTGCCGCCGAGGACGCCGACAGCGAGGCCGATGGCCCCGAAGGCGGCGGTACCGAGGCCGCGTACGAAGCCGTTCTTCTTCGCCTCTCCGGGGTCGAGCGGTTCCATCGTCGGGGCTTCGGGCCAGCCTGCCTGTTCGGTCAGCTCGCTCTGGATGTCGCGGCCCTCCGGGTCGCGGAACCAGCGTTTCCCGCGCAGGGTGGGGGCGAGGCCGGAGGCGAAGAAGCAGGGGTTGCGGGCGAGTAGCGTCTCGCCGGGTTCGGGCTGCCAGACAGGCATGACGTTCAGCTCCAGACAGGGGGAAGGGCGGTCACCGCGTCCGGCGCGGCGGCTGTGCCGAGGGATCTATCGGGCACCGGCCGCCTGCTGGAAGCGGTCGCCGGGGTGCAGTAGTTCGCCGGTGTGCTGGACCAGAGCCGGTATCTTCGTTCCGATCTTGCCTGCGGCGTCGATGGCGACGCCGAGCCCCTTCTCCGGGTCGATGGCCAGCTTCTCGCGGGTGATGAGCTTGAGGCCCTTGGTGCCGATCCACTGCCCCTGGTGGTAGCCGGCCTCGGCGAGGCCCGCGAGCCGGTCCATGGTCCCCGAACCCTTGCTGATGAGCCCGATCTCGTCGAAGGTGCCACCGAGCGCGACCTTGCCGAACAGTTTGAGGCCGCCCTGCACATGACCTGCCATTTCGCTGGTCGCGAAGTAGTTCCGTGCGCCTGCGCCAAGCGTCGTGGACTTGAAGCCGGAGCCGAACCTTGTGACGCGACCCGCGGCTGCCGCCTCGTCGACGACCTTGACCCCCTTGCTGAGCAGCCCGATGCCCGGCAGCAGCCCCAGTGCGTCCGTCCCCAGGGACATCCAGCTGACGTCCCCGCCCGCCAGCTTCGCCACGGAGTGGGTGACGAGTGCGAGTCCGCTGGTGATCAGGGCGGCGGCGCCGAAGATGGCGCCGAGCGGTTCGAAGGGGATGGTGAGGATCGCGAGCGTGCCGAGGATCGCCGTCAGGTCGCTGAGCAGGTCGCCGATGAAGGCGATGAGGTCGGCGTGCTCCTCCAGCCAGTCACTGGTCGCCTTCCAGGCGTCCGCGATCCCGGAACCCAGCTTGTCCCAGAACCCCGGTTCGTCCGGGGCGATGTCGGCGGCCTTGTCGAGGTCCCGGCTGATCGCGTCCGCCGCCTCGCGGTAACGCCGCTCCAGGTCGTCGACCTTCCCGGTGGCCTTGTTGACGTCCCCGGAGGTCTCGCTGCGGTCCTTGCCCTTGGCCTCGGCCTCCGCGTCGGCGGACAGCGCCTCGCCGGCCTCGCGTTCCAGGCGGTCCGCCTCGTCCTGGAAGTCCTCCAGCTGACCCGCCCAGCGGTGCAGGGCCCGCGAGGCCTTCGCGAAGGAGTCGTGGCTCTTGCGGACCAGGGGGGTGACGTCGGTGGACAGGTACTCGACGAAGGCGTGCGCGGTCTTTCCCTTCCAGGCGCCGCACTCTATCCGCCCCAAATCATCCAGGGACTCCTGGAGTTCCCCGGCGAGCGAGCCGAGTTTCCGCGCGAGCGCGCGGGTGTCCGTGGGATCTCCCGGGGTCGGGTCCCAGCCGATGTGAGGAAACGAGGGTCGGGCCATGTCCGGAGTTCCTTGGTGCCGCGGGTCGTCGTGGCCGGCTCTCGACCACCTTGCGTTCCGGACCGAACGGTAGCGGAGCCGGGGCGCGCGGAGACCGGGAAGGACCGGCAGGGGGCGGGAAAGATTCAGGACGCATCCAGGAAAGATCCCGGAAAGATCCCGGAAAGACCTGAGAAGGTCCGGGCCGTCCAGGGAGTTCGGAGGAGTCCGGAGGGGAACGTGGCGGGTTGTGCGGACAGGGCGGGACATGACATTCGCCAACTCCTGCCGCGATGACCCTGTTCGGTCACAGAACCGCTCAGGGTTTGCAGCCGCATCCGTCGCCCGTAAGCTGCTGGGGCCGAACAGGCGGTGCGGAGTCTCCGGCTGGTTGTTCGAGGGGCCACGGGGGCTGTCCCTGCGGCCGGCTGTGGAGTCGATCGACGGAGGAGAGCCTGATGGCCGGTGGCAAAGACGCGGATATCACATATGACGAGATGCACCGGGCGGCCGGCAAGCTGACGGACGCCAAGGACAAGATCGACGAGAAGCTCGACTCCCTGGAGCGCTACATCGAGGGCCTCGTCAAGGACGGCTACACCACCCGCAAGGGTTCGCAGGCGTTCGAGGAGTCCTTCAAGGAGTTCAAGAAGGGCGCCAAGGACACCATCGAGGGCCTTCAGGGCATGGGCAAGTTCCTGACCAACGCCGCGAAGGCGTACGAGGACCTGGACGACGAACTCTCGAAGGGCGTGCGCGGCAAGTAACGGCCGCCGCCGGAGCGAGACCACGCGGAGCGAGATCACACGAGCGGGCGGGGAACGGCGAACAACGGACCGGTCCCCGCCCGTTCGTGCCGTCTGCGCGGGGTCTCGGAATCCGCTGGTGGTGCGGGTGATGTGGACCAGTACGCATGGCCGGCCTGCTTGTCGGCCGGTGGCCGGTGGTAGTCGGGCGCCAGTCGCCCTGCGCAGTGTCCGGGACGCGCGGCGATCTCGCCTCGCTCCTTCGGGTGACTCGGCCCCTTTGCCCTCCGGTATACCGAAAGGGGCGAACTCGCGGGTTTTCCGGGCCTGTGGTGGGAGTGTCCCGCTGATGTCGTGTCACTTCATGACGCTTGGATAACGGGTTGGTGCAGGCTGCATGGAGACCTCGGCCGGGTCGGTGGCGGGTGGTCCGGTGGAGGGTGTCAACCCGCCTGATCGGGGGCCCGGTTCACGGTGGTCTGTGCCGTCCGGCGCCGTAAGTACGCGTCTTGAGGGGGTCATGGGCCCCTGGTACGGTGCGGAGACTTGTCATGGTCCGTGTTGACATCCGGGCCGGGCGGGGTCGCCGCCGGTGAAGCGGGCGGGGTTCAGGGGCAGTCGGGGACACGGGGAGCAGTCGCGTGAAGGTCAGGGAGCGTACGGCCGACCGGGCCGCGACACCCGTACAGAACGGCATGGGTGAACGCCTGCCCGCGCCGCCCAGGGAACGCAAGCCCGCGCTCGCCGCGCTCGCCGTACTGCTGATCCTGGTGGGGGCGCTCGGCGCCACCGTGCTCGTGCTGCGGGCCGGGGACCGGATCTCCGTCGTGCGCACGACCGCGCCCATCGCCGCGGGCGAGACCATCAACGACAAGAACACCACCTCCGTGATGGTCGCCGAGGACACCGGGATCAACTACATCCCGTGGAGCCAGCGCGGCACGGTGACGAGGACGCTCAAGGCGAAGGCCGACATCCCGCCGGGCGCCGTCGTCGTCGGGGAGATGTTCGGGGCCAGCGCCGCGACCGTCTCGGACGGCAAGGCGCTCGTCGGGATCGCCCTCAAGGAGGGGCAGTACCCGGGCGGCCTCAAGAGCGGTGAGACCGTCGCCGTGTACCGCGTCAGCAAGAACGCGGGCGGTACGTCCACGGGCGGCTCCTCCGGCGCGAGCGGCGGCTCCACCGGTGGCCAGAACTCGCTGATCGCCGACAACGCCGAGGTCAAGTCCGTCAGCGGCAGCGCGAAGGGCGCCGACGCGCTCGACGTCGGGGACCGGACCCTGACCGTCGTCGTGGACGAGGCCGACGCCCAGGCCCTCGCGCAGGCGTCCTCCGCCGGAGAGGCCGCGGTCGCTCTCGTCCCCGGCCGTTCCAAGGGCTGAGCCGGAAGGACGGGGACCACCATGGCGCTCATCGCTCTCGCCGCCGACAAGGGTTCGCCCGGCGTCACCACCACGGCCGTCGCCCTCGCCGCCGTATGGCCGCGCCGCGCGCTGCTCGCCGAGACCGACCCGGCCGGCGGAGACCTCGTCTACCGCAGCGCCGCCGCCCACGGCGGACAGCTCGACCCCAACACCGGCATGCTGTCGATCGCCGCGACCGCCCGCCGGGGCCTCGCCGCCGACCAGCTCTGGGACCACGCGCAGCCCCTGGCCGGCGGGCTCGAAGTGCTCGTCGGGATCGGCGGTTCCGAGCAGGCCGCCGGGCTCGCCGGTACCTGGCCGACGCTCGGGCGGGCCTTCGCGCAGCTCGGCGACTCCCCGCACGCCCCCGCCGACGTCATCGCCGACTGCGGCCGGATCAACGGCGACAGCCCCGTACTGGACCTGCTGCCGCACGCCTCGCTCGTCCTGCTGGTGTCCCGTACGACACCCGAGGCGCTGGCCCGGGTACGGGACCGGTCCGCCGCCCTCGGCGCCCGGCTGCACGGACACCAGCGCGGCGCCGCCCAGCTCGGCACGCCCCTCATCGGGGTGCTGCTGGTCACCGAGGCGGGCGGGGCCGCCAAGCTCGTCCACCAGGTCAACGACATGCTGATGGCCGCGCAGACCGGCGCCCGCGTCGTCGGCAGCTTCGCCGAGGACCCGGCGGGCGCCGAACAGCTCGCCGGGCGGCGGCGCGGACGGCTCGACAAGTCGCTGCTCGTACGCTCCGCCCGCAAGGTCGTCGTCGACATCCAGCAGCAGTACGGCGGTCTGTGGGCGTCCGGGCCCGCCGCCGGCCCGCAGGCAGCCGCCGGTACCGCAGGGCCCGGCGGTACCGCGCAGGACCCGGCGAGCGGCCGTCCCGCCGGAGCCGGACGATGAGCACCGTCGACCACTCGCTGGTCAAACGCTTCCGCCAGGAGGCCGGCGACCGCATCGCCGAGCAGCGCCGCATCGACCAGGCCGGCGGCGTCACCCCCATGACCGGCGAGGACGAGCGGCAGTACGCGCGCGCCGTCATCGCGCAGATCCTGGAGGAGTACGCGCGCGCCGAGATCGGCGCCGGCCGCACCCCGCTGGACGCCGAGACCGAGGAGCAGTACGCGGCCGCCGTGCACGCCGCGCTGTTCGGCGTGGGCCGGCTCCAGCCGCTGCTGGACGACCCCGAGGTCGAGAACATCGACATCAACGGCTACGACCAGGTCTTCGTCGGATACGCGGACGGCCACGAGAGCGTCGCCGAGCCGGTCGCCGAGTCCGACGAGGAACTCGTCGAACTCATCCAGATACTCGGCGCCTACTCCGGTCTCTCCTCGCGCCCCTTCGACTCCGCCAACCCCCAGCTCGACCTGCGGCTGCCGGACGGCTCCCGGCTCTCCGCCGTCATGGACGTGACCCGGCGCCCCGCGCTCTCCATCCGCCGCGCCCGCATGGGCAAGGTCTTCATGTCGGACCTCGTCGGCAACGGCACCCTCACCCCCGAGATCGGGCACTTCCTCGCGTGCGCCGTCCGCGCCCGCAAGAACATCATGATCGCCGGGGCCACCAACGCGGGGAAGACGACGCTGCTGCGCGCCCTCGCCAACGAGATCCCGCCCGCCGAACGCCTCATCACCGTCGAAAGGGCCCTGGAACTCGGGCTCGACACCTTCCCCGAACTCCACCCCAACGTCGTGGCCTTCGAGGAACGGCTGCCCAACTCCGAAGGGCAGGGCACCATTTCGATGGCCGAGCTGGTGCGGCGCTCGCTGCGTATGAACCCCTCCCGGGTCATCGTCGGTGAGGTGCTCGGCGACGAGATCGTCACGATGCTCAACGCGATGTCGCAGGGCAACGACGGCTCGCTGTCCACGATCCACGCCAACAGCTCCAGCGAGGTGTTCAACCGCATCTCGACGTACGCGCTCCAGGCCGCCGAACGCCTCCCCATCGAGGCGAGCCAGATGCTGGTCGCGGGCGCCGTGAACTTCGTCGTGTTCATCCAGCGGCGCAACCTCTACCAGAGCGGCGGGAAGCTCCAGCGCATGGTCACCTCCATCCGCGAGGTCAACGGTGTGGACGGCCGCGTCCTGTCCAGCGAGGTCTTCGCCGAGGCCCCGGACGGCTCGATCGTGCCGCACGCGCCCGTCTCCTGCCTGGAGGACCTCGTCGCCCAGGGATACCGGGGGGCCTGGGGATGACGACGACCGCCACTGCCGTCGTGGAGCGGGCACAGCCGCTCGCCGACGGGCTCTCCGGCGCCTTCGACGGGCTCGGCTCGCTCGGTGAACTCTTCTCGCTGCCCGTGCTCGGCGGGCTCGGCGCGGGCATCGCCGCCGGTGGCGGGCTCGCGCTGCTGATCGTCGCGCTGTACGGGCTGCCGCCCAAGCCCGAGCACGAGAAGGCCCGGGCCGGCCGCCGGGCCGCCGAACTCGCCCGCTTCGTGGGACGGCGCGGCGCCCTCGCGATCGGCGTCGGTCTCGTCGTCCTGCTCGCGACGCGCTGGGCTGTGACCGGGATCGCCGCCGGGGTCCTCGTCTTCTTCTGGGACAAGCTGTTCGGCGGGGCCGGTGAGGAACGGGCCGGGATGCGGCGCGTCGAGGCGCTCGCCGCGTGGACCGAGTCGCTGCGCGACACCATCGCGGGCGCCGTCGGCCTCGAACAGGCCATCCCCGCCTCGGCCCGCGCCGCAGCGCCCGTCCTGCGGCCGCACCTCGACGCGCTCGTGGACCGGCTGCGCTCCCGTACGCCACTGCCCGACGCGCTCCAGCACCTCGCCGACGAGATCGACGACGCCTCCGCCGACATCATCGTCGCCGCGCTCATCCTCAACGCCCGGCTGCGCGGCCCCGGCCTGCGCCAAGTGCTGGGCGCCCTCGCCAAGTCGGCGCGCGAGGAGGTCGACATGCGTCAGCGCGTCATGGCGCAGCGCTCCTCGACGCGGCGCAGCGTGCAGATCGTCGTGGCCGTGTCCGTGCTCTTCGTCCTCGGCCTGTCGGTCTTCAACCGGGACTTCGTGTCGCCGTACAACACGGCCGTGGGGCAGCTCGTCCTCGGCTGCGTGTGCGGGCTGTTCGCGCTCGGCTTCTGGTGGCTGCGGAAGCTGTCGACCATCGAGACCCCCGAACGCTTCCTCGTCCGCGACGATCCGTCCGTCCTCTTCGTCCGGCCGACCGGCCCGGGCGGCGCGGCGGGTACGACTCCCGTACGCGGGGCGGGTGTTCCGCAGCAGAGTCCGCTGCCGCGGCCCGGGACCGAGAACGACGGGACGGTACGCCGGTGAACCTCTGGCCACCGCTGCTCATCGGGGCCCTCCTCGGCCTCGGCGTCTACGCGCTGATCCGTGCCCTCATGCCGTCCGGCCGCAACCCGGTGCAGGCCGTGGCCCGCGTCGACGCGCTGCGCGCCCGGGGCGCCTACGAGTCGGCGCGCTCCGGTCACGAGGAGGAGGGCGGCGGCCGTCTCGACTCGCTGCGTGCCCGTACCGGTGCCCGTGTCGCCGAGCTGTACAGGCAGCAGGGCTGGGAGTTGCGCTCCCTGCGCTCCGACCTGGCGGTGCTGGGCCGCAGTTGGGAGAAGTTCCTCGCCACGAAGGTGCTGCTGGCCGCCGCCGGACTGATCTTCGGCCCCGCCGTGTTCGCCGTCGTCGCGGTCCTCGGCTTCGGCCGCAGCCCGCTGATCCCGGTGTGGCTCGCGCTCGGCTGCGCGGCCCTGTTCTTCTTCCTGCCCGACCTCGAAGTACGGCGCGACGCGCAGGACAAGCGCCGCGACCTGCGACGGGTCATCGGCGCGTACCTCGACCTGGTCGCGATGAGCCTCGCGGGCGGTCGCGGTCTGCCCGAGGCGCTCATGGCCGCCGCCGAGGTCAGTGACGGCTGGGCGGCCCGCCGTATCCGCAACGCGCTGGCCGACGCCCGCATCACCGGGCACAGCCAGTGGCAGGCGCTCGGCCGGCTCGGTGAGGAGCTGGGCGTCGAGGAGCTCAAGGACCTGTCCGCCTCGCTCGCCCTCGTCGCCGACGACGGGGCGAAGGTACGGGAGTCCCTCGCCTCGCGCGCCGAGACGATGCGGCACCGCGAGCTCGCCGAGATCGAGGGCAGCGCGGGGGAGAAGTCCCAGTCCATGCTGGTCGCCCAACTCCTGTTGTGTGCGGGCTTCCTGGTGTTCCTGATCTTCCCGGCCGCGATGCGGGTGTTCCAGGTGTAGGGCGGCGGCCGGCCGCGGGCCTCCGGGGATCGCCATCGCTCCGTTTCCCCCCTTCCCTCCACTTCCTCTCCTGTTTTTCTTCCTTCTTTCTTCTCCTTCTCCCCGACCAGAGAGGACACGAGACACCGTGAACGAGACCGAGAACATCAACGAGACCGGTACCGGTACGGGCGTCCCTGGCATGCGCCGGGCCGGTTCGCGCCGCTTCAGCCACCCCGCCGTCGACTTCCTCCTGACCTTCATCCAGGGCCGCTACCAGCGCATCCGCTCGGGCGAACTGGACCGGGGCGCCTCCGCCGTCGAGTGGGTCATCATCTCCGCCGTCGTCGTCGCGATCGTCGGCGTCGTCGCCGCCATCCTCAACGCGGCCCTCAGTGACGGCGCGAACAAGGTCGGCAACTGCATCAAGGGAGCGGACGCGGGCAAGACCTGCTGATGCCCGCCGTACGCCCCTGCGGGGGCACGGCAATGCGGGACGACGTGAGCAATGAGGCCGCAGCGGCCTCGGAGACCGGGACGGGGCGGACGACGTGAGGCGCGGGGGCGGTGACGGTGGCCGGGGCGTGCTGCGTGGCCTCGCCGCGCGCTGCCACGGGGACGGCGGCGGGGGGCCGGCCGCCGCCGGTTCCCCTCCCGCCGCGCGGCCCGGGCGCCGCGCCCCGGACGCCGGGATGACGGCGATCGAGTTCGTCGTGCTCACCCCGCTGCTGTTCTTCATGATCTTCGCCTCGGTGCAGTTCGCGCTGTACTCCTTCGCCGACCACGTCGCCCAGGCCGCCGCGCAGGCCGGGGCCCGCAAGGCGCGCGCGACCGCCGACGAGCACCCCGGGCAGTGGCGCGGCGAGGCGCGGGGCGCGGCCGACCAGTACATACGGCAGCTCGGCCCGCAGCTCGTCCTGGGCCCGGACGTGAAGCTGGTCCAGCCGCAGGCGGACACCGTGGGCGTGGAGATCACCGCCCGGGTCCCGACGGTCTTCCCCGGGCTGGACCTGACGGTGCACGCGCAGTCGGTGGGTCCGGTCGAGCGGTTCGTCACGGAGGGGCAGGGATGAGGGGCCGCCGAGTCGTACGACGCCCGCGCGCTCTGCGAGACCTGTGCGAGGCGGTCCGGTGGTCGGGCCGGGACCGGGGGCGGGGGACGGACCGGGACCGGGGGCTTTCCACGGTCGAGGTGGTGATCCTCGCGCCCGTCATGATCCTGTTCATCCTCGTGCTCGTCGCCTTCGGTCAACTCGTCGACGGGCGGGGCGCGGTGGACGGTGCGGCCCGCGACGCCGCCCGCTCCGGCTCCCTCCAGTGGGAGGAGGGCACGGCGATGTCCGAGGCGCGACGCGCGGCGGAGGCCGACCTCACCGACATCTGCTCGGGACCGGTCGAGGTCAGCAAGACCAGCGCCGGCTTCGAGGACGCGGACCTCTTCTCCGTCGAGGTGAGCTGCCAGGTGCGCGGCCTCGCGATCCTGGGCCTCGACATCCCGACGACGCTCACCGGGCACTCGACCTCGCCGCTCGATCCGTACAAGAGGAAGGCAGGATGAGGGAGTTCGTGCGGGACCGCGTCCGGAGGCTGTCACAGGTCCGGGACCTCGACGACCGGGGGTCGGGGGCCGGGGCGGTCATCATCTTCGCGCTCGTCTTCCTGTCCCTCGCGGCCTTCGTCGTGGACGGCGGGCTGTCCATCTCCCAGCGCGAACGCGCCGCCGACATCGCGGAACAGGCCGCCCGTTACGCGGCGCAGGACATAGACCGCGAGGCCCTGTACGAGGGCAAGGGCGGCGAGGCGCCCATCAACGCGGGCAACTGCGGCGCACGGGTGGCCGAGTTCGCCCGGGAGATGGGCATGTCCGGCGCGGACACGGCCGCTTCGGGCTGCGTCGCGGCCGACGCCGAGGAGGTCGAGGTCCGCATCCAGCTCACCTACCAGCCGATCTTCACGGGGATCTTCTACGGGGGTTCGGTACGGGTCGCCGGGACGGCGGTCGCGCGCAACGAGGTGGGCTGACCGGGCAGCCCCGCTCCCGCCTCGCGGCAACCTGGCCCGGGTCAACCTGGTCCGCCGCACTCTCACGCGGTCGGGTCCGGCCCGCCCCCTGCCGCCCACCAATGCGCTCGCGCCTCGTTGGGCTCTGTGCCGGGGGCAGGGTGCCCGTGGCGGTACGGAGGTGGGCGGCGTGGTGCGGTGCGGTGCGCGAGCGGTGACGAGGGTCGTACTGGGACTGGCGGGAGTGGTCGGGGCGCTACTGACCACCGTGGGCTGCACAGGCCCCGGAGAGCCGAGGGCGGAGACCATCAAGGGCGCCGAGACGGAACGGCCTTCTCCCTCCTCGACCCCGCCCGCGGGAGCGGAACGCGGGGAGAGGCCCCGGGTGGTGCTGCCGACGGGGATGCGGAATGTTTTCGAGGGCGGTCCGCGGTCGGGGGTGGCGGGGGAGGTTCTCGCGGACAGCGCGAACTGGATCAACTCCATGGACCTGGCGATCGAGCGCGGAACGTTCGACGGCTCGCACTTCACGGACTACGCGGCGGACGAGGCCATTGAGTCCGGGCACGCGTTCGTCACGGATTACCACAAGCATCAGGAGACGTGGACCGGTGTGACCCGGTACTACGACAGACAGGTGCAGCTGATGAGTCGCTCGGCGGCTCGGCTGACGTACTGCGGGGACGAGAGCAAGGCGTTCACCGAAGAGGTCAGAACTCACCGCATCCACCGGACCACGAAGGTGGCCGCCACGGCCTATGTCGCATACGAGACCAGCCTCAAGAAGAACGCCCGGGGAATCTGGCAGACGGTTTCCGTGGATTCGGAACGCGGAGCCGCGCGATGCCAACCGTGAAGTCATGGACCGTTGCCGTGGTCATCATGGCCGCGATGTTCAGCGGTGCGTCACAGGCTCGCGCCGAGCGTGAGCGCAGCAGTGTCGGAACCACCCAGTCCGCCACTTCAGGCCCCCACACCATCACCTCCCGAGTAACCCTCACGGCGTCCCCCCACCCCCACGCCCTCTCCAGCCGCACCCCCACCGGCCCCCTCACCCCCACCACCCCCCACTGGTCCCCGCCCCCCTGCTGGTACGAGCCGTTCTGGACGGCCGAGGCGTTCCGGACGTTCACCGAGGCCAAGTGGGCCATGCACACCGCGACCGGCGGGGCCCCGGGGGACTTCGCGGCCGACCGGCGGCGGTACGGCGACTTCCACACCCGTGACGAGAGGCCCGGCATGTGGTGGGTCGCCGTCGACAATCCGGAGATCCCGGGGGACGCGCGGGCCGGGCAGTGCGCGCGGAAGCCCTTCTGGGTGCCGAGGGGGACCGTCCCCTCCGTGCCGCGTGCGATGACACCGGCCATGCTCGCGGCCCTCGCCTACCAGTCGACGAGGGTGCCGGGGACGGAGGTCGGGATGACCCCGGCGGACCGTTCGGTGGTCAACCTGCCGTCGTGGATCTGGCTCGACCGTTCCCGCTTCACCCCTGTCTCGGTCACCGCGCGGCTCCCGCAGGCCGGGCTGTGGGCGCGGACCACCGCACGGCCCGTGGGCCTGCGTGTGGACCCGGGGGCGGCGCGGGCCGTCACGTATCCGGCCTCGGGGGAGTGCCCGACCGGCCCGGACGGGACGATCGGCGCGCCGCGTCGCGGAGGGGCCGACGCGGCGGACCTGCCGCCCTGCGGCGTGACGTACCTGCGTTCCTCCGGCGGCCGGACGTACGCCCTGCGCGCGACGCTCAACTGGCGCGTCGACTGGGCCGGTTCAGGGGGCACCGGGGGCGAGCTGCCCGGCGGGACTTACGGGCAGACCCGTGACGTGACGGTCCAGGAGATCCAGTCGGTGGTGCGGCAGCCCGTCGCGGGCGCGAGATGAAGGGCCCGCTGATCGGCCCGTTCCCCGTCACACCGGCCGCGTCACTTCCCCGCGCCGGACCCGCCACCGGTCCCGCCACTGGACCCACCACTTGACCCCGACCCCGACTCCTTCTTCCGGCTCCCCTTCTCCGCCTCCCTCGCGAGGTCGTCGTCGAGTTTCTTGAACTCGCGGACCACCGCGTCGGACATGTCGGCGAGGGCGTCGAGCTGCTGGGTGATGTCCTCGCGGCCGTCCTCCCAGTGGGACTCGAAGTCGTCGAGGGCGTCGTAGACGCTGCCGTCGCCGAGGTCGTCCCGGAAGGACTCGAAGAGCTTCTTCGTGCGGTTGAGGCGGGTGCGGACCGAGCGGAGCCGGTCGCCGTAGTCCTCCAGTTCGCTCAGCGGGAGCGCCAGGTCGCTCTTCCCCTTGCCCATGGCCGTCCTCTCCTTCTGGTCCTTCTGCTCCTGCTGCCGCCGGTGCTCCGGGTGCCGCTCACACGAAGCGGAAGGTGCTGGTCACCGCGTCGAAGATGTCGTGGAACGCCTCCGCCAGGTCCAGGACGGGGCTGGCCCCGGAGACGAGGACGACGCGCTCGGTGGTTCCCGGGACCGGGATGTACGTCTGGGTCAGCGCCATGCGCAGGGTGCGGGTGTCGCCGCGTTCCACGGGGACGTCCTCGACGCCGTAGGTGCGCGCGACCTGACCGACCTCGGGGATCTCGACGGTCGTCACCTTCCGCCACGCGTCGCCCTCGCGGCGGGCCGTGATCGTGCCGAGGGAACGGGCGATCGCCGCCGGGTCGGTGTCCAGGGCCGTGCCGTCCTTCGTGCGGGCGCCGGCCATCGTCACGCTCACCGTGGCCGACAGCGGTACGCCGTCGAAGTTCTCCGCCATGCAGCCGAGGTAGACCGCGCCCGAGGCCCACGCGTCCTTCGCCATGCCGCGCAGCATCGTGGACAGCTCGGTGCGGTACGGGGTCAGCTCGGGGACCTGGCGGGTCCGCTCCTCCACGAGCGCGCGGACCGTCGCCTCGCGGCCCTCCGGGCGGATGTCGAACTCCCACCAGGTCTCCGGGACGGAGAGGGCGAAGCCGACCGGCTGTTCCCGCCGGGGCGCGGGCACGGGTGCGGGCTGGTCCGAGGGCGGCAACGTGATCCCCTGCCTCTGTGTGCTGGTCCGGCCGCCTCCCAGGGCGGACGGCGGGCGGCGCGAGCGTAACGCGTACGGGGCCGGTACGGGGAGGGGGCACCGGGCCCCGCCCCCGGCCCCCGCCCCAGGCCCGGCGCAGGTGGTGGGCCCGCTTGGCCGGAAAGGCACTGTTAGCCTTGCCTTACTTCAGACCGGTGGTGGTGGGCCCCCAAGAGCCAGGGTGCAAGGGTGAGAGACAGTGCGTGAGCGGACGACAGGCGCCCGGACGGTGCGGCGGTGAGCGGCACGCCGCTCGTGCGGCGCGACCCTCCGCAGCCCGTCGACCACGGCCCGAAGGCGGAGAAGTCCCGTACCGCGCGCGGCCGGGGCGCTCTCGTGCTCGGGCTGCTCGGCTGCCTCCTCGTCCTCCTCCTCACCGTCGCGGCCAGCCTGCTCATCGGCTCCGGCCACGTCGGCTTCGGCGATGTCCTGCACGCCGTGTTCGACCGGGACCCGGCCGACAAGGGGCAGCTCGTCGTCCACGAGGTGCGCGTGCCCCGTACCGTCGTCGGACTGCTCGCCGGGGTCGGCCTCGGGCTGGCCGGGACGGTCATGCAGGGCGTCGCGCGCAACCCGCTCGCCGATCCGACGCTGCTCGGCGTCAACGCGGGCGCCTCGCTGTCCGTCGTCTTCGCCATCAGCGTCGTCGGACTGACCTCCTCCTCCCAGTACATCTGGTTCGGCTTCCTCGGCGCGCTGCTCGCCGCGCTCCTCGTGTACGGGGTCGGCTCGCTCGGCCGGGAGGGCGCCACGCCCGTCAAACTCGCCCTCGCGGGCACCGCGACCACCGCCGTGCTCCAGGCGCTCACCAACGCCGTCCTGCTCAGGGACCGCCAGAGCTACGACCAGTTCCGGTTCTGGCAGGTCGGCTCGCTCAGCGCCCGGGACGGGGCCGTGCTGTGGCAGGCGCTCCCCTTCGTCGTGGCCGGCGGGGTGCTCGCCCTGCTGCTCGGCCCGCAGCTCAACGCGCTGTCGCTCGGGGACGACGTCGCGCGCGGCCTCGGCCAGCGCGTCGGCCTCGTGCGGGCCGGTTCGGCCGCCGCCGTCGTCCTGCTGTGCGGGGCCTCCGTCGCGGTCGCCGGGCCCATCGGCTTCCTCGGGCTCGCCGTACCGCACGCCGCGCGCCTGTTCACCGGCCCCGACTACCGCTGGGTGCTGCCGTACAGCGCGGTCCTCGCGCCCACCGTGCTGCTGCTCGCCGACATCCTCGGCCGGGTCGTCGCACGGCCCGGGGAGGTGCAGGTCGGGGTGATCACGGCGGGCCTGGGCTGCATCCCGTTCATCTGGCTGGTCCGGCGCAGGAAGCTGGTGGAACTGTGAGCGCGCCCGCCCCCGCGACGCCCGCGAAGCCCGGCAAGGACGAGGCCGCGGCCCGGCTCGACGCGGCGGTGCGCACCGTCGACGGCGTACGGCGGCACGGACGGGTCCGGTCCCTGTGGGTCGGCGGTGTCCTGCTCCTCGCGGTCCTCGTGATGCTGTGCGTGTCGGTCAGCGTCGGCGACTACGTCCTCCCCCTCCGCGACGTCGTGTCGACGCTGCTCGGCGGCGGCGACGCGGGATCGCACTTCGTCGTGGTCGAACTGCGGCTGCCGAGAGCACTGCTCGCGATCCTCGTCGGCGCGGGCTTCGGGATGGCGGGCGCGCTCTTCCAGACCCTGCTGCGCAACCCGCTCGCGAGCCCCGACGTCATCGGCATCAGCGCCGGGGCGAGCGCCGCCGCCGTCCTCGGCTCCCTGATCCTCGGGCTCAGCGGCACCGCCCTGTCCGGCAGCGCCCTGACCGGCGCGCTCGTCACCGGCGCCGCGATCTACCTGCTGGCCTGGCGGGAGGGCGTGGTCGGCTCGCGCCTCGTCCTCGTCGGCGTCGGTCTCGGTGCCGGACTGGTCAGCGTCATCTCGTACGTCATGACGCGCTCCGACGTCCGCGAGGCGCAGGAAGCCTTCCTGTGGCTGACCGGGAGCCTCAACGGGCGGTCCTGGACCCAGGTGTGGCCGCTGCTCGGCGCGCTCGTCGTCCTCGTCCCGGCCGCGCTGTTCCTCGCGCGCTCCCTGCCCGTGCTGCAACTCGGCGACGACACGGCCGCGGGGCTCGGCAACCGCGTGGGACGCGACCGGCTGCTGCTGCTCGCGTGCGGTACGGCGCTCGCGGGCGTCGCGACGGCCGCCGCCGGACCGGTCGGCTTCGTCGCCTTCGTGTCGGCGCCCGTCGCGCGCGCCCTGCTGCCGGGGCGTGGCGCGGTCCTGCCGCACTCCGCGCTGACCGGGGCGCTGCTCGTGCTGCTCGCCGACTTCGCCGCCCAGCACGCGCTGCCCGGGGTGCAGCTGCCGGTCGGCGTCGTCACGAGCATCGTCGGCGCGCCGTACCTGCTGTGGCTGCTGGCCCGCACCAACCGGGTGGGGCGCGGCGGATGAGCGCACGGACGACGAGGACCGGGGCAGCCGCGGGGACAGCGGCCGACCGGCCGTACGGACACGGCCACCAACGAGACGAGGAGCGCCGCCGGTGAACGCGGAACACACCACCCCGGACAAGGGCGCGGCCCCCGGCGGTACGGGGAGCGCCCCCGGGCACCTGCTGGAGGCGCGGGACCTGCGGCTCGGCTACGACGGGCGGGAGATCGTCCCCGGGCTGAGCGTGCGCATCCCGCCGGGCAGCTTCACGGTGATCGTCGGGCCCAACGCGTGCGGGAAGTCGACGCTGCTGCGGTCCATGGCGCGGCTGCTGCCGCCGCTGTCGGGCGCGGTGCTGCTGGACGGCCGTTCGGTGCGCGAGATGCCGACGAAGGAGGTCGCCGCCGTGCTCGGCATCCTGCCGCAGGGGCCGAGCGCACCCGAGGGCATCACCGTCGCCGACCTCGTGGGCCGGGGCCGCTACCCGCACCAGGGCTTCTTCCGCCGGTGGACCGCCGAGGACGACCGGGCGGTGGCCGAGGCGCTGCTCTCCACCGACGTGCTCGACCTCGCGGACCGGCCCGTGGACGAACTCTCCGGCGGGCAGCGGCAGCGCGTGTGGATCGCGATGGCCCTGTCGCAGCGCACCGACATCCTGCTGCTCGACGAGCCGACGACCTTCCTCGACCTCAGCCACCAGCTCGACGTCCTCGACCTGCTCACCGACCTCAACCGGGAGCGGGGGGTGACCATGGTCGCCGTCCTGCACGAGCTGAACCTCGCGTGCCGCTACGCCGACCACCTCATCGCGATGGCGAACGGCGAGATCGTCGCGGAGGGCGCGCCCAACGACATCGTGACGCAGGAACTGGTCACCGAGGTCTTCGGGATGCGCTGCTCGGTCGTGCCCGACCCGGCGTCCGGCACCCCCATGGTCGTACCGCTGGGACGGCACCATGTGACGGAGTCGACGGCCGCCTGAGGGGCGCCCCGGGTTCCCGAGGGGAATAAGGGGAGGCTAACCTAAGCGGTATGAACCATTCCTCCGCCTCGGACGCCCCCGGGCAGCGCACCCCCCGCCGTTCCCGCCGTCGTACCCCGGTCCTGATGTCCGCGGGGGTCGCCGCTCTCCTGGTCGCCCTCGCGGCCTGCGGCTCCTCCGACGACGGGGACACGGACGCGTCGTCGGGCTCCGGCGGCGGAGCCGAGGCGGCGGCGGGGGCCTTCCCCGCCAAGGTCGCCACCAAGTTCGGTGAGATATCCGTCGACAAGCAGCCCAAGCGCGTCGTGGCGCTCGGCTGGGGCGACGCCGAGACGGCGCTCGCGCTCGGCGTGCAGCCCGTCGGCGCGAGCGACTGGCTGCCCTTCGGCGGCGACGGCGTCGGCCCCTGGGCCAAGGGCATGTACGACCAGAAGCCCCAGCTGATCGGCACGATGGAGCCCGAGTTCGAGAAGATCGCCGAACTCAAGCCGGACCTGATCCTCGACACGAAGTCGAGCGGTGACAAGACCCGCTACGACACGCTCAGCAAGATCGCGCCGACCGTCGACGTCCCCAAGGGCGGCGACCAGTACATGATCTCCTGGAAGAAGCAGACCCAGATGATCTCGGCCGCGCTCGGCCTGAAGGACAAGGGCGACCAGCTCATCAAGCAGACGGAGGACAAGTTCGCCGCCGTCCGCAAGGAGCACCCCGAGTTCAGGAACAAGACGATCACGCTGGGCTCGCGCACCTCGGACGGCTTCGGCGCCTACGTGCACGGCACCGGCCGCACCGACTTCGTCGAGCGCCTCGGCTTCAAGAACAACCCGAAGGTCGAGGCGAAGGCGGGCGCCGGGTTCTCCGTCAACATCTCCAAGGAGAACCTGGACCTGCTCGACTCCGACCTGACCGTGATGACGGCGATCGGCGTCCCCGACAAGACCATCGAGAACGACCCGCTGTACAAGGCGGTCCCCTCCGTCAAGGCCGGCCACTCCCTGATCTTCGACGAGAAGTCCAGCCAGGCCTTCGCGACCGACTCGGTCCTCTCCGTCCAGTACGCGCTGGACCACGTGGTCCCCCAACTCGCCGCGAAACTGAAGTAGACCAGCACCCCCCGCCAGGGGAGAAGGGCCGCCGGGTACGCCCGGCGGCCCTTCGCGTTGGGGTGGCCCTTTGCGTTGGGGTGGCCTTTCGGACGGCCTTTTCGCGGCGAAGGGGCCTCAGTCGCGGCGCAGTAGGCGCGGGTCGAGATGGCGTCTGGCCATGGGCAGGGAGGCCAGGCCCGCGACGAGCAGGACGCCGAGGGCGCTCAGGAGCAGGAGGGGGAGTCCCTCGCCGTCCCAGAAGACGGTGCCGCCGCCGGTCACGAGGTAGCTGGACTCGGCGAGGCGTCCGGCGAGGAGGGCGCCGCCGATGCCGAGAGCGAGGGGCAGCAGGACCTGGGCGCACTGGGCGGCCCGCAGGGTGCCGGTGCGGATGCCGAGGAGGGTGAGGGTGGCCGTTCTGCCCCGGCGGTCCATGGCGCTGTCGGCCGCGGAGACCAGGAAGGCGGCCACCCCGATGGCCAGCCCGAGGACCATTCCGGTGTCCAGGAGGCCCTCGATCACGGCGAGTTGACTGAGCGATCCGATGACGATCCCGGTGGGTTCGATACTGGCGGTGGGGGCGATCGCGGCGAGCCGGTCGAGTACCGCGCGTACGGCTTCGGGCTGCGGTGCGCCACTCAGCAGGAGCCGGGCCCGGGCGGGATGGGTCCCCGGAGGGAGGGCTGCCGGGGGGACGAGGAGGATCGCGGAGGCCACGTCGGAGGGCTGGACGACGCTGAGGGTCACCGCCTCGTGGGGCACCGTGACCGTGATCCGGCCCGCGGCCCGGCCGTCCTCGTCGCGCAGGCGCACGGCATGGGAGTCGCCGGGCCGGCTGTCCGTGAGGACCCCCGCACCGCGAAGGGCGAGGACCTTGCCGTCCACACAGCCGCGCACACTCCCCGGTACGGCGAAGGCGCTGAGCTGGGCGCAGGTCGCGACCAGCAGGCCCGAGTCGTAACCGGCCGCGGCGGCGGAGACCATCCGGCCCTCGACCCCTTCCGCCCCGGCCATTCCCGCCCGTTGGGACGCGGACAGCGTCTCGTAAGGGACGGCGTACTCCTGGTTCGGCGCGTCCCTGCGGCTGACCTGGTCGATCTCCACCAGGACCCCCTGGGTCAGGGAGGCGGCGTAGACGAGGAGGACGAGACCCCCTACGACGCGGAGGGCGGCGCCGGGACGTGCCTCGTGGTGGCGCATGGCGAGGGTGAGCGGGAGACTCTGCGCGGCCTCGGCGACCCGGCCGGCGAGCCAGGTCGTCGCCGGGGGCAGGGCGAGGACGAGCCCGGCGCCGGTGAGCAGCGCTCCGGCGGGCACGAGGACGGACGTCAGGGCGCTCGGCTGGACCTTCTCGCCGAGAACGCCGAGGACGCAGTAGGTGCTGACGATGCCGAGTCCGGGCAGGAGGGTGGCGGCGGCGATCCAGCGCCGGGGCGCCGGGGAGCGTTCGTGGCGGCGTACGGCGAGGGGGCGCAGCGCCGCCTCTCCGGCGTGGCGTCGGCCGGCGGCGTAGGCGAGGGCGGGGCAGCCCAGCAGGCAGGCGGCGAGGGTCGCGGCACCGGGACGCCCGTCGGCCGGGTACCAGGCCAAACCGGCCCAACCGGTCTCGGCCACAGCGGCGTTGACGAGGCGGTGCAGGCCGAGACCGGCCACCGCGCCGATCACGGCCGCGCACACCGTCTCGACGGCGCTCACCCGCACGGTGTCGCGGGCACTCAGGCCCAGCAGCCGCAGGGACGCGAGGCGGCGCGAGCGGGACTCAGCCGAGAGCCGGACGCATACGGAGAAGTAGACGAAGAGAGGGAGCAGGACCAGGCAGCAGAGGGTGAAGCGGAGCGGTTCGAGGGTGGTCTCGTCGACGGCGGGGGTACGGGAGTACGCGCTGCCGTAGCCGCGGACGGCCACTGCCTCCGCCACCGGCAGCTGTCGGTGGGCGCGGCCGACGTACGCGTACAACTCCTGCGGCCCGGTGAGCCCGGTGGGCGCGATGGTGCCGGTGATCCGGCCGGGCAGCCCGCCCTTGAGCCCGGGCGCCTCGCTGAGCAGGTCGGACAGCGCGGGGGACACGAGGATCTCGCCGGGCCCCGGCAGCCGGCGCACTCCGGGCGGGGTGGGGCCGGTGCCGTGCGCCGGGCGGGCGACGAAGACCCGGGTCAGAGGACGGCTCCCGAAGGGGTCGGTACGCTCCAGCGACAGCGTCAGCCGGGCGGACTCCTGCCGCTGCGCGTGCCCTGCGGACTGGGCGGTGCGGGCGGCCGAGCGGCCGTCATGTGCGGCGAGGATCGTGGGGATGCTGAGCACGGCGGCCAGGCACGCGACCCCGACCGCGCAACCGGCCGTCATCAGCAGGAACCGGACGCGGGAGCCCCGGCCACCCCGCAGGACGAGGCGCAGCCCCAGGGCAAGGGTGGTCACAGGCGACTCCGGCTACGTCGGCGGTCGGCGTACAGATGCGGACATCGGGAAAGCGCCCCTTCCCGGCCGGCGAACGCCGCGCCCGCCCGGTCTCCCTCGGCTATGGCCGGACCCTGTGGACCGTCGGGGAGCAGTTGTCGGGGTGCAGCGATCCTCGATCCCGGCAGGCCCGGATGTCGGCGGTGCGCACGTAGAGCATCGCGCCGTCCCAGACGACCTTGTTGAGCGAGACCGTCTTCTTCTGCTTCCCGTTGAACCGGCTCCAGCTGTAGCCCTCGACCTTCGCCTGGATGTAGACGTTGTTGTCGTCGTCCGGGTCGTCCGTGAGCTTTCCCCTGAACCCGAAGCCGCCGTGCTGGGTGCCGATTGATGTGTGCACGGTGCCTCCGAGAACGAGAAGGGTAATTACGCAGAGTACTCAAAAGGTTGCCCAAGGGCACGGTCTGTGCGGGGGAGTCACTCGCATGAGTTAGTCGACGTCGAGGGCGTGACGTCGCGTCGCTCGTCACCCCTGGGGGTCCTCGGGCCCGCGGCCCCCCGGCGCCAGGCCCGGCCGTATCGGTCCATCGCTCCCCAAATCCCCCGGCCGCTGCGGCTGTCGTCTCCTCGCCCCTGCGCGCCCGTACCCGCTCCCGTTAGGCTCGGGCCCTGCTCTCGTCCCCCCGCCGGTCCCGTCCACCCCACAGGAAACCCGTCATGGCTCGCACGTCGTCCCGCACTCCGGCCTCCCGGGGCCCCGTTCCGTCGCGGCGTCGCCGTACCTTCGGTGACGTGCTCAAGGCGTTGCTGGCCTTCGTGGCGCTGCTCGCGCTGGTCGGCGGGGTGCCGTTCGCGCTGCTCGTGTACGCCGGTTCGCCGTTCCCCTCCGGGGCGCCGTCCATGGACTGGCTCCAGCGGGACATCGACGTCGACACCTTCCTCGGCATCCTCACCGTCGTCGTGTGGATCGCCTGGGCGCAGTTCGCCGCGTGCGTCCTCGTCGAGGTCAAGGCCGCCGTGTCCGGGGTCGGGCTGCCGTCCCGGGTGCCGGGGGCCGGGGGCAGTCAGCTGCTCGCCCGGCAACTCGTCGCCGCCGTCCTGCTGCTGGGTGCCACCGCCGCGAGTTTCGCCCCGGGCGTCTCGCAGTTGGGGCAGCCGCAGTACGACGAGAACCACCGGCCGCCCGTCGCCGCCGCGCAGCAGACCCCCGGCGGGCTGCTCGGCCAGAGCCGGGACACCGCGAGCGCGGTCGCCGAACAGGCCGCCCAGCAGGCTTCGGCGGCCCAGCAGGGCGATCACGCGGGGGATTCGGCGCACCGGAACACGAAGTTCTACCGGATCCAGCCGCCCGAGGGCCGGCACCACGACTCGCTGTGGGAGATCTCGCAGCGCCACCTGGGCGACGGCCGCCGCTACAAGGAGATCTACGCCCTCAACAAGGACCGGGTGCAGCCCGACGGTTCGAAGCTGTCCGAGGCGAGCCTCATCCGGCCCGGCTGGATCATGGAGATGCCCGCCGACGCGCACGGCGGGGAACTCGTGGAGATGCCCGACGAGGCGCCGAAGGTCTCCGAGGAGGTCCGGCAGCAGATCGGGGACTACGCGAAGACCGGCGAGGAGCGCGGCGGAGCCGTACGGCAGCAGCCCGCCCACAGCCAGGAGCGGGACGGCGCGGGGGACACCCGCACCGGGCAGTTCACCGTGCCCGCCCAGCGCCCGGCCGGCGAGGCCGGGGAGGCGGCCCCGGGCGGTGCCCGCGCCACCGCCGGGGACGCCTCCGCGCACTCCTTCGGGCTCCCCGAGGCGCTGCTCGGCGCCCCGCTGCTCGCCGCCGGACTGCTCGGCGCGCTCGGACGGCGCCGCCGGGCCGCCCTGTGGCGGTCGGCGACGGACGCGGTCGGCGGGCGGCGCGGCATGGAACCGCCCACGCCCACCGGAGACGTCGCCGACGTCCAGGACGCGCTGCTCGTCGGCGCCGACCCCGGGGCCGTACGGCTGCTGGACCGCTCGCTGCGCTCCCTCGCCGCCGAACTCGGCGCGCAGTCAAGGCCGTTGCCCGTCGTGTACGCCGCGTGGCTCAGCGAGGGCGACCTGCACCTCCAGCTCGCCCAGCCCGCCGGGCAGCCGCCCGCCCCCTGGCAGCTCGGCCAGGACCACACCTTCTGGCGGCTCGCCCGCACCGACGCCGACCACCTCGCCGCGACCTCCGAGGAGGAGGCGGCGGAGAACCGGGACGGCGGCGGACGCGACACCGCCGCGCCCTACCCGGGGCTCGTCGGCCTCGGCACCCTCGACGGGTCACGGCTCCTGCTCAACCTGGAGGCCGTCCCCGGGCTCGTCTCGCTCAGCGGCGCCCCCGAGGACCGGCAGGCCGTGTTCTCCTCGGTCGCCGCCGAACTCGCCACCAACGGCTGGTCCGACCGCATGACGATCACCCTCGTCGGCTTCGGCGCCGACCTGCTGCCGCTCGCCCCGTCCCGGCTGCGCCACCTCGACGACGTCGAGGCGCTCCTGGAGACGATGGAGGCCGAGACCCGGCAGCGGCGCGGAGCGCTCGGCACCGCCGGGGTCGATTCCGTGCTCACCGGCCGCACCGGGCCCGCGCACAGCGCCCGTTGGGCCCCGCACCTCGTCCTGCTCGCCGCCGAACCCGACGCGGAGGAGGCCGCCCGGCTCGCCGAACTCGCCGTCGACGCCGCGCGCCTCGGCATCGGCTACCTCGTCGGCACCGACAGCGGCGAACTGCCGGGCGCCGCCTGGGAGATGGAGATCACCGCCGAGGGCAGGCTGCTCGCCCCGCTGCTCGGCCTGGAACTCGACGCGCAGCTCGTGCCCGCCGCACAACACCGCGCGCTGGCCCGGCTGTTCGCCGAGGCGGGCGGCGAGGGGGACGGCGAGGGGGACGGCGAAGGACCCGACGGACAAGGCCCCGGCGGCGCCGCGCAGCGCCCCCCGTTCCTCGTCGACATCAGCGAACAGGGGCGGCCCGCCGTGTACGCGCGGCTCGTCGGCCCCTACGAACTCATCGGCCTCGACACCCCCGACGCCGAACGCAGCCCGCTGCTGCGCGAGGCCCTCGCCCTGCTCCTCCTGCACCGCGAGGGCGTCCACCCCCGGGTGCTCGCCTCCGCGCTGTGGCCGCGCGGCGTCACCGACGACGTGCGCGAGGCGATCCTCACCCGGCTGCGGGAATGGCTCGGCACCACCGAGGACGGCGCGCCCCGGCTGCGCGCCGACGACACCGGCCGGCTCCTGCTCGACGCGTCCGTCGTCTCCGACCTCGACGTCCTGCGCTCCCTCTACCACCAGGCGACCGCCGGGGAGGGGGCGCGGAACCGCGCGGTACGCGGCCGGCTGCTGACCGACGCGCTCGGCCTCGTCCGCGGCCCCCTGCTCGCGGACCGCCCCGAAGGCCGCTACGGCTGGCTCGGGCACGAGATCATAGACGCCCAACTCCCGCTGCTCGTCGCGGACATCGGGCTCGCCCTGTCCGCCTTCCATCTGGAGAAGGACCGCGCCACCAAGGCCATTGAGGCGCTGGAACGGGCCCTGTCCACCTCGCCGCTCGACGAACGCCTGTGGAACGAACTGCTGCGCGCCACCCACGCCACCGGCGACGAGGACCGGCTGCGCGCCCTGGCCGCCGACCTCACCACGCGCGCCGGCGCCCGCGGACTGCCGCCGCGCACCGAGGCGCTGCTCGAAGAACTCCTGCCCGGCGGACGCGCCCCCACCTCGGGCACCGCGGGCTGAGCACGCGCGACCGAGACGGCACCGACGTATCTGACGGCACCGACGTGACCGACGTGACCGACGGCACCTACCGAACTGACGGAACTGACGGAACGGACGGGACAACCGTGAGTACCGGCCTCGCCCCCGACCTCGCCCTCGTCCTGGGCGGCGCGCTGTGGGGTGCCGTCACCGGGGCCCTGCTGCCGCGCGCCGCGCACCGCTTCGCCGTACCGGCGGGGGAGCCGTGGGCCTCCGGCTGTCCGCGGGGCCATCCGATACGGGGCTGGGCCGGTCCCGCCGTATGCCCCGAGGAGTCCGGCGAACGGTACGGTCCCGCCGCCCTCGCGCTGTCCCTGGCCTGCGCCCTGGTGTGCGCGCTGCTCGCCACCGCGACGGGGCCCCGGCCGGAACTCGGCGTGTGGCTGCTGCTCGCGCCCCTCGGCGTCCTGCTCTTCCGCACCGACCTGCGCGTGCAGCGGCTGCCCGACCCGCTGACCCTCCCGGCCGCCGCCCTCGCCGCCCTGCTGCTGGGCGCCGCCGCGCTGCTGCCCGGCCACGGCGGCTCCTGGACGGGGGCCCTGCTCGGCGGGGCGGCGCTCGCGGGCGGCTACTTCGTGATGTTCCTGATCAGCCCGGCCGGAATGGGCTTCGGCGACGTCAAGCTCGCGCTGTCCCTCGGTGTCGTCCTCGGCTGGTACGGCTGGGGCGTCCTGCTGCTCGGCACCTTCGCCGGGTTCGTGCTCGCCGGGCTGTACGGGCTCGTCCTCGTCGCCCTGCGCGGGGCCGGACGGCGCACGGCGATCCCCTTCGGCCCGTTCCTGCTGGCCGGGGCGTTCCTGGGCCTGGCGACAGGGGCGCTCGGGGTGTGAGGCGGGGCGGCGTGCGGCCGCGGGGCGGGAACCCGGGAGTCCGAGGGGCCAAGAGCCCGAGGGCCCGGGAGCCCGGGAATCCGGCCCGGACTGCCCGTTTCGTGCCCCCGCCCGGCGCCCCCCGGTGGCTGGCGTAGGCTGAATCGGTCTTGTGGCGCACGTCAGAACACGGCGGGCCCGGTGAGACGAGGAAGCGACCGCCCCGAACCCGTAGGGAAAAGGTGACAGCCCGGTGACCGAGCAGACCGGCCTTCAGTCCGTCCTGGACCGTGCCGCCGCGGGCGGCCGGATCACCGCCGAGGAAGCGCTGGACCTCTACCGCTTCGCCCCGCTGCACGCCCTCGGCTCCGCCGCCGACGCGATCCGCCGCCGCCGGTACGCCGGTACCGAGCACATCGCGACGTACATCATCGAGCGGAACATCAACTACACCAACGTGTGCGTCACGGCGTGCAAGTTCTGCGCGTTCTACGCGGCCCCCAAGGACACCGCGAAGGGCTGGAGCCGCGACCTCGACGACATCCTGCGCCGCTGCGCGGAGACCGTCGAACTCGGCGGCACGCAGATCATGTTCCAGGGCGGGCACCACCCCGACTACGGCGTCGAGTACTACGAGGAGCACTTCTCCGCGATCAAGAAGGCGTTCCCGCAGCTCGTCATCCACTCCCTGGGCGCCTCCGAGATCGCGCACATGGCGAAGATCTCCCAGGTCAGCGCCGAGGAGGCCATCCGCCGCATCCACGCGGCCGGCCTCGACTCCTTCGCGGGCGCCGGAGCGGAACTCCTCCCGGCCCGCCCCCGCACGGCCATCGCGCCGCTCAAGGAGTCCGGCGAGCGCTGGCTGGAGATCATGGAGACCGCCCACAACCTGGGCGTCGAGTCGACCGTCACGATGCTCATGGGCACCGGCGAGACCAACGCCGAACGCATCGAGCACCTGCGCATGATCCGGGACGTCCAGGACCGTACGGGCGGCTTCCGTGCCTTCATCCCGTACACCTACCAGGCCGAGAACAACCACCTCAAGGGCAAGACCCAGGCCACCATGTTCGAGTACCTGCGGATGATCGCGATCGCCCGCATCTACCTCGACAACGTCAACCACATCCAGGGTTCCTGGCTCACCACCGGCAAGGAGATCGGCCAGCTCTCCCTGCACTACGGCGCCGACGACCTCGGCTCGGTCATGCTGGAGGAGAACGTCGTCTCCTCGGCGGGCGCCAAGCACCGCTCCAACCGGCAGGAGCTGATCGAGCTGATCCGCACCGCCGACCGCGTACCCGCGCAGCGCACCACGACGTACGAGCACATCGTGGTCCACGAGGACCCGGCGAACGACCCGGTCGACGACCGCGTCGCCTCGCACATCTCCTCGACCGCCATCGCGGGCGGCACCGCGCACCCGGAGCTGAAGCTCCTGCCCACCACCTGAGCGGGCCGTGCTCACCCTGCACACCGCGCCCGTGCTGGACGCGGGCGACGGCACTCTCCTGAAGGAGGGCGCCGTCGCCGTGTCCGGCGACCGGATCGTCCACGTCGGCCCGCTCGCCGAGGCCCGCGCCCTGCACCCCGCCGCACGCGTACGGGAGTGGCCCGGACTGCTCGGACCGGCCCGCGTCCACACGGGGCCGCTGCCCGGGGCGCCGAGCCCGCGCGAGACCGTCCACGAACTGCTCAAGTCCGGGGCGACCGCCGTCCTCGCCGACCGCGTCGGCCAGGACCAGGCCCTGCGCTCCGCCGCCGCCCGCGCCGACGTACGCCTCGTGGCGAGCGCCGTGCCGGCCCCGCTCACCGTCGGGGCGCGGGCCGACTTCAGCGTGCTGGACGGCCCGGAGTGCGTGGCGACGGTGTGCGCGGGGCGACTGGTGCACCGGAGGCGTTGAACCGCCCGGGCACCCGTCGCTCCGCGTCCCCGCCGCCCGCCACCTCGCCCGGACGCCGCTCCATCTCCCCGAGCCTGCGCCCGGTGCGCCGGCGGGTGAAGACCACCAGTAGCGCCATGCCCACGGCACCGATCACCATGACGGCCACGAGGGACGGCTCCCCGGACACGAGGCCCAGTACGGCGACACCGGTGAACAGCACGATCAGGAAGGCGAGGGCCACCCACGCGCGCCGCCCGCCCAACTGCTCCCGGCGGCGGGCCACGACGGCCGCGACCACCCGGCGCTCCTCCGGATCACCGGGCACCTCGGCCTTGCGGATGTACTCGTCGGCCGCCCGTACCCGCTCGCTCGTGGTGCCCAGCCGCTTGGCGTCCGAGCGCCACCGCCCGCGCGTGACCACGTAGCCGACGCCCGCGAGCCACAGCGCGTTGCCGGCCGCCTTGTAGACGTCGCTGCCCATGAGCAGCCGGAGGGCCAGGACCAGCACAAAGGCCAGCACCGCACCGGCCTCCGGCCCGAGCAGCCGCTCACCCCACTTCTTCTCCGCCATCTCCCCCACTTTCAGGCCGTGTTGTGGAGGGCCGGGTACCCCTTGGTGACGGTTGGACGCCTCAGGGCCGGGACGATCTGGCAGCGCGGTGACGCCCCGCCCCGCGAGCGCCCGCGCGATGTCCCCCGGGTGGACTGCCCGATCCGCTCGGCAGTCCGTGTCCTCGTGACGTGTCCGGATGGCCTGTCAGGCGCGGAGCCCGTGTCAGGTGGACGGCGACACACGCAGAGCGAACCGCGGTGGACCTGACCGGTTCGCGGTCAGAAGATCGCGATCGGATTGACCGCGAGCCCCGTGGTGCCCGTGATGCGAGGCGGCGCGAGAACGAGCATGAAGCTCCACCGCCGTAGCCGGGCGCACCGGTCGGCGAGGTCGTCGAGCTTGGCGCCGTCCACCAGCGGCAGGCCGAGCCGTGCCAGGGCGACCTGATGCATCGGCATCGGGAAGCTCGGCGGGCGGGCGTCGCTGATGTCACCGATGTAGAGGGCCGCACCGTGCTCGTCCAGCCAGTCGACGGCGCTGAGGTCCAGCCCTGGTACGGGCTGCGCCATGGGCTGGTTCACGTCCCAGCCACCGCGGACGACGATCGCGTCGCCCGGGTGCACCGACGTACCCGCTCGGTCGAGCGCCGCGTCGAGGTCTGTTCCGCTGACGCGGTGGTCCGCGTCGAGCCTCCCGTGATCGGGGGCCAGGTCCAGGAGGACGCCCCGCGTGACGACACCTCCAGCGGCGTGGTCAGCGGAGGCGTGGCGTACCCCGGTCGGGGTGACGGCGTCCTGCAACGGGACGCCGGGATAGACCTTGTCGCCGACAGGGATGTGGGAGAGGGCGTCGAAGTGCGTCAGTCCGGCGTTGTGCGTGTTGATGAGCAAGGAGTCCGTGAGGGCCACGGGCCGGGCCCCGTTGAAGTTCACGACCTGCATGACGGGCGCGGGCACCGTGGCGGGGCTCCCGACGGGCGCGAGGCCCGTGGTGAGCGGTATGGGGGCAGTGGGACGCGCCAGGCTCACCGAGGTCGCGTCGTGTACTTCGGCCGCGGCGCGTGACCGTGCCGCTCCGTCGATGAGGTTGAGCGCACCGATCTCGTCGGTGTCACCCCAGCGTCCCCAGTTGAGGGGCAGATCGTTCTCGGTCATCCCGAATCTCTTTCCTCGTGTCCTGTGCCTTCGTGCCCTGGGGCTCCGTGTCCTGGGGCTCCGCGCGGCCTCGTGGCGCGCGAAGCCCCACCGAATCCACCCGCGCTGCGTGCTCCCCGACCCTCGGAAGGCGGTATCCGCTGATCACGCGGGTGCCGACCCCGGCCAGTGGAGGCTCGTCAGCCGGTCCAGGGCGGCGCGGAGGCTGGTGCCCGCGGTGCCACGGGCGCTGAGGTAGCCGTCGGGGCGGACGAGGATCCAGTCCCCGCCGGTCGCGGCCAGGGTGTCGTGGACCCGGCCGTCGGGGTCCCACACGCCGTGGCCGTCGTCCGGGTCCCGGCTGATCGTCACGGTGTCCACCCAGGCCGGTAGCGTCCCGGTCACGGCGGTGAGGTGATCCCGCCCGGTGGCGTCCTCGCTCCCGGTGAAGACGAGCAGGTGCCAGGCAGGCGCCCTGAGCCTCGCCCGCAGGACCGTCCAGCCGGGTGACTGCGCGTCGGCGGCTGAGAGCTGCGTGAGCCGCTCGCCGGGGCGCGGGCCCTCGCCCGGCTCGTCGTCGGGGACCGTCAGCGGGCTGTCGGGGTAGGCGATGGCCAGACCGGACATGCTCCGGATGAGCTGGTGCTGGAACTCCCGCATCGAATCCAGGGAGTGAGAGGTGCCGCCGCCGGCGGTGTCGACCATCACGGTTCCCATGACCTCGCCGGTGGAGGCGAGCAGGGCCTGGCCGATGGGTACGCGCTCGCCGTCGTAGGTGTCGAGCAGGGCGGCGTCGGCCTGGCCGTGGACGACCATGGCCAGCTTCCACGCCAGGTTGTAGGCGTCCTGGACACCGGTGTTGAGGCCCTGCCCCGACGCGGGGGAATGGACATGGGCGGCGTCGCCCGAGACGAAGCACCGCCCGACGTGCATCGCGGGTACCGCGCGCTGCTGGATGGTGAACTTCGAAGCCCAGCTGGGGTTCTCGACGACGGTCTCGCGCTCCAGTGCCTGCGACAGCTTGGTGCCGAACTGCCGGGCGATCTGCTCGGGGTCCTCCGGCCGCCCCTCGCCGGTGGTGTCCAGCAGCCGCCATTTGCCCGGCTCCGGAAACGGGAACAGCATCAGCGCGCCGCCTGGAGGGAAAAGCCAGTGCACGCCGTCGCGGTCCACGTCGGTGTGCACGATCGCGTCGGCGATCAGCCAGGTGTGCGCGGGCTCGCCCGTCAGGGGTAGCTGGAGGGTCTTGCGGACGGTCGAGTGCCCGCCGTCGCAGCCCCACAGGTACCGGGCCCGTACGGTCTCGTGCGCCGCACCGGAGCCGTCGCCGCCGCGCAGCACCGCCGTGACGGCGTCGTCGTCCTGCTCGAACGACTCCAGCCGCGTGCCCCATTCCACCGCGACCCCGGCCGACGCGGCGGCCCCACGCAGCACCCGTTCGATGATCACCTGATCGACGTTGAACATGTACGGGAACCGGGTCGGCAGACCTGCGAAATCGAAGTCGAGCCGCCTCCCGCGCCCGTCCTGGTGGCGGACGAACGTGTTGATCCTCGTGCCGTGCGGCGCGATCTCGCCGACGAGCCCGAGCTGGTCGTAGATCTCCAGACTCCGCGCATGGGCACCCAGCGCACGACTGGTCGTCGCAGGACCGTCCGCGGCATCCACCAGGCGAACCGACACCCCCGACCGTGCCAGCCGTGAGGCCGCCATCAGCCCGACCGGTCCGGCCCCTGCCACCAGGACGTCCACGTCATAGCCCGTCATGCAACCACACTCCCAGTGTTAGCTTTACTGACACTGGGACTGTAACTCCGGGCGGGAGACTTGCGAACCCCTGAGGGCCGAAGATCGCCCGGAGGTGTAACTGCCGCTGCGCGTGCCCGTGCGACGAGGCCGACGGTGGTGCTCCGATGGGCTCGTGGCGCGTCTGGAGGCCGCGGAAGTGGCCCCGTGGCGTGCGCGCGCACGACCGTGCTCGCGCACCTCGGCCGCGACACGTCCCTCGGCATCGGCGAGCCGGTCCGCCGTGCGGGCGTCACCCGCCGGACGACGTGCCGCGCCGTCCGGCAGCTCATCGACGGAGGCTCCTGACCGGTGAGCCGGGGTCGGGGTCTCCGCGCGGACCCTCGTCGGGCTGGCCGCGGCGGGCTGTCGGCGTCACGACGTCGCCCCGGACCCTCCGCGACCTGGAACGGGAACCCGGTGGCCGGCCGGGTCCGGCGCCGGCGGAGTCGCGGGACACCCTGACGCGAGCGTGGCCGGGCCGGACGGCCCACCCGCGCCGTCGATGCCGGGCATCGCCGCCGCCACTCGGCGACGAGCCGTTCGCCCACCTTGACGACGCCGCGCGTCCGAGGTCGGCAGCCGCCGTCAGTCCGCGGCGATCACGGCCTCGATGAGGCCCGGGAACCGGCGGTCCAGGTCCGTCTTGCGGAGACGGATGTACAGGCCGTTACCGGCGTCCCGCTGGTACACCAGGCCCGCTTCGCGCAGCACTCGCCAGTGACGGGTGCGACTGGACTTGCTCACCGTGAGCTCGAAGGAGGCGCACAGGCGCTCCTCGTCCGGCCGTTCGGCCAGTTCGGCCACGACCCGGCGCCGCTTGGCGTCGGCCAGCGCCAGGAGGACGGGCCCCACCTGCAACTCCTCGACGGGTGGATGCGCCAACTCGTCTTCCGCCATCGGTTCACCCCCTGGACAAGGTACGTGTCGATGCGTACCTTCCTTACGTACGCCTCCAGGCATACCTTAACGCTTGGGCTCGCCGGCGATCCGCGCATCCGCCACTTCGACGGAGGACCCGCAGTGACAACGTCCGATGAACTACTCGGTACCTCGATCGTCCGTGTCGCCGGCGCCCCCGGCCGCGCCAAGCTCGTCGACCTGCCGCTGACTCCACAGCAGGTCCCCATGGGTGTCCGGGACGAGGTCGCCGAGCACTACGGACTGGCCGAGGGCCAGTTCGAGCCGATGGCGACCACGCTGGACTACCTCGTCGGTGCCACCGTGGCCTGCCTCAGCGGCACCCTCGGGGGGCGCCTGGGCGCGATCGGGCAGAGCACCGCCAACGGCCGGCTCACCGCCGAGGGAAGGGGCGCGCTCGTCGTCGACGGGGGCGTGATCCGCGTCCGGGCCATCCACGTCGCCTACACGCTGACGCTGGACGACGACGTCGACGAGGCCAAGGTTCGCCGGGCCCACGAGACCCATGCCCGCTACTGCCCGATCGCTCGCAGCATCGGCGGATGCATCGAGATCACCAGTGAGATCACCGTCCGAAACGGCCGAGACGTCCGCAACGGCTGAGACGGCTGAGACAGAGAGGAACGCGCATGGCAGGGACACCGGGTCCGCAGGACCTACTGGCGAAACTCCGTCAGCAGCAGCTCTACCTGCTGGACATGATCATGATCGCACCCACCGGGGATCCCCTGTCGGTCCTCGGGCCACATCTGGACGAGCACCTCGCGTGGCTGATCGAGCGGGAGAACAACGGGACGCTCTTCCTCTCCGGCCAACTCGGCGACGAGACCGGCTGGGACGGCAGTGGAATGGCGATCGTACGGGCCGAGTCCCGGGCGGCCGCCGAGGCCGACGCCCGGACGGAGCCGTTCTGCCGGGCGGGCCTCCGGCGTAACACCGTGCGCGGATGGCAGCTCAACGAGGGCAGTCTCACCCTGGAACTGAAGCTCTTCGACAACAGCTTCACGATCTCCTGACCGCCGGCCCTCCACCCCTGGCCCACCCCTCCCGGCAGCCACCTCCCCACACCCCGGAATCCGGATTCCGCACCAGAGAGGAAGTCCCTGCACATGACCGCACCACGAATGAGCTGGCCAGAGATGGTCGCCTTCTCCGAGTCCCACGGCCTGCTGGCGAAGCGGTTGTACGTCGTCTCGTCCAAACCGGCCAACGGTCTCGGGCCGATCCAGGAAGTCCTGGACGAGCACGTGAAGTTCCAGACCCGGCTTGAGGTCGGCGGCACCATGTTCGCCGCCGGTCCGCTCGCGAGCGAGGACTTGCAGGAGTGGTTGGGCGAGGGGTTGTTCATCTACCGCGCCGAGTCCATGGAGGAGGCGGTCAGGATCGCCGAGGACGACCCGATGCACAAGAGCGGAGCGCGCACCTTCACCATCCGGGAGTGGATGCTGAACGAGGGGACCTACACGGTCCAGGTCTTCTACTCGGCCGGCCGCCCCAAGATCACCTGACCCGTCGGCCCGGGGGCGCGGGCGCCGGGCCTTCCAGTGCTGCGACCGGCCGGCCTCCGGGGGACGGTGTCGGCCGGTGTCATGCCGCGGCAGTGAGGGGCTGCTGCCGGAGGGCAACTCCTTCTCGCCGCGGGCGCGGCCCGTTGTGCGCGGAGCGGCCCCCGAGCCGGTTCGGAGCAGCGCGATCGGATGGACGACGAGCCCGGTGGTGCCGCTGATCCGGGGCGACGCCAGGGCGAGCAGGAAACTCCGGCGGCCCGCCGCCTCACTGTCCTGGGCGGTGCTGCGGGATCGACCGTGCCGGCCTGCCCGGGCCCGACGGGGCGGGCCGGACGGCACGGAACCGGTGCCGGATTCGAATGAACCAGTGCTCCACAGCCGCTCGCACCTCGCACCTCGTCTCCGTACGGGCGTACGAACCGACCGAAGAACAGGGACCCGAAGTGAAACTTCTGAGCGTAGGACCGCAGGAGAGTGAACAGCCCGCCCTGCTGGTGGAGGAGGACCGGTGGGTGCCGCTGACGCCGTTCCTCGCCCGGTACGGCGTCTCGGCCGGTATGAACGCCGTACTGGGACTGCTGCCGGTGCTCGGCGAGGCTCTGGCGGACTGGGCGGACACGGCGAGGAGCCATCCGCTGGAGGGGATGCGGCTCGGGCCTCCCGTCACCCGCCCACGCAGCATCGTCGCTGTCGGAGCGAACACCAGATCGCACGTGGCGGAGGCATCCACCCACACGGGCGGGCACATCGCCAAACGGCCGATGCTCATCACGAAGGCGGTGTCCGCCCTGTGCGGGCCTCACGACCCGATCGTGCGACCCGCTGACACCCGGAAGCTCGACTACGAGACCGAACTGGCCGTGGTGATCGGCAGGGCCGGCTCGCACGTGAGCGCCGACGAGGCGATGAGCCACGTCGCCGGCTTCATGGCGTGCAGCGACGTCACCGCCCGCGACATCCAGACCGGCGAGGACGAGGACACGGACTTCTACTGGCAGCACTTCCGCAGCAAGTCCTACGCGACGTTCCTGCCGACCGGGCCCTGGCTGCTGACCGCCGACGAGGTCACCGACCCGACGAAGATCACGCTGCGGACCTACGTCAACGACGAACTCCGCCAGGACAGTGATCTCGGCGACCTCGTCTTCGACCTGCCGACGCTGATCGCGTCGGTCAGCGAGTGCGTGCCGCTGGTACCCGGGGACATCCTCGTGACCGGCTCGCCCGCCGGCGTCGGCCACTTCATGTCCCCGCCGGGTTATCTCCGGCCCGGCGACACCCTGCATACCGTCGTCGGCGGCGTCGGCGAACTGCACAACCCGGTGGAGGAAGGACGGTGATCACCCGGCCGGGGGCCCTCATCTCGACAGCGTCCCGCCGGCCGAAGGAACGGGAGAACAGCGGTTCCCGCCCCGTCGGCACGCTCGGTGAAGACACCGCGTGGAACGGCAGCAGCAGGGCGATCGTGCGGGCCGGGCGCCGAGCGCCGAGCGCCGGGCGCCTGGCGGTGCGACAGGGGCGGACGCGCAGACCGGGACGTTCCGCGAGGCGGCCATGAGGAAGAACACCGTTCGGAGGTGGCGGCTCGCCGAGGGCGGTCCCACCCTCCACCTGAAGCCGTCCGGGCGACGCCTTCGAAGCGATCGTGACGCGAGCCGCCCTGAACCGCCCGGGTGGGATGCGGACAGCGGACCCGGAAGAAGCCGTCCGAGAGCGCTCCCCGTAAGGACTCTGTCGAACTGTCCCCGTTTGAAGGTGAGTTGTGCGAGTAATGGATTTCCGCGGCCTCGTCGGCAAAGCATCAAGGACCTTCGCGGTCACGCTCGTCACCGTCGTCATGATCGCGGCGACGAGCGTTGACGCGGGGAGCGCCGAACGCTCGCCGGCCACCTCGCGGGCATCGTCTGCCGCCGTGCAGCGCAGCGCTCTCTGCGAGGGCGTGAAAGCCCTGCGCCTTCCCCGCGTCAGGGTGAATGTCGCGCAGCCGGTCCCTGCTGGAACGTACTACCCACCAGGGGGCGGGGAGGCTTTCCCTCACCTGCCTGCTTTCTGCAGGGTCACCGCAACCGTCACGCGGGTACCGGGCTCTTCGGTCTCGATGGAGCTGTGGCTTCCGGCAGACGGCTGGAACGGGCGTTACATGCAGGTCGGGACACACGGTTTCGGAGGGGTGATCCACCGGGAGGAGATGGCGCCCCAGCTCCGGCGCGGGTTCGCGACCGCAGCGACCGACAGTGGACACACGGCCCCAGCAGGTGTTTTCGACTCGACTTGGGCATTCGAGTCGCGGCAGCGTGTCACCGACTATGCGTGGCGCAGCGTTCATGAGACAGCTGTGAACGCTCAACGCGTCATTGGATCGTTCTACGGGCAACGGGCCGCCTACTCGTACTATGTCGGCTCATCCACCGGCGGTCGTGACGGAATGATGTCGGCGCAGAGGTTTCCGCGTGACTTCGACGGAATACTGGCGGGTAACGCAATCCAGAACTTCACCCGCAGCGGAACTCAGATGCTGGTGGCGAGCAAGCGTCTGGCGGAGGCGGGGTTCAAGGGAGAAGAAGGGGCCGAGCTGCTTGGGCTGGTGAGGCGCAAGGCGATTGCCGCCTGCGACGGCGAGGACGGGGTGACGGACGGCATCATTCGCGATCCGCGGACCTGTGACTGGAGCCCCCGCAGTCTTGCCTGCCAGGCCGGTCAGGAGAAAGGCACATGTCTTTCAACCGCTCAAGCCGACGCTGTGGCTGAGATCACGGCGCCGCTGCTGGACCCGGTAACGAACCAGAGGCTGTACGTCGGGCAGGCCATCTCTTCCCAGATCGACTGGCTCGACCTCATCCCGACCTCCGAGTTCTCCAACGCGTTGTATCAGATGGGCCTGAACGATCCCGACTGGGATGGCTCATCATTCAGTCTGCACACCGATTTCACGGCGGTGGAGGACGCGCTCGGATTCGTCAATGCCACGAACCCCGATCTTCGGGCGTTCAGGGCCGCCGGCGGCAAGCTCATTCAGTACCAGAACTGGGAAGACGGAGTTGTTTCTCCAGAATCGACCGTGGAGTACTACAATTCTGTGCTCAGTAGGACGGCTCGCGGTGACCGCTCGGAACTCGGGAATTTCTACCGGCTCTTCATGGTGCCGGGCCGGTCCCATAAAGGTCTGGGAAGCGGGCCGGACAACTTCGGCCAGGACGTCGCTCCTCCCGTTTCGCGCGATGCGGAGCACGACGCCGTCACAGCACTGCGGGACTGGGTGGAGAAGGGCCGGGCGCCAGGAAAGTTCATTGCCACGAAGTCCGAAGCGGATGGGGACGTCACGATGCAGCGCCCAGTCTGCCCGTACCCGATGAAGGCTGTTTACGCGGGCGCAGGAAACCCGAATGTCGCCGGCAACTTCGCTTGCGGCTGACCGCGAGAGCTCTTCAGAGCAGCGCACGCTGACGCTGCGTGAGCACTCGCCGCCGCGCCTGCGCGCCTGTGTGATCTGTGTGACTCGATGAACGCAGACGCAGACGCGGACGCGGATCAGCGGCGGTGGAAGCGGCCCGCCGCGCATCTGCCGACTCGGCCTCTTCCCGGGTTCCAGCCCCGGCGCCACCCGGGAACGCGAGGCCCGGTGTCCAGCCGAAAAGGGCTGGTCGCCGGGTCTCACGTCGTAGTACGGCACGAACGGTGGGTCGCCCCCCACTGAGCCGATTGGGACGGGCCGTCCTGATGGACGACGAACGTGTTGATCCGCGTTCCGCGCGGCGCGATCTCGCCGACAGTCCCGAGCTGGTCGTGGATCTCCGGACTCCAGGCGTGGGCACCCAGCGCGCGGCTGGTGGTCGCCGGACCGCCCGGAGCACCACCAGGCGAACCGACACCCCCGACCGTGCCGGCCGTGATGCCGCCATCCGCCCGCCGGGTCCGGTCCCTGCCACCAGGACGTCCACGTCATAGCCTGTCGGGCAATCACGCTCCCCGCATTAGCCTTGCCGGCGCAGGGGCGTTATCCCACGAGCGAGGAGACCCCCGCACCATGACGGCTCAGGACCGCGCGGACGCGTATCTGCCGCTGCCCGTACTCATGCAACGGGGCCAGCGATGGTTCTCCGACGAGCTCGTGGCGCGTCTGGAGGCCGCGGAAGTGGCCCCCGTGACGCCGGCGCACACGACCGTGCTCGCGCACCTCGGCCGCGACACGCCCCTCAGCATCGCCGAGCTGGCCCGCCGTGCGGGCGTCACCCGCCAGACGATGCACCGCGCCGTCACGCAGCTCGTCGACGAAGGACTCCTGACCAGCACGCCGGGGCCCGGGTTTCCGCGCAGCACCCTCATCCGGCTGACCGACGCCGGACGCCGGCGCCGGGACGTCGCCCTGGGAATTCTGCATGACCTGGAAGAGGAGCTCGGCAGCCGGCTGGGACCCGCGAGGGTGGCGGAGCTTCGCGACACTCTGACGCGAGCGTGGCCGCGCTGAGGATCACCCATACCCTTGACGTCACCCGCGTCGACGCCCACCGGGGGCCGCGCGGCAGACGTTCTCCACGGAGCGCGACCGGCGGCTCCGTACCACCGGCTGCCGCACCCCGCCGCCGTCGCCTCGCACTTGACCACGTCCGGCGGGCCGAGGCGTTCGGCCGGGCGGCAGTCGACGACCACGGCCGTCCCGTCATCGCGACGGGCGAAGCAGTCCGGCGCGTGGGACGCCGTCCGGCCGTTCGCCGCCGGCCAGAACAGACCAGAGCGGCCGGAACAGCCGGAACGGCTGCGCCCCGGCCCACGTCCGCTTCGCCGAGCGCTACCGGTGTCCCGCCAGCGCCCGCGCGAAGTCCCCCGGTTTCTGTGCGAGCCCCGAGCAGTGTTCCTGGGCGGTCCTCCGTGTGGCCGGCGCGGGGCACGGGCGGTCGCGGAAGGAGGCCCACATCGAGAGGCCGCCCAGGCCGTTGCGTACGGCGAAGGTGTGCAGGCGGCGGGCGTCGGGGAGGGTGAAGGTCTCCGTGGTGACGTCGTTGACGCCGGGCATCGGCGTGAGCCGCAGCGCCTTCCACGCGGCGGTGGACGACAGGCCGAGCGCGGTCCGCAGTTGCCGGTGCGCCGCGCGGGCGGCCTGTTCGGCGTACTCGGCCATGGAGCGCTCGTCGTACGCCTCCCCGTAGCTCATCACCATGAGGTTGACGGCGGTGATCCCGGCCCCGGCCGCGCGCGCCCCGCGCAGGAGCGAGAGGGCGTCCGCGTCGAGGCCCTCCGGCATGACGGGCAGGGTGTACGTGACCTCGCCGAGCCGCCCCTCCTTCTGGAGCCGCGCGACTGCCGCGTTCCGTCGCGCGTTGGCCGCCCGGTCCTTCAGCGCCCCGCCCTCCACGTCGAAGTCGGCGAGGCGGGTCCCGGCCGCGCGCAGCGCCCGCGTGTAGGCGGCGGCCAGCGCCGGGGCGTCCTCGCACACCCGGGCCAGTTCGCTCCCCGCCTGTCCGCCGAAGGAGACCCGTACGTCCGCCCCGGTGCGCAGCTTCGCGATCCTCGCCCGTACCGCCGGGTCGTCCACCGGTTCCGTACCGCCCCACACCGGGACGCAGTCCGCGCCGTCGGCGACCGCGAAGGCCAGGTTGTACGTCGCCGGGTCCGCCGTCGCGTCGAGCGGGCTCGGCTCCTCGGCGCTGACGTACGGCGCCCAGTCCACGCCGCGATGCCGGGGGGTGTCGTCCGTCCTGTCCTGCCCGTGCCCCGGGGACGCGCAGGACGCGGTCAGGGCGGCGAGCAGAGCGGCCGCGAGGGCGCGGCGCGGAACGGGGGAGGAGGGGCGGCGCACGGACGGACTCGCTCTCGGCGGGGACGGGCCGCGCGGGACTGCCGGGGCCCTTCGGGCTGTACGTCACGAATGTCCCATGCCGGACCGCACGGCCGGGCGGCTTCCGGGAATCCGGCCCGTCGCCCCGCCGCAGGACCGCTCCCGGGCCGCTCCCGTCCCGCCGCCGCCCGCCCCCGGGCCGCGCGGCGGCGGGCGCCTGCCACAATGACCGGGTGACGACACGCGCATCCCTGGACAAGCAGCCGCAAGAAGTCGCCTCCATGTTCGACGGCGTCGCGGAACGGTACGACCTCACCAATGACGTGCTGTCGTTCGGACAGGCCCGCCTGTGGCGCAAGGAGGTCGCGAAAGCGGTCGACGCGCGCCCCGCGCAGAAGGTCCTGGACCTCGCGGCGGGCACCGCGACCTCCTCGCTGCCCTTCTCCCGCACCGGCGCCTACGTCGTGCCCTGCGACTTCTCCCTCGGCATGCTGAAGGTCGGCAAGGGCCGCCACCCGTGGATGCCGTTCACGGCCGGGGACGCGACGCGGCTGCCGTTCAAGGACGACACCTTCGACGCGGTCACCATCTCCTTCGGCCTGCGCAACGTCCAGGACACCCGGGCCGCGCTGCACGAGCTGTACCGCGTGACCCGGCCCGGCGGACGCGTCGTCATCTGCGAGTTCTCGCAGCCGGTGTTCGGCCCGCTGCGCACCGTCTACACCGAGTACCTGATGCGGGCGCTGCCGCCGGTGGCCCGCTCGGTCTCCTCGAACCCGGACGCCTACGTGTACCTCGCCGAGTCCATCCGCGCCTGGCCCGACCAGCCCGCCCTGGCCTCGCTGCTCCAGGACGCGGGCTGGTCGAAGGTCGCGTGGCGCAACCTGACGGGCGGCATCGTGGCCCTCCACCGGGGGTTCAAGCCGGTGGCCGGGCGCTGAGGGGCGCGGGGGCTCCCCCCTCCGGCGGCCGTTCGGCCCGTCCTCAGCTCAGTACGGCGGGCTCCTCAGCTCAGTACGGCGGGCTCCTCCGTCCCGCCGTCCTCGTCCGGCTCGTTCGCCTCGCGGAGCATCCCGCCGCTGCCCGGCTCGGGCCGCAGCGGCTCGCGTACGCCCGAACCGCCCCCGTCCTCACCGGGACCGGGCCCGGCGTCGAACCACACGGTGACGACGGAGCCCTTCAGTACGACCGTGTCCGGCGCCGGGTACTGCCGTACGACGTAGGCGACCGGGTCCGGGGCCTCGGGCCGGTCCGGGGTCTCCGTCACGAGGCCACGGGACTGGGACTGTTCCACGGCGTCCAGGCTCATCAGTCCGACGAGCCTCGGCACGAGGACGGTCTCCGGCGCATCGGGAATCTCCGCCGTCATGATCACTCCCAGGGACGCGGGTGGTACCGGGGGCACCGGCGGGGCCGGTGTCCCGGGTGGGGACTGGTGAAGGGAACGTTCCCCCGCCGGGCCCTCGCACCCCTGCCGATGACCGGGCCGGGTCAGAGAGGCAGTTCGAAGCGCTGCCCCGCCTCCCCCGTACGGGGCAGTACGAACTCCTCGGCGAGGGTCATGCCCAGGCGCCGGGCCACCTGAGCCGACCGCAGGTTGTCGCTCTTGACCATCGCGTGGACGACCGGCACCCCGGCCGCCCGCAGCCGCTCCAGGGTGAGCCGCGCGGCGGCCGTCGCATGCCCCCGCCCCCACGCGGGGCGCGCGAGACGCCAGCCGATCTCGACGCCGCCGACCGGCCCGAAGTCCTGGTGCGGCCACGGCTGGGCGCCCGTGAAGCCGAGGGCGTGCCCCTCCGCGTCGAGGACGGTCCAGAAGCAGTAGCCGAGTTCGGCGTCGTGTCTGCGCTGACGCGCGGTCAGCTCCTGGTAGACGGACAGTTCGGCGGGGCGCCCGCCGTGGAAGCGCATGACCTCGGGATCGGCGAAGAGGGCGTGCCACACGTACGCGTCCTCCTCGGTCGGCACCCGGAGCCCCACGACGGGAGCGGGACGGGTGCCCGGCTCCTGGTCAGGACGCGGGGACGGCGGGGCGGGGAAGGAGAGGGTCATTCCGGGCAGCCCTTCGGTTCGGGGGACGAGGCGCCTGAATAGACTGCCCATGTCCGGTGCCGCTCGGCACGTGATTTCAAGTCGTCGGGAGACAAGTCGTGGCCGAGGCCCTGTCCGAACGCAGCGCAGACGTGATCGTGGTCGGGGCCGGACCCGCCGGTTCCACCACCGCGTACTACCTCGCGAAGGCGGGACTCGACGTCCTGCTGCTGGAGAAGACCGCGTTCCCCCGCGAGAAGGTGTGCGGCGACGGCCTCACCCCGCGCGCCACGAAACAGCTCATCTCCATGGGGATCGACATCTCCGAGGAGGCCGGCTGGCTGCGCAACAAGGGCCTGCGCATCATCGCGGGCGGCAACCGGCTCCAGCTGGACTGGCCGGAACTCGCCTCCTACCCGGACTACGGGCTCGTCCGCAAGCGCGACGACTTCGACGAGCAACTGGCCCGCCAGGCGCAGAAGGCGGGCGCCCGCCTCTACGAGCGCTGCAACGTCGGTACGGCGATCACCGACCCCCGTACCGGCCACATCACCGGGGTCAACGCGAAGCTCGGCGAGGAGAAGACCGAGGTCACCTTCCACGCCCCGCTCGTCGTCGCCGCCGACGGCAACTCGACGCGGCTGTCCCTCAACATGGGCCTGCACCGCCGCGAGGACCGCCCGATGGGCGTCGCGGTGCGCACGTACTTCACCTCCCCGCGCCACGACGACGACTACCTGGAGTCCTGGCTGGAGCTGTGGGACCGGCGCGGCCCCGGCGAGGACCGGCTGCTGCCCGGGTACGGCTGGATCTTCGGCATGGGCGACGGCACGTCCAACGTGGGCCTCGGCGTCCTCAACACCTCGTCCTCCTTCAAGGAACTGGACTGGCGCGAGGTGCTCAAGGCGTGGTGCGCCTCGATGCCCGAGGACTGGGGCTACACCCCCGACAACATGACGATGCCGATTCGCGGCGCGGCCCTCCCGATGGCCTTCAACCGCCAGCCGCACTACACCAAGGGCCTGCTCCTGGTCGGTGACGCGGGCGGCCTGGTCAACCCGTTCAACGGCGAGGGCATCGCGTACGCCATGGAGTCCGGCCAGATCGCCGCCGACGTCATCGTCCAGGCGCACGGCCGCCGCACCCCCGCCCAGCGCGAGATGACCCTCCAGCGCTACCCGAAGGTCCTCAAGGACACCTTCGGCGGCTACTACACGCTGGGCCGCGCCTTCGTGAAGCTCATCGGCAACCCGAAGATCATGAAGCTCGCGACGGAACGGGGCCTCACCCACCCGATCCTGATGAAGTTCACCCTGAAGCTGCTCGCGAACCTGACCGACCCGACCCACGGCGACGCGATGGACCGCGTCATCAACGGACTGAGCAAGGTCGCGCCGAAGGCGTAATCGCGGCCTTCCCTGGGGTGGCGGATCGTCGGGCTTCCCTGGGGGTGGCGGGTAGTCGGGCTTCCCTGGGGATGGCGGCTGACGGGCTTGGGGCGACGCGGGCGCCGGGGCCGGGCCTGGCCGGGCCGGGTCCGGAGGCCAGGCTGTCTCCCGGGTGCCCTGGGGCGGCTCCCGGATCGCCTCCGGGTGGCTCCCGTACGGTCTTCCCTCTGCCCGCCGTCGCCGCTAAGGTCACCCTCCTGACCGATCCGCCGAGCCCGGTTCCCCGGTCTCGGCCCTCAACTCTCTGCCGGCGCTGGAGCCGACGCCGACCTGGACGGACCGCGCGTCCGCCTCGCCCGCGTCACCTGGACGACTCCTGGCGGCGGGGGACGGCGCCCACGAGGGGCCCCGCTCTCCCGGACCGTCCCACCGGCAGCGGAAGGCCCCCGCCGTGACAGCGCGGCACCGGTTCCGTCGTACCGCACCCGAAGCCCGTCGCACCGTGTCAGCAGCCGGCAGTGCCGGGCCTGTGCGGGCGGGCGCCGTCTCCTACCGTTCGGCCCTGCGCATTCCGGGCGCCCCGGCCTTCTTCCTGGCCGCCGCCCCCGCCCGGCTCGGGGTGGCCATGGCCGGACTCGGCATCGTCTGGCTGGTCCGTGCCGAGACCGGGTCCTTCGGGACGGCCGGCCTGGTCACCGGCTCCTTCGCCGTGGCGGAGACCCTGGCGGGCCCGCAGACGGCCCGCCTGGTGGACCGCTTCGGACAGCCACGCGTCCTCGTCCCCCTCCTGTGTGCCCACGCCGTGGCGGTCGCCGTACTGGTCGCCCTGACCCTGACGGGGATGCCGGCGCCGTGGCTGGCGGCGGCCGGGCTCGCGGCCGGGGCGACCGTCCCGCAGATCGGCGCGCTCTCGGCGGCCCGCTGGTCGGCCCTGCTGCACGGCAGACCTGAACTCGTCCCGGCCTTCGCCCTCGAAACGCTCAGCAACGAGGCCGCCTTCCTCCTCGGCCCCGCCCTCACCGTCCTGGCGGCGACCAGGGTCCACCCGGCCGCCGGTACGGTGCTGGCGGGCGCGCTCGTCGTCGGCGCGGGACTGGTCTTCGCGACACTGCGGCGTACGGCCCCGGCACCGGCGGGGAGGCCCGCCGGGGACCCCAGGGCCGTACCGGTTCGGCGCGCGAAGCTGCTGACCCGGAACTTCGCGACCCTGCTGGCGGTCAACCTGTCCCTGGGCGGCTTCTTCGGCGCGACGCAGGTCTCGGTGAGCGCCTTCGCCGCCGCCCACCACGCCGCGTCGGCGGCCGGACTCCTGTACGGGCTGATGAGCGTGACGAGCCTGCTGGCCGGCCTGGCGTACGGGCGTCTCAGGGCCGGTACCCCTCCGGCGGCCCAACTCCCCCTGATCATGGCCTTCCTGGCCTGCGCGTCACTGCTGCCGCTCCTGGCGCGGAACCCTTGGCAACTCGGCCTCGCCCTCCTGCTCCCGGGCGCGGGCGTGGCCCCGTGCCTCATCGTCTCGTCCACGCTGGTCGAGTCGGTGGTGGACCGAACGGTCCTGACACAGGCCTTCACCTGGACGAACTCCGCGAGCGCGGCGGGCATCGCCACCTCCGCCGCCGTGGTCGGCCACCTCGTCGACGGCCCGGACGGCACCCGAGCGGGCTTCACCGTCCCGGCCCTGGCGCTGGCCGCGACGGCGCTGGCGACGTGGGGCGGACGGCACGCGCTCGCGGGGGGCGCCAAGTCGGGCTGACGGCGCGCCTGTTCGTCATGGGGGTCACCGGCGCCTGGGCCGGGGGCCGGGGGCCGGGAGAACGGACCGCCCGGCCCCCGGCGTCCCGGCCGCTACGCGTCCCGCGCTCCGGTGGCCTCCCCGTCCCCCTCCTCTGCCCGCACTTTCTCGACCACGGTGCCCCGCCGCAGCGTGACGGACATGAGGGTCGCGGGCGCGTCGAGGCTGAGGCGGTGCCAGCGGCCCCGGGGGACGACCACGGCGCGGTTCTCCGTCAGGACGGTCGTCACCGCGGGCAGCGGCGAACCGTCCGACGGGTCCGGCTGGGCCCGGAGGGTGAAGCGCACGGGACCGCCGCTCAGGACGGCGACGACCTCCTGCGCCCCGGGGTGCATCTCCCAGTGGTCGGCGTGCACGTCGGCGTCCGTCCGTACGGCGAAGGTCGCGAGCTGCCAGGCCCCGGGGTCGTCCGTCATCCGTCGTTCACCGACCTCGACCCTGCCGTCCTCGAAGAGCCGTACGCCCTCGGCGAGCAGGTCCAGCGTCCGGGGAACGGCGTCGGGGGCGGGGGCGGCGTCAGGGGTGGACCCGGGGGTCTGGGGCTTCGGGGGCATGAGAACTCCTTCGGTGGTGGAGGGCCCGGGACGCTTCGCGGTCGGGCGTCTCGGGGGAAGCCGTACATGCTGCGGGCAGGACAGCGAGGGCGAGGACCGCCGCGACCAGGAGCAGGGCGGCGCTCACGGCCAGTCCGAGGGCGTAGCCCTGATCGAGGGCTCGCGGCCCCGTGCCGGACCCGGTACGGGCGGCGGCGAGGGTCGCGAGAGCGGCCAGCCCGAGGCAACCACCGAGCTGTCGCGCGCTGTTGAAGAGACCGGAGGCCGTACCCGTCTCGTGCGGGGCGATGCCGGTGGTGGCGGCGGAGGCGGCCGGGGCGAAGCACAGGCCCAGCCCGAGGCTGGTGACCAGGGAGGGCCCGAGGACGTCAGTGGCGTACGAGCCCGACGGACTCAGCAGCGCGAACCAGCCGAGCCCCGCGGCGGCGAGGAGGCCGCCCCCGCCCAGGGTGAGCCGGACGGAGCGCGGCGGACGGCTCCGGCCGGTGGCGAGCCGGGTGGCGAGTACGGTCCCCGCCACCATGCCGCCGGAGAAGGGCAGGAAGCCGAGCCCGGTCGCGGCCGCCCCCAGCCCGAGGACCTGCTGAAGATGTAGGGAGACGAAGTAGAAGGCGGAGAACTGCGCTGCCGCCGCGAGCAGCACGAAGCCGTTGGCCCCGGCGACCCACCGCGAGCGCAGCAGTCCCAGCCGGAGCAAGGGGGCCGGGGAACGGCGCTCGGCCACGACGAACAGCACCAGCAGGACAACGGCCGCCGCCAGGGTGACGAGCGTGGTGGCCGAGCCCCATCCGGCCCGGTCGGTCCGGACGACGCCGAGGACGAACAGCCCGAGCCCACCGGTCACGAGGACCGCGCCGGGCAGGTCGATCCGGGACGCCCCGCCTGCGGGCCGCCCCGGTCCACGCGGCTCACGCCGGTCCAGCGCGAGCAGGCCGAGGACGAGCGCGAGGGCCGCGACGGGGACGTTGACCAGCATGACCCACCGCCAGCCCGCGTACTCCGTGAGGAGCCCGCCGAGCAGGACCCCGAACGCCCCGCCCGCGCCGGTGACCCCGCTCCAGGCCCCCAGCGCGCGGACCCGGCCCGGGCCGGGCGGGAAGGCGTCGGTCAGAGCGGACAGCGCCGCCGGGGCGAGCGCGGCGCCGGCCGCACCCTGGACGGCCCGCGCGGCGATCAACTGCCAGGGGTGTGCGGCCAGTCCGCCCGCGAGGGAGGCCAGGCCGAACACGAGGAGCCCGCCGGTGAACGGGAGTCGGCGGCCCCACGCGTCGCAGAGGCGACCGCCCAGCAACAGGAAGCCGCCGAAGGTCAGCGCGTAGACGTGCACGACCCACGACAGGTCCAGCGGTGCGAATCCCAGCGCGGAGCGCACCGAGGGCAGCGCGACGTTCACCACCGCGACGTCCAGCGAGACCATGAACTGCGCGACGCACACGGCGGCCAGGACGGCACCCGGCCGCCCGACTAAGTTTTTATACATGTAAGAAAACTAGACGCGGGCGATCCCTTTGTCGAGGGGAGGGCCGGGGGCGAGCCCTGCGCGGTGCTTTCATGGGGGCATGCCGAGCAGCGAGCCGACGCCGTCCCCCACCCCGCACGAGCCGGGGGAGGCGCCGGCGCGCACCGGCCGCCCGCCCCGGCTCTCCCTGGAGCGCATCGTGGCGGCCGCGCACCACTTGCTCGCGCGGGACGACGCGTCGAAGCTGACGATGCGGCGCCTGGCCAAGGAGGTCGGCTCCACACCGATGGCCCTGTACCACCACGTACGGGACCGGGACGACCTGTTGCTGCGCCTGCTGGACGACGTGGCGGCGTCCATGCCGAGACCGGTGCTGCCGACGGAGCCCGGGGAGCGCGTCGTGACTCTCTTCACCGCCCTGCGCGACCACTTGGCGGCCCACGCGTGGACCGTGGAGGTGCTGGCCACGGACGCGTTGATGGCACGGCGCGCGCTGTGGTTCGTGGAGGCGGTGCTGGACTCGGCCGCCGCGTGCGGACTGCCGCCGGAGGAGGCGGTGCGGCTCTACCGTCAGCTCTGGTACTTCACGGTGGGCGAACTCCAGGTCCGCGCCACCGCCGCACGCCGCCGCGCCGACCAGGCCCCCAGCCACCGCGACCAGGTGTTCGCGGAACTGGCCGAGGACTGCGCGACCCACCCGCGTCTGGCGGCGGTCGCCCCCCGCTGGCAGGAGCTGACGGCCCAGGACACGTACGAGGACGGCCTGCGGGACCTGCTGGCCGGACGGCTGGGACGGCGCGTCGCCGGGGGGTGACGCGGCATCTGTCCCCGCAGTCAGACGCCCTTCGGGACTCCGGCGCGGGTCAGTCCGCCGCGTAGCCGTCCGCACGGCCCGCGTGCGGCGATGTAGCGATCGACGTGCCGTTGTGCGGAACCTGCCGGGAGGGCGTCGAGGCCGGCGAGTACGAGGACGGGGGCGCCGATGCTCGCGCAGGCGAACCAGGTGGAGCCGACGGAGAGCGGTACGGGGGCCTCGCCGTTCCCGAGGCGGAGGACGGCCTCCGGGGTGGGCCCGGTGCCGAGGGAGACGCGGCAGTCGGGCAGCGGGACGGGGGACGGCCGGCCGTCGAGCAGCGGGCCGAGCCTGATCCGATGGCACAACAGCCGCATGCGGAAATCGACTTGATCGGAGGTCTCGTGCGTGGGATGCGGGGCGAGGAGAAGATGCGGGACGGGCCCGCGCGCGGTGAAGGTAACCCAGGTCCAGGCGCCGAGACCGGCCACGTCGCACGGGCCGACCTCGCTGACCTGGTCTCCCTGGCCGACCTGTCCGCCCTGGCCGACCTGACCGTCCGGGCCGTTCACGGGCCACCTGGCCCGGGTTCGCACAGGCACCCCAGGACCAGCACCTGAACGGGCCGCACCCGCCACTCGGCCCGGGTCCCGTCGTCCAGCCGGACGGAGAACCCGCAGGGCTCACCCCGCAGGAGAGCGGCGAGCGCGGGGACGGTGCCGCCTCGGTTCAGGGCGCGGTGGCCCGGCCCAACTCCCGCTCGTTGAGGGCGAACAGCTTGTTGTCCCGCACCTGGTGGCGCACGAGGCGAAGGGCTTCCTGGGGGGAGGGGAGGACCCGTAAGTCTCGGGGCTGGGATCGAGGATGACGACTGCTGCTGCGAGGGGATGCCAGCGAGGCTTCGAACCGGAAGCCGAAGGAGAGGGCGTGAGGGAGATGCATGGTCACTGTCCTGCCGTGGGGCGAGAGGGTGTGAGAGGACCGCTGGCGGAACCGAAGCCCGCTCAGGGCGTAGTGCATTGCCTCGCAGCGCATAGGCCGGCCGCAGCGCGGACCGACTGTGCGACGCAGAGTGAACGTAGCGTTACTCCAGCCCTGGGCGCAACAGTGGTACGTCCCAAAGGTGTGCCGGAAAGGAGTGAGCGCCCCCGCGTGAACGGGGGCGCTCGTTGGTTGGGGGTTGCTGGGGTTGATCAGTCGGCCAAGTGGTCGAACTCTCCCGCCTTCACTCCCTTGAGGAAGGCGGCGAGGTTGGCGCGCGAGGTAGTGACGACGGCCTCGGGGGCCTCACCCTCGCGCATCCTGATCTCTCCGTTCACCTCCGCCAGTTCTACGCAGTTCTGATTGTTGTCGGCTCCGGAGAACGAGGACTTCTGCCAGACGATGGATTCGGTCATGCCGATGAACTCACATTTCCTGTGCGATGTTTCGGATGAATGCCCGCGATTCGGTCTCGCTCAGCGAGATGTGCCCCACTGAGTCAAGTAGTTCCCGGTACTTGGTCAACTGGGCCTCCGCGTCGAGAAAACCGCCGTCGAAAGCGCTGTCCAGCTGAACGGTGTCCAGCTTGGGGATCGACGCACCCGCGTACAGCATGGAATGCACGGACCCGCTGATCTGGACGTCAAAGGGGATCACTTTGATGGATACGCTCGGCCATCGAGAGATCTCGCGCAGGTAATCGAGCTGCTCGATCATGACGTCCGCCGAGCAGTACCGCATGCGTAGTGCGGCTTCGTGGATGTACGCCTCGAACCTCGGCGGCGCCGGGCGGTCGAACACCTCGCGACGCCGCATCCGGTGTTCGACTCTCGCTGCTACCTCGTTGGCGGGGAGTGTGGAAATTCCGCTCAGTATCAGTTCCTTGGCGTAGGCGGCCGTCTGGAAGATACCTGGCACGTGCAGCATTTGGATGGCCCGCATGTATGTCGCGTAGTACTCAAGCTCCGAAAGGTCAAGGAAGCCTGGCGAGAGCATTCCGCGATATTCCTCCCACCAGCCTTTGCCGCGTTCCTCCGCCATGCCCGCGAGTGCGTCCACGAGGTGCTTGTCAGAAGCTGAGCAGTATGCGGCGATCCGGCGTACGCGTTCCGCGCTCACTCCGTAGCGGCCCGACTCCAAGTGGCTCACTTGGGCACGCTCGCCGCCCAGAAATGCTGCCACTTGGCTACCAGAAAGCCCCGCTTGCTCCCTCAGTTTGCGCAACTCCGCGCCGAGGCGCCGTTGGCGGGCGGTGGGATACGGCCTTGGTGGCATGCCTTCTCCTTGCGTGGCGGGCGCGGCGGGACCACTGTGCCACGTTCCACCCATACGAGTGGGACTGCCGTACCACGGTTGCGCCGTACCAATATTGTGCCCTAGCTTGCTGGTCACGCACAGCGAACGCTTCTGGTCCGAAGTGCAGCCACTCGCAAGGCCCTTGCGAAGCAACCGGTGGCCAGGGACACGGGCCTTCGTTCGCCGCGCACTCCAACGACTCCGTACTGGAGAGGCTGACGCACGTCATGGCCGTCTCGATCGCTGCGGGAAACCCGCCCGGCCCCAGGGCGCCGGAATCACTCGCTCCCCACCACCCCCGGCCCCCGGCCGGCTATCGCCTCACGGTCCCCAACGACGCCGCCGCTCCACGGCTGTTGCGCGACTTCCTCGCAGCCGTGCTGCGACTCGCCGGTGAGGACGGCCTCGTCGCGGACGCCAAAGTGTGTCTGAGCGAGATCGTCAGCAACGCGTACCGGCATACGGGTGCCGGACAGGTCCGGCTGTACATCGCGGTGCGGCGCGACCGCGTCCTCGTCGCCGTCACGGACGGCGCCCCCTCGGCGCTCCCCGCGCGGCGCGACGGACAGCCGTACGCGGAACACGGCCGGGGACTGGCCCTCGTACGGGCACTCGCGCACCGCACCGGCCACCGCGTGCACACGCGGGACGGGCGGCCGTACGAGAAGACGGTGTGGTTCGTGCTGAAGGGCGGCCGGCCCGTGTCGGGGGTGGACTCAACCCGTTGAAGGGGGCTGTCCACGAAGGCCCCGGCGCGTGATGACACCAGCCGCGGTGTGTTCGTCCCGTACTGCTCCGGACCGGATCCGCAGATCGCGCCGGGTCCGGCCTGTGGGCGCCCTACTCGCCGACCGCCCCGTCGATCGCTTCCCGCAACAGGTCGGCATGGCCGTTGTGACGCGCGTACTCCTCGATCATGTGCGTCAGGACGTAGCGCAGCGAGATGGTCTCGCCCCGGAAGTCCACCGTGTCGTCGAGGGCCTCGAAGGCGTCCGTCACGGTGCGGGATTCTTCGCAGGACTGTCGCCAGAGCGTGAACGCCTCGTCCACGTCCGCGTCGGCAACGAGGAACTCGCCGAGGACGCCGTCGACCGCAGGCCATCGAGGCGTGAGTCGTTCTTGATTCAGCACACAACGGAACCAGCTGGTCTCCGCCTCGGCCGCGTGCCGGACGAGGCCCAGGAGGGTCAGGCTTGAGGTCGCGACGGCTTCTCGCTTCAGCTGGTCGCTGGTCAGCCCCTGGCACTTCATGGCCAGAGTGGCGCGCTGATAGTCGAGGAACGAGGTGAGCGACGTCCGGTCGTCGGCCACCGTGGAAGGGAGTACCCGCTGGTCTTCCGTCATCAAGTCATCATGGCAAAGGCCCGGTTGGGGAGGTCGCCAGGTCCGGGGAGTGGACAGGAAACGGCACGCGAGGCACACGGGTTTCGCCACCGCTGTGGCAGTGGACCGCTTGCAGGGCGCCCTGGGCCCCGACTGGGGTGGCGGGGCGAGTCCCCACGATTCCCGTACTCCGTCCATGACGAGAACGACCCATGAGCCGTCCTGTGCTGATGACACGAGAACGCTGGAGTGTGCGGGTGAGGTGGCCGTGACGCTCCGGAACGACGCTCCGGGCCGTGGCGCACGGCGACCTACCGAGGCCGGCCCGGATCGCCGGTCGGTGCGGTGAGTTCCTTGGTCATGAAGACGCGGCTGGTGCCCGGTGGATCGCAGGGGACCTCACCCATCCGCTCCCACCCCTGTTTCCGGTAGAAGCCGGGGGCCTGGAAGCTGATGGTGTAGAGCACGGCCGCGCGGCAACCACGGGTGCGGGCCTCGTCCTCGGCCCGCCGCAGGATCTCGCTCCCCAGCCCGCCGCCGCGCAGGTGAGGCGGCAGGTAGAAGAGATCGACGAAGAACAGCCCGAGCGAGGTGCGTCCGGTCAGTCCGCCGATCACCTGGTGCGTCTCGGGATCACGGATCAGGACGGCGAGCGGCCTGCGGTCGGCGACCCCCGTCTCCTCCGTGTTGAAGCGGTCCAGCGCATCGGAGATCACCGTGAGGTCCGCCCGCGCGGGGGCGTCGGTGACCACGAGGTCCGTCCGGGGTACAGGACGCGGGGACGCGGTGGCAGACGTGTCGGACGTGGCCATGAAGTGCTCCGGTGCGGGAGTGGGGGTGGTGCGACCTCGCGGGCGGGCGCAGACGCGGGGCCGATATGCCCGGCGCACGTGGTGACGCTAGACCCGGGACGCTTCGACGGGCATCGAAGGGACGTCGGTGAGGAGTCGGAGGGACGTCGGCGACGAGTCGTAGGGACGTCGGCGACGAGTCGTAGGGACGTCGGCGACGAGTCGGGGGAGGCCGGTGGCGGAGCGAGGTCGGCGACAATGGGCCACGTGGACGTCGAACGCGCAGGTCGGGATGTGGGCGTGGACCTGGCTCACGTGGCCAGGCTGCTGGCTGACGGGACCCGGGCCGCTTTCTGCGTGGCGCTGCTCGACGGGCGGGCGTGGACGGCGAACGAGCTCGCGCGTTATGCCGGGGTCGCACCGTCGACCGCGACCTCGCATCTCAACCTGCTCGTCAGTGGCGGACTCCTCGTCGAGGAACGGCACGGACGTCACCGGTACGTCCGGGTGGCCGACCGCAGGGTGGTCGAGCTGATCGAGAGCCTTGCCGCGCTGGCCCCGCAGGACAGCCCCCGGCCGCGTTCGCTGTCGGCCTCCGGGCGTCAGCAGGCCCTGGCCCGGGCGCGGCTGTGCTACGACCACCTGGCCGGCGCCGTGGCGTTGGCGATCACCGATGCCATGGTCGGGCGGGGCCTGCTGGAATGGGGTCCTCAGCCGGGCCTGACCAGTAAGGGTGCCCAGTGGCTCGCCGAAGCCGGGATCGCGGTGCCGGACGGCTCACGACGGCCGCCGGTGCGCGCCTGCCTCGACTGGACCGAGCGGCGCCCCCACCTGGCCGGTGCGGTAGGTGCCGCCTTGTGCGCCCACGCCCTCGGCGCGGGATGGATGGCGCGCGTCGGCACGACACGTGCCCTCGTCGTGACCTCTGCCGGTCGCCGGGCGTGGCACGACCACCTCGGCCTGCCACCGGCCGACCTCTGACCTCGCGGTCCCTCCCTCCGGCTCCTTGGATAGGGGACGTGTCCCAGATTATGGTCAACTGGTGAGTGCAGAAGCGGTAGTTGCTGTCGTGACCGTCAAGCCGTCGGCTTTCGCCGCTCTCTTTCACCAGCTCCTCACCCGCCCGGTGGTCGAGGTGGACGGCGCCGCATACGAGGGGCGCTGGGGGACCTGGGAGATCCCGCTGACCCCGGGTGCGCACCGCGTCGCGGTGTACTTCCGTTACCGGGTGCGGCGAACGGCGCGCCTCGGGGAGTCGAGCGTCGACATCACCGTCGCACCTGCTGACCGGCGCGTCGGCCTGACCGCGCGGCTCGGTCCGGCGAACGGCAGCACGTTCAGGATCACGGCACTCGGAAGAGTCCCGAACTGACGATTCCCTCTCCGAAGGGATTGCCTCGCTGGATGCCGGCCGTTGCACCCTGCGCGACGGGTACGCGGCCTCGCTGCTGTCGGTGAGGTGAGGAAAGCGGCACTGCTGTGCCGCCGCTCCAGGCGGCGGGCAGTGAATTCTTAAGTATTGGCTCTGAAGAACGCGGCGGCAGCGTCGATGAAGCGGTCGTGTGCGGCCCGGGCGGTTTCCTGCGCGGCGGTGAGATCTTCGGTACTCGTGACGGCATCGACCATGTCGTATGTGGCGACGACCATCGCCTGTGCGGTGTTGTGGACAGTCGTGTCGGGCACGAGGAGCCGCAACGTGACCAAGGGGCGGGTGATGGCTGAGCGGGTGATGTGGGATTCGGCCCGCAGTCTCTCCAGCTCCTCGTTGCCGGCGTCGCGAAGCCGAGCCTCCGCGCGCATCAACAGGGCCCGACGATGGTCGGAACCGGCGGAGGCGAGTGCGGTCACCGCTTCGAGCCGGTCACGGCGCAATTGCTCGGCGGCGGCTGCGCGCTCGGCTCTGCCGCCCGCCAGGTGCTGGAACGTGCCGGTGACGAGTGAGCCGAGGAGCGTCCCGACGACAGCGAGGACCGTGGCGATCATGATCTGCTCCCTGGTCGGTCACCTGGTCCGGGCAGGTGCGGAGACGTGTGCGCTCACCGCTGTTCGCCGACAGGTGTGGTGACTTACGGCGAGACGGCGGCTGCGGCTCCCAGGGTAGATCCCGTCCTGGGACTGGAGGCGTTCGCGGCGGTGAGCGCCTCGGGAAACGGGCTGGTTCGCGCGAGCCGAACCCTCTCTACGAAACGGCAGTTGGCAATTCGCCCGCTGCCGGGGCTGCGGTGCGAGGGGCCGGGGTCAGCGGCGGGGCGTCCTGGGAGGTGGCGTCCCTCACCGAGGTGATCGGCGGGCACGCCCGCAAAGCCGGACTGCCCAACGGGCACTCGGAGTCTCATCGGTGACCGTCACGCCGGACCGGCGGGCCCGGTCGGGCCCGCCGGTCGGTACTGCGACGCGATGCCTCAGCTGCCACAGGCGCAGCCAGCAGCCACCGGCGCGGTCTCGGCCGCCTCCGGCTGGCCGGCACAGCAGGCGGCACCGCCGAGTGCGGTGCTCTTGCCGAGCTGATCGGCGTCGGCCTTGACGACGTAGACCTCCCACGGCTCCTTGCCGGGGCCCTGCACCCACACCTTGTCCTGGAGGGCGTAGCAGCAGGAGGTGTCGTTCTCCTCGAAGGTCGCGAGCCCGGCGTCCTTGAGGCGGGTGGTGGCGGCCGTGACTTCGTCGGTGGTCTCCACCTCGACGCCGAGGTGGTCCAGGCGGGTTTCCTGTCCCGGCTCGCCCTCGATGAGGACGAGCTTGAGCGGCGGTGCGGTGATCGCGAAGTTCGCGTAGCCGGGGCGCCGCTTGGCGGGCTCGACGCCGAACAGCTTGGAGTAGAAGGCGACCGACGCTTCGAGGTCGGCGACGTTGAGCGCGAGCTGGGCACGGGACATGGTGGTCTCCCCCGGATCGGTTGTATCGATACCTGTCGATGCAACCTTGCGTCTTGGATCGAAAAACGTCAACATAGAGGTATGTCGAAACAAGCGCTTGTGGTGCTCGGCCAGGACGGCACGGACGGATGTTGCCCCGCCCTGCTGACCGCCCCGCTGGACGAAGGACAGGCAGAGACGCTGGCGAAGGTGTTCAAGGCGCTGGGTGATCCGGTCCGGCTGCGGCTGCTGTCGATGATCGCCTCCCGCGCGGGCGGGGAGGTCTGCGTATGCGACCTCACCCCGGCGTTCGACCTGTCGCAACCGACGATCTCCCACCACCTCAAGCTGCTCAAGCAGGCCGGGCTCATCGGCTCCGAGCGGCGCGGGACGTGGGTCTACTACCGGCTGCTGCCGCAGATGACCGACCGCCTCGCGGCGATCCTCACCCGTCCCGCCGGACAGCCCCTGCCTGAGACCACGGTCGCCGGGGCCGCATCGTGAGCGTCGAAGCGACCACCGCAGTGGCGCCCGCGGGGCCGGTCGCCCGGCGGCTGTCGTTCCTGGACCGCTTCCTCGCCGTGTGGATTCTGATCGCGATGGGCGCCGGCCTCGGCCTGGGCCGCCTCGTGCCCGGCCTCGGGGACGCGCTCGCGAAGGTCACCGTCACGGGCGTCTCGCTGCCGATCGCGCTCGGCCTGCTCGTGATGATGTACCCGGTGCTCGCCAAGGTCCGCTACGACCGGCTCGACACCGTTACCCGCGACCGGCGCCTGCTCATCCCGTCCCTGGTCCTGAACTGGATCGTCGGCCCGGCCCTGATGTTCGCCCTGGCCTGGGTCTTCCTGCCGGACCTGCCCGAGTACCGCACCGGCCTGATCATCGTCGGTCTCGCCCGCTGCATCGCCATGGTCATCATCTGGAACGACCTCGCCTGCGGTGACCGTGAAGCCGCCGCTGTCCTCGTCGCCCTCAACTCCGTCTTCCAGGTTCTCGCGTTCAGCCTGCTCGGCTGGTTCTACCTCTCCGTACTCCCCGGCTGGCTCGGCCTTGAACAGACCACGCTCGACGTGTCCGTCTGGGAGATCGCCCGCAGCGTGCTGATCTTCCTCGGCATCCCGCTGCTGGCCGGGTTCCTCACCCGCCGCCTGGGCGAGAAGGCCAAGGGCCGCACCTGGTACGAGGCGAAGCTGATCCCCCGCATCGGGCCGTTCGCCTGTACGGCCTGCTGTTCACGATCGTGGTGCTGTTCGCCCTCCAGGGCGACGCCATCACCTCCAAGCCGCTCGACGTAGTCCGGATCGCGCTGCCTCTGCTGGTGTACTTCGCCGTCATGTGGGCCGGGGCCATGGCCGTCGGGCGCGTGGTCGGACTGGGCTACCCGAAGGCGGCCACGCTGGCGTTCACGGCCGCGGGCAACAACTTCGAGCTGGCCATCGCGGTCGCCATCGCCACCTTCGGCGCCACCTCCGGCCAGGCCCTGGCCGGAGTCGTCGGCCCCCTCATCGAGGTGCCCGTCCTCATCGGTCTGGTCTACGTGGCCCTTGCCGCCCGGCGCTTCTTCCCCCAGCCCGCCCCGGCGGCCGGGCCGGTCGTCTCCGCGGAAGGTTCCGCCCGTGTCTGAGACCAGGCCGTCCGTGCTGTTCGTGTGCGTCCACAACGCCGGCCGCTCCCAGATGGCCGCCGCCTTCCTCACCCACCTCTCCCAGGGCGAGGTCGAGGTCCGCTCCGCCGGTTCCGCCCCGGCCGACGACGTGAACCCGGCCGCCGTACAGGCGATGGCGGAGATCGGCGTCGACCTGTCCGCAGAGACTCCGAAAGTGCTGACCATCGAGGCCGTACAGGCGTCCGACGTGGTGATCACCATGGGCTGCGGCGACACCTGCCCCGTGTTCCCCGGCAAGAAGTACCTCGACTGGGCACTCGACGACCCTGCCGGTCAGGGGATCGAGGCCGTCAGACCGATCCGCGACGCGATCGAACAGCGCATCCGCAGTCTGCTCGCCGAACTCCAGCCCGACGGACACGTCCTGTGGCAGGACGACTGACGGTTTCGTGACAGTCGGCAACTGCGCACCGGCGCCAAGGGATGTGGTCACCCGCGCGAACGGACGGGAGTTTCGGCGATTCCTCCTCCGGTGACGCGAACCCGGGCGGCCCGCTCCTCACCAAGGAACTCGGCGCCAGGCTCCTCGACATCCTGAGCTGAGCCCGGCGGGGCCGGGCAGCGCCGGGCGGGGCACCACACAGGAGGGTCCCCCACCTACGCCGCCGTCTACGCCCCCGCCTACGCCGCCGACCGTGCCACCCTGAACCCCACGTCGTCCACAGTGTGTCTGAGCGAGATCGTCAGCAACGCGTACCGGCATACGGGTGCCGGACAGGTCCGGCTGTACATCGCGGTGCGGTGCGGCGCGACCGCGTCCTCGTCGCCGTCACGGACGACGCCCCCTCGGCGCTCCCCGCGCGGCGCGACGGACAGCCGTACGCGGAACACGGCCGGGGACTGGCCCTCGTACGGGCACTCGCGCACCGCACCGGCCACCGCGTGCACCCGCGGGACGGGCGGCCGTACGAGAAGACGGTGTGGTTCGTGCTGAAGAGCGGTCGGCCCGAGCCGGACGAAAGCCGCTGACGTCGATGTTCGGCGGGTCAACTGGCCGCCACGGTCACGCGATCGCTAACTGAGCGCCCGGCGCAGGACCAGTAGCGGGTCGAGGTCCGGGAACTTCTCACGGATCTGTTCCGACGCCTGCGCGACGAGGTCTGCAAGGAGAACGGGCGCGGCCCCGTACAGCACGCCATGGAGGTACGGGACCAGTTCGGCAGCGTCGGGCGGCAGCCGCAACTCAGCGGTCAGCGGGACGTTTCCGCTCATGTACGCGCCGACCGGCAGCCCCACCTTCTCCGGGTGCACGCAGACCGGCGTCCCGTCCGGGGCGTACCGGTATCCGTCGCCCGGGTTGAACGGGCACTCCTTCGTCGGCCGCGCCCACACGTCGAACTCGCCTGCGGCAAACCGGCGTGAGGGGCAGATGCCGCAAGCCAGGTGCAGCACGTCATCGCTGACGAACGGGTCGGGCATGGACGTGAGCCTAAGGGCTGTCCCGCCAGGAATTGCGGGACAGCCCTCAGCCCCGGCGCACAGGTGAGCCGGCCTCGGCGGCTCGGGCCGAGGGATGCGGCGGTCTGCCCTGCCGAGGGCGGACCGGGTTGCCGGTCGGTGCGGCCGGCTGGCTCCACGGTGGATCGCAGGGAGCCCCCGGCCGGGCTGTAGGCCCCTCGCCCCGGGCGCCCCGGCCTGAGCAGGACCGCCCCGACCCGGGTGATGCTGTCGAACTGTCGGTACCTCTTGGGTAGGCACGTGTGTCGGATTATGGGCAATTCAGGTGCGGTGGCGATTAGTTGCTCTCGTAACCGTCAAGCCGTCGGCTTCGCCGCTCCCTGTCACCATCTCCTCACCCGACCGGTGGTCGAGGTGGACGGCCCGCCGAGTACGAGAGGCGCTGGGGGCCCGGGGGATTCCGTTGTCTCCGGGCGAAACACCGCGTCGCGGTGTACCTCCGTTACCGGGCGCGGCGGATAATGCGCCTCGGGATATCGCTCGTCGACTTCGCCGTCACGCCTACCAACCGTCGTTTTCCCGGCGCGGCCCGAGGGGTCCGCGGCCTGCGTAACCGGCGACCTCGGCAGTGCGGCGGGCCGGGGGCTCCGGCGGCGCCCGTCGTGAAAGTGGAGGCCGGCTGGAATGTGATGCGAAGAGGTGGATGGCCGGTGCGCAAATGCCCATTTCTGTAGCGGTTGGGGAATTCCCCACCGCCTGACATGAGTTGTGTCACCTTGGTTTCGCCTGGAGGTGAGTCGCCGCAATCCCGCCGTCGTCCGCTGCGTTGACTGGGGGCGACGCCCACGAGAAGGCCGGCTCGTTGCTTCGGGGCGTCTCATGTGCCGATTGCTGAATCCTGGGGCATTGCCAGGGGGTGATCGAGTGACTACGGTCCATGTGTGTGTCCAGGGGGGGCGGAAGCGGCTCCTGGGCGAGAAGTGCTGTCAGCATGTCTCGGAGGGGGAATTATGTCTTCATTTCGTGTGAATCTTTTGCGTCTCGTGGTGGCGGGCTCGGCTGTGGCGGCTGTGTGCGCCACCGTACCCACGGCTACCGCCGCGGAGGCTCCGGCCCCGTCAGGTACGGTCGCGGCGCCGATATCCGCGAAAGCCGACGCTGAGGCCCGCGCCTTCGCGGCGGACAACAGTGCGGCGGTCGCGGCGGCCACCACTGTCTGCGGGACGGGGTATGAGTTCACCGACGCGAAGCAGTTGCCCAACGCCGACAACCGTTACGGGACGCTCTTCTTCTACATGAAGGGCAATAGCGCCTGTGCGATTCTCGACAACAACACTCCGGGTGGCGCCAACTACATGGACCTGAAGATGTACCCGGGTGACACGCCGAGCGCCGGTGGCAGGGACTACGGGAACTTCTCCGAATACGCCGGGCCGGTCTACAGCAGCACTCTCGCGCAGGGCGGCCGCTGCGTGACCATCACCGCACTCATGAAGAATGAAGCCGGAACTTCGAATCTGATCAACTGGAAGGGCGGCTACGTCTTTGCCGTCGACAGCTCTTCGTCTGTTTGTGCCTGACGGCCAGGGGAAATAGGGCGGTGCCCGGCTTGCCAGTACGGTAAGCCGGGCACCGCTATTTCAAGACGCGGGATATCTCCTCTGTGTGAGCGGCCGCCCGGAGCGACAACCTCGACAGCAGGATCAGGACGACGGGTTGATGACCGGCGGACCAGGGTGAGGGTCGCCTCGAAGTCCCCGTGGGCGACCGCCTAAGCCGACCGTGCCACCCGGAACCCCACGTCGTCCACCTGGAAGGAGGGGTGGCTGCGGCGTCGTGCGGAGGCGCGCAGGCTCCAGTGCTCGTCGAACCAGCCGCCGCCGCGCAGCACGCGGTAACTGCCGTACACCTCGGGGTCGTAGAGGTCCCAGCACCAGTCCCAGGCGTTGCCGAGCATGTCGTGCAGCCCCCAGGCGTTGGGCTGCTTGCCGCCCACCGGGTGGACGCGCTCGGCGGAGTTGTCGCGGTACCAGGCGATCGCGTCGAGCGGCCCGTAGTGCGGGCCCGTCGTACCGGCGCGGCAGGCGTGCTCCCACTCGGCCTCGGTCGGCAGACGGTAGCCGTCCGCCGACCGGTCCCACGTGGCGCCCTCGCCGTCCGAGTCCCACGCGTACGCGGGCGTGCAACCCTCGTGCAGGGACAGGGCGTTGCAGAAGCGGGCCGCCTCCAGCCAGGAGACGCCGGTGACGGGCAGCCCCTCCCGGGGAGCCGGTCCGGACGCCGCTTCCGTCTCCCGGGCGCCGGTGATCTCCGCGTACAGCTCCTCGGTGACGGGGAACGCCGCCAGCCGGAAGGGTGCGAGGTCGACCGTCCAACTGCGTTGTGAACGGCGGTCGGAGAGGGTCACGCGGCCTGCCGGGACGTCGGTCATGAGGTGGTGCGTCGCTTTGAGGGCCATGGTCGGCGCATCGTATCCGGGCCCGGCCCGGTCGCCCCTCACTTCACCAGGAGACCTCACCGGCGTCGTCGAAGAAGCCGCCGGTCGGGCCGTCGTCGGGCAGGGTCGCGAGCTTCACGGCGATCGCCGCGCCCTGCTCGGGGGTGCGCACGCCACGGAAGCCGTTGAGGTCGGTCGCGACGAAACCGGGGCAGCCGAGGTTGATCAGGATGTTGGTGTCGCGCAGTTCCCGGACGTACTGGAGGGTGACGGCGTTCAGGAACGTCTTCGACGGCGCGTACGCGGCGGCCACCGGCCCCGTCGTCAGCGGACCGGAGGGCCCGGACTGGAGGGCGAGAGAGCCGACGCTGCTGGACATGTTCACGATCCGCGGCGAGGCCGAGCGGCGCAGCAGCGGCAGCATCGCGTTGGTGACGCGGATGACGCCGATCACGTTGGTCTCCACGACCGTCCGGATGGTGTCGGGATCGACCCGGGTCGGCTCCTGCGGCATGCCACCGGTGATACCGGCGTTGTTGACGAGCACGTCGAGCCGCCCGAAGCGCTCCTCGACCAGCCGCGCGGCGGCGGTCGCGCTCGCGTCGTCGGTCACGTCGAGCGGTACGCCGAACGCGTCGACCCCGGCCGCGCGCAGCCGCTCCACCGCGTCCTCGCGGCGCTTGTCGTCCCTGGCGCCGACGCCGACGCTCCAGCCGAGAGCCCCCAGGCCCACCGCGATCTCGTAGCCGATGCCCTTGTTCGCGCCGGTGACCAGCGCGATCGTTTGTTCACTCATGGTGGCCATGCTGTCCCCGGGTACGGCGGGAGTCCAACACCGATGGGGTTCCGATTGATACCGGGCGGGTATTGACGCGCAGTACCGTGGCCGTATGGAGACACGGGAACTGCGCTACTTCGTCGCCGTCGCCGAGGAACTGCACTTCGGGCGCGCCGCGCGGCGGCTCGGGATGGCGCAGCCGCCGCTGTCGCGGGCGATCCAGCGGCTCGAACGGCGGCTCGGGGCCGTGCTGCTGGACCGCACCAGCCGTACCGTCACGCTGACCGAGGCCGGCTCGGTGCTGCTGGCGGAGGGCCGGGCGGCGCTCGACGCGGTCGACGCCGCCGACCGCCGCACCCGCCGCGCCGCCGCGGCGACCGGCCGTCCCGGGCTGGTCCTGGCCGCGAAGGCGGGCGCGTCCAGCGAACTGCTGGCGAAGCTGCTCGACGCCTACGCCGCCGAGCCCGGCGCTGCCCCCGTCGACGTCACCCTGTGCGGACCGGCGCAGCAGGAACGGCTGCTGCGCGAGGGCCGGGCCGATGTGGCGCTGCTGCACCGGCCCTTCGACTCGACGGCCGGGTTCGACACCGAGGATCTCGGCACGGAGGGCCAGGTGGTGGTCCTGCCGGCCGGGCATCCGCTCACCGTCCGGGACCACGTACGGGTGGCCGAGGTCACCGCGCTGCCGGACCTGCCCCTGCCGCGCTGGCCGCACCCCGACGGCGGCTACCCGCCCGGCCCGGGACCGCAGGTCCGCGACCACGCGCAGTTGCTCCAGCTGATCGCGCTCGGCCGGGCCTGCGCGATCGCACCGGAGTCGATCCGCGCCCAGCTGCACGGTGACCTCGCCGCCGTACCCGTACCGGACGCACCGGCCGTCACCACCGTGATCGCCTGGCCGGCGCACAGCCGCTCCCGCGCCGTCGCCGACCTCGTCCGGACGGCGACCGGTCTCCAGCACGTCGGCCACGGAAGCGGCCGGGACGGATCACCGGGATAGGCAGACCAACGAGGGGGACAGATCAACGGGTGGACTGATCAACGGGGTGCCCAGGCGCAGGCATCCTGTGCATGGGCACCCGGCGTGAGCAGTACGACGACCCGAATCCTCCGAAACCCGCCTGCTCCGTCCGGAGCCATGGGCAGAATCGGCGGCATGGACAGCGAACCGAGCATCTTCTCCCCCGCCCCTCTCCGGCTGGAGGGACACGGGCTGGTGTTGAGAGAGTGGGACGACGGCGACATACCGGCCCTGGCCGGGCTGTACGAGGACCCCGAGATCGACCGGTGGACCCCGGTCCCCTCGCCGTTCGACGAGAGCGCCGCTCTCGCCTACCTCGCGGGAGCGCGCAAGGGCCGCGCCGAGGAGCGTGCGGTGCATCTGGCCGTCACGACCGACGGGTACACACCCCTGGGCGAGGTGCTGTTCTTCCCCGGCGACCCGGGCGACCCAGGTGGGTCCGGTGACCCCGGTGATTCCCGTGCTCCCGGCGCGTCGGGCGGCCGTGACGTCGAACTCGCCTACGGCATCGGGTCCCGGTACCGGCGCCGGGGGCTCGCCTCCCGGGCGGTCCAGCTCGTCGGGGAGCACCTCTACCGCCACCGCGCGACGGGGCGGGTGCTGCTGCGCATCGAGGCGGACAACGTGGCGAGCGCGGCGGTCGCGCGGTCCGCCGGTTTCCGGCTCACCGGGGAACAGCCGCTCGTACGCGCGGCCAAGGGGCGTGAGGTGGTGCTCCACACGTGGTGTCACCAGCGGGTCCCGGGCGCCGCGCCGTCATGAACGAACGGCCCGGACGAACGGCCCCGCGAAACCCCTTCCTCGGCGCCGCCGGCACCCGGCGACTGCGCGCGACCCTCTCCCGGAACCCCACGCTGGTCCGCGTCCTCGAAGGCGCCGCGACCCTCGGCCTGCCCGGCTGGTACCTCACTGCGGGCTGCCTCTTCCAGACCGTGTGGAACGTCGTCACCGGGCGTCCGCCCGAGGCCGGAATCCGCGACTACGACCTCTTCTACTTCGACGGCCGGGACCTGTCCTGGGAGGCCGAGGACCGCGTCATCCGCGCGGGCCGCGAGGCGTTCGCCGGGCTGGACGGCGCCGAGGTCGAGATCCGCAACGAGGCCCGCGTACACCTCTGGTACGAGGAGAAGTTCGGCGTGCCCTGCCCGCCGTACCGCTCCACCGAGGACGCCGTCGACTCCTTCGCCGCCACCGCCTGCTGCCTCGGCGTACGGCTCGACCCGCGCGAGGACACCTGGCAGGTGTACGCCCCGCACGGGCTGGCCGACGTCTACGGCATGGTGCTGCGGCCCAACCCCGTCCTCGCCCCACGTCACGTGTACGAGACGAAGGCGGCCCGATGGTCCCGGCACTGGCCGGAGTTGACGGTGGGGGAGTGGCCCGGCCCGTGAGCGGGCCCGCTCAGGACTGGACGAGGTTCGTGGGCATCGGGTCGTGGTTCTTGTAGGCGTTCACGTAGATCTTCATCCACTGGTAGTAGAGGTCGCCGTGGCCGTTGGACTGGTTCGGGTCCATGGGCTCGATGTCACGGCTGTACGGCTCGTCGTAGTTGTCCACGAAGCGCGTGTTCCCCGCCTCGTCCTCGAAGCGCTGCGCCATCCACTCGTTCCACCAGGTCAGCATCGTCACCCTCGGGCGCACGGCGAACGCCTGGCTCCACTGGTCCCGGAACGTCCGGCCGCCCTGCCGTCCGACCGCGTCGGGCGCCGTCATGTAACTGTGCTGGAGCGCCGTGCAGACCGCGATCTGCTCCGGTGCGCCGCCGGACGTCGCGACCTTCTGCGGGTAGTCCTGGAGGAAGCTCCACTCCTGCTCCGCGAGCCCGCCCTGAAGACCCCACATCTTGCGGAGGGTGAAGTGCGCGCGCAGCTCGTCGGGGAGCTGGTCGGTGGTCAGCAGCAGCGGCTTGCCCTGGTAGGTGACGAACAGGTCGTCGTAGGTCCCCGGGGCGTAGAAGGCGTTCCACGTCTCGCGGCCCGGCCCCGCGACGTCGGGGCTGGAGGCGGCCGTGCCGACCCAGGGGACGATGTACGGGGTCGCGCCACCGGAGGCCCTGATGTCGCGCCAGGTGTCGAGCAGCGCCCGCATCGGGCCGTAGTACAGGTCGTCGCTGCCCGCGTCGCGGGCGCCCTGGACGTTGGTGGCGTCCACCACGACGAAGTCGACGCGCGCGGAGCTGAGCTGACTCGCGTGGGTGCGCAGGACCGCCGGGTCGTCGGGCCGGTAGTACCCGGGCGCCGGGCGTCCCCAGTAGTGGAAGGCGTTGAGGGGCCCCCAGGCGGGTGGATTGCCCGTCGACCGGGCCGCGTTGAGTATCTCGGTGTTGTCGTACACGGTCTGGCCGTTGCCCACGGCGAGGTTGTGCCAGACGCTGTAGCAGATTCCCACCGCGTCCGGGGTGTCGTCCAGCACCAGGGGGCCCGCCGCCGCACGGGCCGGGGCGGCCGACGCCCGGCCCGCACCTACGGCCCAGGCCGCCGCCGCGCCCACGGCGGACCCGAGCACGGCCCGGCGTCCGGGGCCGGAGGAGGACGCGACCGGCCGGGGCGCGGAGGCGGCGCCCTCTCCGAAGGGGGAAGGGGGAGGAGTCACGAGCTCGTCCTTTCGTCTGAAGGGGGTGTACGAACCGTCCGAAGGGGAGGGGACGGCTTCAGGGGAACGACTGTGCGGGCGCGCGGGGGAGCGGCCGTACGGGACGGGTCACTTTTCGACCGTGAGCGCGAACAGGTGGATCTGCGGCGTGTCGGGGAGCGTGACGGAGACCGCCGTCCTGGCCGGGTCCAGGGGGAAGCGCTGCTGATGGATCGAGACCGCGAGTCCGTCCTCGCCGCCGGGCCCGTGGCGGTACGTCGTCCGGACGGCGGCGGTCTCGTTCGCGCCCGGCGGCTTGGCCCAGTCCGTCACCTCGACGGTCTCCCGGGAAGTGGAACCGTCCGCGTACGTCACGGTGATCGTCGCCTCCGACGCTCCGGTGGGGGAGTTGGCCGCCGAGGCCAGGATCCAGGCCGCCGCGTACTGGCCACCGGGCAGTTCGAGCGTCTGGCCGCGCGCCTGGAGATTGTCGTCCCGGCCGTCCTCGGCGCCGGGGAACGTGAAGCTGACACCGGCCGACGCGAACGCCCCCGGCGTGGGCAGCTGTTCGGCGGGGTAGCTGTAGCCGGCTCCGTCGAAGTCGCCCGCGCCCGGGTCGGCCGCCGTGGAGATCCCGTCGTTGTCGAAGGACGCGGAGATGTCGACCGGCACGGTGTCGAGCACGAGTGAGGAGACCGCCTCGGCCTCCGCGTGCCAGGTGTCGCCCGCGAGACGGGCCGTGAGACGGCAGGTGGGCGAACCGTCACCGGCCGCGGGAACCACCGTGAAGGAGACGGTCTGCTCCTCACCGGCCCGGGTCGGTTCGACGAGGGCGCGGGCCGGTTCGACCCGCCATCCCTCGGGGGTGGTCAGGGTGGCCGTCGCCCCGGGCAGCGTCCGCTCGACGGCGCGCACCGTGAGCGTCACCTTCGCCTGACGGCCCACGGACAGGGTTTCCGGGGTGTCCAGTCCCAGCTCCACCAGTGAGTAGGCACGGTAGGAGTGGCCCGCCCTCGCCCGGACGGTGAGTGTGTCGCCGTCCGGCCGTCCGGTCTCGGCGGCCCGACCGGTGGCGGTGTCGACCACCAGGTACCGGCCGGTGAACATCGGGCTGCGCAGGGCGATCGGCCCGTCCCGCTCGGTGGCGAGACGGAACTCCCGTGCCTGTCCGCAGGCCCAGTCGGCGCCGACGGTGACCCCGCCGCGCGCCCGCAGACCGTCGAAGCGGCCAGCGAGCCAGGCGGAGGGGAGGGCGGGAAGCAGCCGGACACTCCCCGGCCGGCTCTGCAACAGCATCTCCGTGACACCGGACACCGCACCGAAGTTGCCGTCGATCTGGAACGGCGGATGCAGATCGAACAGGTTGGGCGCGGTGTGCTCCGGGACCAGGAGACCGGCCAGGAGCTGGTAGGCGTGTTCGCCGTCGAGCATCCGTGCCCAGAGGTTGATCTTCCAGGCCAGCGACCACCCCGTGCCGTCGTCGCCGCGCAGGACGAGGGAGGTACGGGCCGCTTCCAGCAGCTCGGGGGTGCCCTCCGGGGTGATCTGGTCGCCGGGGAAGAGCGCGTACAGATGGGAGACGTGGCGGTTGTGCAGGTCCGCGGTGTCGTCCCAGTCCTTGAGCCACTCCTGCAACTGGCCGAGGTGGCCCACCTGCAACGGGGCCAGGCGGGCACGGGCGGCCAGGACGGCGGCCCGGAAGTCCGGGTCCACGTGGAGGACCTTCGCCGCCTCGGCGCAGGAGGTGAACAGATCACGCAGCAACTCGGTGTCGAGCGTGGGCCCGGCACAGACGTAACCGCCCCCTTCGGCGTGGTGGGCCACCTCCGGGGAGACGGAGGGGTTGGTGACGAGCCAGTTGTGGGACGGCTCCGGCACCAGGGTGTCGAGGAAGAACTGGGCCGCGCCCTTCATCACCGGGTAGTGGCGGCGCAGCGCCTCGGTGTCGCCGGTGAACTCGTAGTGGTCCCAGTAGCTCTTGCACAGCCAGGCCCCGCCGCCCGGCCACATCCCGGACAGCGAGAAGTCGACGGGCGCGGTACCGCGCCAGCCGTCGGTGTTGTGGTGACACACCCAGCCGCGCGCGTCGTACTGGGACCGCGCGGTGCGGGCACCGGTCACGGACAGATCGGAGATCAGGTCGAACAGGGGCTCGTAGCACTCGACGAGGTTCGCGGGTGCCGCCGCCCAGTAGTTCATCTCCAGGTTGATGTTGGTGGTGAACTTGGAGTCCCACGGTGGGCTCATCGAGTCGTTCCACAGCCCCTGCAGGTTGGCGGGCTGCCCCCCGCCGGGCCGGGAGGACGCGATGAGCAGGTACCTGCCGAACTGGTAGTGCAGCGCGACGAGGGCCGGGTCGTTCCCGTTCGCGAACCGGGCGATGCGCTGGTCGGTGGGCAGCTCCGGTACGTCCGAGGGGCCGAGGTCGAGGTCCACGCGGCGGAACAGCCGCTGGTGGTCGGCGACGTGTGCGCCGCGCAGCGCCTGGTAGGGCAGAGAGGCGGCGTGCGTGAGGTGCTTCGCGGCCTCGGCCACGGGATCGCCGTCCACGTCCCGGTAGCTGCGGTAGCTGGTCCCGACGGAGAGGAGCAGCGTGACCGTGGTGGCGTCCGTGACGACGATGCCCTCGTCGGAGCTGGTGACCTTCCCGTCGTCGGCGACCGCCCGCAGCAGGGCGCGGAACCGGACGCGGCCCTCGATGCCCTGCGCCGTGCCGCTCACACCGTCCAGCGCGAGGGAACGGTCGTCGGGGGCGGTGCTGGTGGAGCGCTGCGGGCTGTCGAAGGCCGCGGTGAAGCGCAGCGCGCCCGGCCGGTCCACCGTCAGCCGCACCGCGATCACCTGGCCGGGGGCGCTCGCGAAGACCTCCCGGGTGTGCCGGACCCCGTCGCGGACATAACGCGTCCGGACGGTCGCGGTGTCGAGGTCCAGCTCACGGCGGTAGTCGCGCACCTCACCCGGACCGGCGAAGGTGAGCGTCAGATCGCCCACCGGCTGATACGGGAGCTGGGCTGCGGGACGGCCGATGACGTGCTGGTCGATGAGTTCCTGCGCCCGCGACCACTCGTCGGCGAACACCAGGCGCCGGATCTCCGGGAGCGCGGCGAGCGCCTCGGGGTTGTCGTAGTCGTGCGGCTGACCGGCCCACACACTGTTCTCGTTGAGCTGGAGGCGCTCGACGTCCGTGCCGCCGAAGACCATGGCGCCGAGCCGCCCGTTACCGACCGGCAGGGCCTCCAGCCACTCCCGCGCCGGCTTGTCGTACCAGGCCACGAGGGGCTCCCGCGACGGGCTCTCGTCCCGCGACGGACCGCCCGCCGGGCTCGCGGCATGGGCGACACCACCCCCGGTGAGGCTCAGTGCGGCGGATCCGGCGGCCACCCCCGCCCCTGCCAGGAGAAGGTCTCGCCGACTCAACTGCGCCATGTCTCATTCCTGTCCGCGTCACCGCCTGCCCGGCTGGTCCCGCTGGAGATCGTCTGCGACCCGTCAACTGAAACGTTCAGACTGCGTTCAGGGGCGCAAAATGCCTCTGCACGCCTGAGATTGGCGGACTCGGCTCCCCCGAAAATGAAAGCATTCATCATCCTGGGAGCCGGTGCGGTGGGCGTCAATGGGCGAGACGGAACTTCCGTGGCGACGATGACGCCGCCGGGCCGGTCCGCTCGATCCAGGGTCCCGGAACGCGGCGGAGCCCGACTGTCGCGAGGACGCGGTCGTAGGGGGCGTGGTCCCGGTTCTCCCCGGCGCCGTCCCCGACGCTGAACTCCGGGTACAGGCCGGCGGCGTGGAGACGTTCGCGGGCGCCCCGGGACACCTCGGGGCCCACCTCGACGGTGGTCCCCTCGCCGCTGGTCCCCCTACCCCGCCACCCCCTCCCGCAGAGCCCGCACCAGGGTGGTGACGTGGGGCGGCATGGGGCGGCGGGTGAGGGTGGCGACGCCGATGTGGCGGGCCGGGGCCGGGGGGCTGACCGGGACGGTGTGCAGGCCCGGCAGTGTGGGGTGGAGGGCGATGGAGGGGATCAGGGAGACGCCCAGTCCGGCGGCGACGAGTGAGCGGGCGAAGAAGTAGTCGGTGGTGGTGCCGCGCACCTCGGGTTCGAAGCCCGCGCGTGCGGCGTACCGGCGCAGGTACGCCTCGGTCTTGAGGCAGCCAAGTACCCAGGGTTCGGAGGCCAGTTCGGTGATGTCGAGCGACGGGCGGCCGGCCAGCCGGTGTCCCTGCGGCAGGACGACGTGCAGGGGGTCCTCCTGGATCGCGGTCCACCGCAGGCCGGAGCCGGCGCCCGGGCCCACCGGCAGGGGGCCGTCGAAGTGGTAGGCGAGAGCCAGGTCGACGGCGCCCTGGCGGACCAGGGGCAGGGTGTCCTCCGGCTCCCCCTCCCTGACGTGCAGCAGGATGCCGGGGTGAGCCGCCATGAGCGGGGGAAGGGCGCCGGGCAGCAGGTGCCTGCCGCCGCTGGTGAAGGTGGCGACGGTGAGCTGGACCCGGCCCGTGCTGAGCTGGTCGACCTGCTGCTTCGCCTGTTCGAGTTCGGCGGCGACGGACTGGGCGGCCCCGACCATGATCCGCCCGGCCCGGGTGAGGGTGACCCCGCGCGTGCTGCGGGTCACGACCTGGGCGCCGAGACCGCGTTCCAGCGCCGCCACGTGCTGGGAGACGGCCGAGGGGGTGAGGCGCAGGGCCGCGGCCGCCCTGCTGAAGCTGCCGTGGTCCGCCACCGCCCGCAGGACCCGGAGCCGCTGCACATCTATCAACAGTTTTCCTTAATACGGGTTGAGCAGGACGGTACTTCTGCTGATGGCCGCGCGTCTCCAGGATGGGGACATGCAAAGAATCTGCGTCATCGGCGGAAGCCGATACTTCGGAAAGCTCCTGGTCGAGCGGTTGCGGGCGGCCGGTCACCAGCTCACCGTCGTCAACCGCGGCTCCACCCGGCCGCCCGCGGGCGTCGAGCACCTCGTGGCCGACCGCGAGGACGAGGCCGCGCTCGTCGCCGCCCTCGGCTCCCGCACCTTCGACGTGGTCGTCGACCAGGTCTGCTACTCCCCGGTGCAGGCCGCCATCGCCGCCCGCGCCTTCGGCGGCCGTACCCGGCGCTACGTCATGACGTCCACCATCGAGGTCTACCACCCCGCGACCGCCGCGCTGCCGCCCGTCCCGGCGGGCACCCCGGTGCCGGAGGAGACCGTGGACCCACGCGGCTGGCAGGTGGCCATGGACCTGCCGTGGCACGACGCGACCTACCTGGACGCGCACTACTCCGAGGGCAAGCGCCAGGCGGAGGCGGTCCTCACCCGGGACGGCGACTTCGCGTTCGCCTCCGTGCGCGTCGCCCACGTCCTGGGCGGCGGCGCGCTGGAGTTCACCGGGCGGCTCGCGCACTACGTCGAGCGCGTCGTCCGGGGCGAGGCGATCACCGTGCACGAGGAGGCGCGGCCCTCGGTGTTCATCCACTACGAGGAGATGGCGGACCTGCTGCTGTGGGCGAGCACCGCCACCGGCTTCACCGGTCCGCTCAACGCCTGCTCCGACGGCCTGTTCGACGTGCGCGAACTCGTGGCGGCCGTCGCCGAGCAGGCCGGCCGGGAGCCCGCCTATCGCACGGTGCCCGCAGGGGAGACGGCCTCGCCGTTCTCCTTCGACCGTCACTACGCCATGAGCAACGCCCGTGCGAAGCGGCTGGGTTACCCCTTCTCGCACACCCGCGACTGGCTGCCCGGCGCGATCGCCGAAGCGCTCAGCGCGTACGCCGCCCCGGTCGCGTCCGCCCCTCCCGCCGCCCCCACCGTCTCCGCCGCCGCCTCCGGGACCGTCGCCGGATGACCGGGCAAGGAGCCCCCACCGTCATGCGGTACCGCGCCCTCGCGGACACCGTCGTCGGCGCCGTCGGTCTGGGCGCCATGCCGCTGTCCATCGAGCACCGCCCGGACGAGGCCCGGGCCGTCGCCACCGTCCACGCCGCCCTCGACGCGGGCGTCACGCTCATCGACACCGCCGACAGCTACCACTGGCACGCCGGTGAGGCCGGCCACAACGAACTCCTGATCGCCCGCGCCCTCGCCCGCTACGGCGGCGACAGCTCCCGTGTGCTGATCGCCTCCAAGGGCGGCCGGGGCCGGCCCGGCGACGGCAGTTGGACCGTCGACGCCACCCCCGCCCACCTCAGGAGCGCCGCCGAAGCCTCCGCCAGGCGCCTCGGGGTCGAGGCCGTCGGCCTGTACCAACTGCACAAGCCGGACCCGGCCGTCCCCTGGGCGGAGTCCGTCGGCGCCCTGCGCGAGCTGCTCGACGCGGGCACGATCCGCTGGGCCGGCATCTCCAACGTGACCACCGGCCAGATCCGCCAGGCCCACGAGATCCTCGGCGACGGACTCGTCTCGGTGCAGAACCAGTACTCGCCCGCCGTCCGCGACAGCGAGCCCGAACTGCGGCTGTGCACGCGGCTCGGCCTGGCGTTCCTGCCCTGGAGCCCCCTCGGCGGCATCTCCCGCAGTTCCCTCGACGGCCCCTCCGCTCCGGCCTCCACGGGCACCGCCTTCCACCGCGTCGCGGCCGAACGCGGCGTGAGCCCGCAGCAAATCGCCCTGGCCTGGCTGCTCGCCCGCTCCCCGGCGGTGATCCCGCTGCCGGGGGCCAGCCGGCCGGCCTCCGTCCAGGACTCGGCGCGGGCGGCGGACCTCACGCTGAGCGCGCGGGAGCTGCACCGGCTGGAGGAGACGCTGCCGGGCTGAGCCGGGCCGCCCCGAGGGCGGCGCCACGGACAGGCCGCCCCGGCTCCGAGCGGCGGTTCAGGCCGAAGCCGCCCCCGCGAACCCGGCCGCCGCCTCCGCCGTCGTCACGGTGCCCGCCTCGCGGCCCGGGGCGGACTGGAAGCTCCAGTACAGGTTGGTGTGGGCGATGACCTCGGCCGGTTTCGGGGCTCCGTAGGCCGACAGGTCCTCGGTCGTGTGCGCGTCCTTCACCAGCAGCGTGTCGTAGCCGCGTACGAGTGCGCCGTGCAGCGTCGAGCGGACGCACGCGTCCGTCTGCGCGCCCGCGACGAGGAGGCGGCCGACGCCGGCCGTCGCGAGGACGGACCCCAGCCCGGTGTCCTCGAAGGAGTCGCCGTACGACTTCTGGACCAGCGGCTCGCGCTCCTCGCGCACCAGCTCCGGGACGTACTCCCACGCCTCCTCGCCCCGGACCAGCTCCTCGCTGTTGTGCTGGACCCAGACGACGGGCACGCCGGCCGCCCGCGCCCTGCCGACCAGCGTCGCGATGTTGGCGACCACGGCGTCGCGGTCGTGCGCCGTGTCCATCACCCCGTTCTGCACGTCCACGACGAGGAGGGCGGTGTTCGGTCGGCCGGCGAGCGTCGTCATCGGGTCTCCGTCAGTCGCGGCGCCGGGCGTGGCCCGGCTCGTGAGGGCGGGCCCAGCGGCCCGCGAGCGCAGCGATCGTACGGCCTGGGCATGCCGGAGGCGCGCCTTCCGGCAACCCGTTCGCGGAGCGTCGCGAGGGGAGGGGGAAGGCGCGCCTCCGGTGTCAGCTGTCGGCGTGCGGGCCGGCGGGGCCGTCCTGGCCCCGTCCGGCGCCCGGTCAGAGCAGCCGCACCGCGCCCGAGGCCGGGTAGCCCGAGAGGTCCTGGATGACGACGCCCTTGCCCGGGTTGGCCGCGTCCAGGTACTGCCCGCCGCCGATGTAGACGCCGACGTGGTACGCGGAGCCCGCGCCGCCCCAGTACAGGAGGTCGCCGGGCTGGACGGACGACAGGGACACCGGGGTGCCCGCCGTCGACTGCTCCTGCGAGGTGCGCGGCAGGTCGACGCCCACCGTGCGGAACGCGGCCTGCGTCAGGCCCGAGCAGTCCCACGAGTTCGGGCCGGTGCCGCCCATGACGTACGCGTCGCCGACGTGCGACTTGAGGAAGCTGATGACGCTGCCCACACTGCCGCTCGCCGGGGCGGCCGCCGTCTGCGACTGGCTCGTCGCGGTCGCGGAGGCGGAACCGGAGGAAGAGGACGAGGACGAGGACGGGGCGGACAGCGTCGTGCGCTGCGCCGAGCGCGAGGCGCGCGCCTTCTCCTCGGCGGCGGCCTTGCGAGCCGCCTCCTCCTCGGCCTTCTTCTTGGCCTCGGCCTTCTTCTTCGCGTCCGCCTGGTCGTGCTTGGCCTGCTTCACGGCCTTGGCGACGGCCGCGTCCTGCTCGGCCTGCAGCTCGTAGGTGGCCGCGGTCTGCTGGGTGGCGTCGGCCACGGCCGCCGCGACCGAGGACAGGTCGGCCGTGAGGGTGGGCATCTCGATGGTCTCGGTCACCGGTTCGGCGGCGTTCGCCGAACCAGCCGCACCGGCCACCGCGAGGGTGCTGAACACGCCACCGGCGACGCCGGCCCGCAGCGCCATCTTCGAGGCACTCCGGCGGGGCTTCCGGTGACTGGGTATGTGAGCGGTGTGGGGCATGAGGACAAGCGGTATCAGGGCCTCCACCCCCGCTTCAAGAAACGTGGGCTGCGCCACAGTTGGCCCCAAACGGTGCGAAACGGCCCCGTCTCATTCGCCCTTGACCGGCCATTGGGGCAAAAGGGGCGCGGGCCGGTGTGTGGTGATCATGGCCGTGATCATGCTCTTTCCGTGATTCGCCCGAATTGCCCCGCGCTTACCATTCGTTGGAGTGATTGGCCAAGCCTCGCTTTTACGGCCAGTCGGCCGGAGTGGCGGAGGTCACGGAACGGTCACCTTCACCCTCGCGTCCCGCGCGGGGCCCGCGTTTGCGGTCAGGCCCTTTTCGGGCGGACCCCTTCCCTGTCGCCTCGTCCTGTGTCTCGTCCGCCGGGTGGCACTTCCGGCCGCCGGTGGGTCGCTCGTGAACGCGTGCACGCGCTGCCCGGCTTGACGTTTCCCGCGCACTCCGTACGCGCGGGAACGCGGCCTTCCCGCCGGCTTCTCCGTGCCCGCCGAGTGCTATCGACTCTTGTCCCGCTTTGTCCCGCCGTTATCGGCGCCGGGGCCTATATCAAGCGATCGAGTCCAGCGCCAATTTGCTTGAGGCTACATCTTCTTGGTAATGGGCTTCCGGCTCCGACCTGCGGAAACCGGCCAGTTGATCACCACTGGTGATCATGCGGCTGCCGCTCGTGCGAACAGGCCCGCTCATCCGACTTCATGATCCATCGTCAGGTGGTGGAGATCACAAACTCAGGGCCGTACCCCGTGTCGCAGATCACAGGAGGGCGGGCATAGGATGCGGGGCAGCCAGGCTTGTGAACTGCCTCACATATGCGCGATCTTCGCGGGGCGGTGCACGGGCCGGACGTCCCCGGGCGGAAGTCCGGGGGGACCCGCGTATGCAGTCAGTGCCGACTGAGAGGAGCGAGGAGCGGTGAACGCTTATGCGCCCATCCTCGTACTGGGAGCCCTCGGGGCAGGCTTTGCGATCTTCTCCGTGGTCATGGCCACGCTTATCGGTCCAAAGCGGTACAACCGGGCGAAGCTCGAAGCCTACGAGTGCGGTATCGAACCCACTCCGACGCCGGCCGGCGGCGGGCGCTTCCCCATCAAGTACTACCTGACGGCGATGCTCTTCATCGTCTTCGACATCGAGATCGTCTTTCTCTACCCCTGGGCCGTGACCTTTGACGCCCTGGGTGTTTTCGGGCTCGTGGAGATGCTGCTCTTCGTGCTCACCGTCTTCGTCGCGTACGCGTACGTATGGCGGCGCGGCGGCCTGGAATGGGACTGAAACCCGCGAGGGACAGAAGGGTCTAGGGGCCACCAATGGGACTCGAAGAGAAACTGCCGAGCGGTTTTCTGCTGACCACCGTCGAACAGGCCGCGGGCTGGGTGCGCAAGTCGTCCATGTTCCCCGCGACGTTCGGCCTCGCCTGCTGCGCCATCGAGATGATGACGACCGGGGCCGGGCGCTACGACCTCGCCCGCTTCGGCATGGAGGTCTTCCGCGGCTCGCCGCGACAGGCCGACCTCATGATCGTGGCCGGGCGGGTCAGCCAGAAGATGGCGCCGGTACTGCGTCAGGTCTACGACCAGATGCCCAACCCCAAGTGGGTCATCTCCATGGGGGTGTGCGCCTCCTCGGGCGGGATGTTCAACAACTACGCGGTGGTGCAGGGCGTCGACCACGTCGTGCCCGTCGACATCTACCTGCCCGGCTGCCCGCCCCGGCCGGAGATGCTGATCGACTCGATCCTCAAGCTGCACCAGAAGATCCAGGGCGGAAAGCTCGGAGTCGACGCGCGGGAAGCGGCCCGTGAGGCGGAGGAGGCCGCGCTCAAGGCGCTGCCCCTCATCGAGATGAAGGGGCTGCTTCGGTGAGCGACGAGCGGCGAAACGACACTCCACCCCAAGACGGACCGGGTGGCCAGGACGGCCCGGGCCGCGACCGGCCCGCCGCGGCCCCGGGCGGCACCGGCGCGAGCGACCCGGCTCCGAAGGGCCCCGCCGGCTCCTTCGGCGGGCCGGACAGCCCGTCCGCCCGCAAGGCCGGGGACACCGCGCCCGGAGCGAGCCGGGACCGCGCCGAACTCGCCGGCGCGGAGCCCGGCGAGGGCGACGTGGACCGCGAAGCCGTCGACGGCGCGGGCCCCGAGAGCCCCGGCGCCGAGGGCCAGCTCCCCGCGCCGCGCGGGCAGTCCGACGAGGTGCTGGCCGTACGCAAGGGCATGTTCGGGGCGAGCGGCGGCGCCGACACGAGCGGCTACGGCGGACTCGTCCGTACCGTCCGGCTGCCCGGCGCCTCCTCGCGGCCCTACGGCGGCTGGTTCGACGAGGTCGCCGACGAACTCGAAGGAGCCCTGGAGGAACAGGGGCTGCTGCCCGGGAACGCGATCGAGAAGACGGTCGTGGACCGGGGCGAGCTGAGCTTCCACATCGCCCGCGAACACCTGCGGCGGGTCGCCCAGACCCTGCGGGACGACCCCGCGCTGCGCTTCGAGCTGTGCACCGGCGTCAGCGGGGTGCACTACCCGGGCGACAAGGGACGCGAGCTGCACGCCGTCTACCACCTGCGCTCGATCACCCACAACCGGCTGATCCGGCTGGAGGTGAGCGCCCCCGACAGCGATCCGCACGTGCCCTCGCTGGTCTCCGTCTACCCGACCAACGACTGGCACGAGCGCGAGACCTACGACTTCTTCGGCCTGGTCTTCGACGGCCACCCCGCCCTCACGCGGATCATGATGCCCGACGACTGGCAGGGCTTCCCGCAGCGCAAGGACTACCCGCTCGGCGGCATCCCCGTCGAGTACAAGGGCGCCCAGATCCCGGCTCCCGACCAGCGGAGGTCGTACACATGAGCACTCAGGCATCGGCCGCCCGCGACACCACCGAGGGCCGGGTCTACACCGTCACCGGAGGCGACTGGGACGAGGTCGTCCAGGCCGCCGCGCAGGCCGACGACGAGCGGATCATCGTCAACATGGGCCCGCAGCACCCCTCCACGCACGGGGTGCTCCGCCTGATCCTGGAGATCGACGGGGAGACGGTCACCGAGGCCCGCTGCGGCATCGGCTACCTGCACACCGGGATCGAGAAGAACCTCGAATTCCGCAACTGGACGCAGGGCACGACCTTCGTGACCCGCATGGACTACCTGACACCGTTCTTCAACGAGGCCGCCTACTGCCTCGGCGTGGAACGCCTGCTCGGCATCCAGGACCAGGTCCCCGACCGCGCCACCCTGATCCGGGTCCTCCTGATGGAGCTGAACCGCATCTCCTCCCACCTCGTGGCCATCGCCACCGGCGGCATGGAGCTGGGCTCGACCACCATCATGATCTACGGCTTCCGCGACCGGGAGCTGTGCCTGGACCTGTTCGAGCTGATCACCGGGCTGCGCATGAACCACGCGTTCATCCGCCCCGGCGGCCTCGCCCAGGACCTGCCGGCCGGGACCATCGACGCGCTGCGCGAGTTCGTGAAGACCATGAGCAGGAACCTGGTCGAGTACGACAAACTCGCCACCGGCAACCCGCTGTTCAAGGGCCGCATGCGCGACGTCGGCTACCTCGACCTGGCCGGCTGCATGGCGCTCGGCGCGACCGGGCCCGTGCTCCGCTCGGCCGGACTGCCGCACGACCTGCGCAAGTCCCAGCCGTACTGCGGTTACGAGACCTACGACTTCGAGGTCCCCACCGACGACAGCTGCGACTCCTACGGGCGCTTCCTCATCCGCATGGCCGAGATGCGGGAGTCGCTGCGCATCGTCGAGCAGTGCATCGAGCGGCTGCGCGAACCCGGGCCCGTCATGGTCGCCGACAAGAAGATCGCCTGGCCCGCCCAGCTCGCCCAGGGCCCCGACGGCATCGGCAACTCCCTCGACCACATCCGGCAGATCATGGGCACCTCGATGGAGTCCCTGATCCACCACTTCAAGCTGGTCACCGAGGGCTTCCGGGTCCCGCCCGGACAGGTCTACGAGGCGATCGAGTCGCCCAAGGGGGAACTCGGCGCGCACGTCGTCTCCGACGGCGGCACCCGCCCCTTCCGGGTCCACTTCAGGGACCCGTCCTTCACCAACCTTCAGGCCATGGCCGCGATGTGCGAGGGCGGCCAGGTCGCCGACGTCATCGTGGCCGTCGCCTCCATCGACCCCGTGATGGGAGGAGTCGACCGGTGACCGACGTCAGTCTGGGGATGCCGCAACTCCCCGCGCCCGACTACCCGAGCGAGGTCCGCGCCCGGCTGGAGGAGGACGCGCGCGCCGTCATCGCCCGCTACCCCGGCTCCCGCTCCGCGCTGCTCCCGCTGCTGCACCTCGTCCAGGCCGAGGAAGGCCACGTCACCCGCACCGGGATGGCCTTCTGCGCCGAGCTGCTCGGCCTGACCACCGCCGAGGTCAACGCGGTCGCGACCTTCTACACGATGTACCGGCGCGCCCCCGGCGGGGACTACCAGGTCGGCGTGTGCACCAACACGCTGTGCGCCGTCATGGGCGGCGACGCCATCTTCGACGAACTGCGCGAACACCTCGGCGTCGGCAACGGCGAGACCACCGAGGACGGCAAGGTCTCGCTGGAGCACATCGAGTGCAACGCGGCCTGCGACTTCGCGCCCGTCGTGATGGTGAACTGGGAGTTCTTCGACAACCAGACCCCCGAGTCCGCGAAACACCTCGTCGACGACCTGCGCGCGGGCCGCCCCGTCGAACCCACCCGGGGCGCCCCCCTGTGCACGTACCAGGAGACCGCCCGCATCCTCGCCGGCTTCCCCGACCAGCGCCCCGGCGCCGTCGAGGCGAGCGGCGGGGCCGGAGCGGCCTCCCTCGTCGGACTGCGCCTCGCGAAGGGCGAGTACACCCAGCCGCACGTCGTGCACCCGCGCGGCGAGGGCGGCACGGGCACCCCGGAGGACCGCGCACCGGCCGACACCCCCGCCGGCCAGCCGCCCGCCGGGCACCCCAGCTCGCACGACGCGCCGCAGGAGACCTCGGCGTCCGACCCCGCCAACCCGGCGGGACCCACCGCTGAGGAGGGGGAGTGATGACCGTGGCCGCCGAGAACTCGGGAGCCGCCCGCTACGGGGACGGGGACGGGGGCAAGACCCCCGAGGACGTCCTGACACCGGTGCTCTCCTCCTTCTGGGACCAGCCCGGTTCGTGGACGCTCGACACCTACCGCAGGCACGACGGCTACGAGGGACTGAAGAAGGCGCTCGCCATGGCGCCCGACGACCTCATCGCCTACGTCAAGGACGCCGGACTGCGCGGCCGTGGCGGCGCCGGATTCCCGACCGGGATGAAGTGGCAGTTCATCCCGCAGGGCGACGGCAAACCCCACTACCTCGTCGTCAACGCCGACGAGTCGGAGCCGGGGACCTGCAAGGACATCCCGCTGCTGTTCGCCAACCCGCACGCCCTCATCGAGGGCATCGTCATCGCCTGCTACGCGATCCGCTCCTCGCACGCCTTCATCTACCTGCGCGGCGAGGTCGTCCCCGTCCTGCGCAGGCTGCACGAGGCGGTACGCGAGGCGTACGCGGCCGGCTACCTCGGCGAGGACATCCTCGGCAGCGGCACCGACCTCGAACTCACCGTGCACGCGGGCGCCGGCGCCTACATCTGCGGGGAGGAGACCGCGCTGCTCGACTCCCTCGAAGGGCGGCGCGGACAGCCCCGGCTGCGGCCGCCCTTCCCCGCGGTCGCCGGTCTCTACGCCTGCCCCACCGTCGTCAACAACGTCGAGTCCATCGCCTCGGTGCCCGCTATCCTGCACCGCGGCAAGGAGTGGTTCCGCTCGATGGGCAGCGAGAAGTCCCCGGGCTTCACGCTCTACTCGCTCAGCGGGCACGTCACCAGCCCCGGCCAGTACGAGGCCCCGCTCGGCATCACCCTGCGCCAGCTGCTCGACATGAGCGGCGGGATGCGCGCCGGGCACCGCCTCAAGTTCTGGACCCCGGGCGGCTCCTCGACCCCCATGTTCACCGAGGAACACCTCGACGTGCCCCTCGACTACGAAGGCGTCGGCGCCGCCGGTTCGATGCTCGGCACCAAGGCGCTCCAGTGCTTCGACGAGACCACCTGCGTCGTACGCGCCGTCACCCGGTGGACCGAGTTCTACGCCCACGAGTCCTGCGGCAAGTGCACGCCCTGCCGCGAAGGCACCTACTGGCTCGTCCAGTTGCTGCGCGACATCGAGGCCGGCAAGGGCCAACTCTCCGACCTCGACAAGCTGAACGACATCGCCGACAACATCAACGGCAAGTCCTTCTGCGCCCTCGGTGACGGCGCCGCCTCCCCGATCTTCTCCTCCCTCAAGTACTTCCGCGAGGAGTACGAGGAGCACATCACCGGCAAGGGCTGCCCCTTCGACCCCGCCAAGTCCACGCTCTGGGCGGACAAGCACGTGGAGGTGACCGCATGACCGTGACCACCGGCGCCCCCACCGGGGGCGGCGCGGCGGCCGTGCCGCCCAAGGAGGACCTGGTCGCGCTGACCATCGACGGCGCCGGGATCTCCGTCCCCAAGGGGACGTTGGTGATCCGCGCCGCCGAACTCCTCGGCATCGAGATCCCCCGCTTCTGCGACCACCCGCTGCTCGACCCGGCCGGCGCCTGCCGCCAGTGCATCGTGGAGGTCGAGGGCCAGCGCAAGCCGATGGCCTCGTGCACCATCACCTGCACCGAGGGGATGGTCGTCAGGACGCAGCTCACCTCCCCGGTCGCCACCAAGGCCCAGCACGGCGTGATGGAGCTGCTGCTCATCAACCACCCGCTGGACTGCCCGGTGTGCGACAAGGGCGGCGAGTGCCCGCTCCAGAACCAGGCGATGTCCCACGGGCAGTCCGACTCCCGCTTCGAGGGCAAGAAGCGCACCTTCGAGAAGCCGGTACCGATCTCGACGCAGGTCCTGCTGGACCGGGAACGCTGCGTGCTGTGCGCGCGCTGCACCCGCTTCTCCAACCAGATCGCCGGCGACCCGATGATCGAGCTGATCGAACGCGGCGCGCTCCAGCAGGTCGGCACCGGCGACGGCGACCCCTTCGAGTCGTACTTCTCCGGGAACACCATCCAGATCTGCCCGGTCGGGGCGCTCACCTCGGCCGCGTACCGCTTCCGGTCCCGGCCCTTCGACCTGACCTCCTCGCCCAGCGTGTGCGAGCACTGCGCGGGCGGCTGCGCGACGCGCACCGACCACCGGCGCGGGAAGGTCATGCGGCGCCTGGCCGCCAACGACCCCGAGGTCAACGAGGAGTGGATCTGCGACAAGGGCCGCTTCGGCTTCCGCTACGCCCAGCAGACCGACCGCCTCACCAGCCCGCTGGTGCGCGACAAGGAGAGCGGTGAACTGCGCCTCGCCGCCTGGCCCGAGGCGCTGGAGGCCGCCGCCGCCGGACTCGCCGCCGCGCGCGGCCGGGCCGGGGTACTCACCGGGGGCCGGCTGACCGTCGAGGACGCCTACGCGTACAGCAAGTTCGCGCGGGTCGCCCTCGCCACCAACGACATCGACTTCCGGGCCCGTGCGCACAGCGGTGAGGAGGCCGACTTCCTCGCCGCGCACGTCGCCGGACGCGGACGCGACCTCGACGGAAGCGGCGTCACGTACACCGCGCTGGAGCAGGCGCCCGCCGTCCTGCTCGCCGGGATCGAGGCCGAGGAGGAGGCGCCCGGCGTCTTCCTGCGGCTGCGCAAGGCATGGCGGGGGCACGGGCAGCGCACCTTCTCCCTCGCCACGCACGCCACCCGGGGACTGACGAAGGCGGGCGGCACCCTGCTGCCCGCCGCGCCCGGCACCGAACCCGAGTGGCTGGACGCGCTCGCGGGCGGCGTCGGACTGGAGGAACCGGGCCGCGAGGCGCTTCAGGCGCTGCGCGCCGAGGGCTCCGTGATCGTCCTCGGGGAACGCCTCGCCGGGGTGCCGGGCGCGCTGAGCGCCGCCGTGCGCGCCGCCGCCGCGACCGGCGCGCGGCTCGTGTGGATTCCGCGCCGGGCCGGGGAACGCGGGGCGATCGAGGCCGGGGCGCTGCCCACGCTGCTGCCCGGCGGCCGGTCCGCGACCGACCCGGGTGCCCGCTCCGAGGTCGCCGCCGCCTGGGGCCTGGCCGAACTGCCCACCCGGCACGGCCGCGACACCGGGCAGATCCTCGCCGCCGCCGCCGAAGGGGAACTCGGCGCGCTGCTCGTCGCGGGCGTCGAACTCGCCGACCTGCCCGAACCCGGCCGGGCCCGGCGGGCCCTCGCCGAGGCCGGGTTCGTCGTGAGCCTGGAGCAGCGGCCCAGCGAGGTCACCGCGCTCGCCGACGTCGTCCTGCCGGTCGCGGCGGTCGCCGAGAAGGCCGGGACCTTCCTCAACTGGGAGGGCAGGGCGCGCATGTTCGAGGCCGCGCTCAAGCCCGACCAGATGACCCGCCGGCTCCCGCCCGGCGACCTGCGCGTCCTGCACATGCTCGCGGACGCCATGGACGCCCACCTCGGACTGCCCGACCTGCGCGCCGCCCGCCGCGAACTCGACGCGCTCGGCGGCCGGGAACGGCGTACGGACACGGACACGGCGCGGGTCACGGCCCCGCCGCGCACCGTGCCCGAGCCCCGGCCCGCCGCCGGGGAGGCGGTACTCGCCGGGCACCGGCTGCTGCTGGACCAGGGGCGGCTCCAGGACGGCGACGAGGCGCTGGCCGGGACCCGGCACGCCGCCGTCGCCCGGCTGTCCGCCGCGACCGCCGCCGAGGCGGGCGTACGCGACGGGGAGGTCCTGGAGGTCGGCGGCCCCGGAGGCACCACCGCGCTGCCGCTCCAGATCACCGCCGCCATGCCCGACCGGGTCGTGTGGCTGCCGCTGAACTCCACGGGCGGCGGCGTCGCCTCCGACACCGGGGCGCGGCCCGGCGGGCTCGTCCGCATCGGACCCGCCGCCACCACCGTCGCCGCCAGGGAAGCGGGGGTGGAGGCATGAGCAGCGCCCCCGCCGCGGGGCCCACGCCCCGGCGGCGAAGCCGAGAGCACACCGGAGGTGCAGTCGTGAGCCAGGTACCCGTCCGCCCCGACGCGGAGGTGGGCGCGTGAACCCCCAGCTCCTCGCGGCGGAGGACCTGTCGATGTTCGGCACCGACCCCTGGTGGCTGGTCCTCGTCAAAGCGGTCTTCTGCTTCGCCTTCCTGATGGTGACCGTGCTGTTCGCCATCGTGTGGGAACGCAAGGTCGTGGCCTGGATGCAGTTGCGCATCGGGCCCAACCGCAACGGCCCCTGGGGGATGCTCCAGTCGCTGGCCGACGGCATCAAGCTGATGCTGAAGGAAGACCTGGTGGTCAAGAAGGCCGACAAGGTCGTCTACGTCCTCGCCCCGGTGGTCGCCGCGATCCCCGCGTTCATGGCGATCGCGGTGATCCCCTTCGGCCCGGCCGGCAACGAGATCTCGATCTTCGGCCACCGTACGGCGATGCAGCTCACCGACCTGCCGATCGCGCTGCTCTACATCCTCGCGACCGCCTCCATCGGGATCTACGGCATCGTGCTGGCCGGCTGGTCCTCGGGATCGACGTACCCGCTGCTCGGCGGACTGCGCTCGTGCGCCCAGATGATCTCGTACGAGATCGCGATGGGCGCGGCCTTCGCCTCGGTGTTCCTCTACTCCGGTTCGATGTCGACCTCGGCGATCGTCGAGCAGCAGAACGACCGCTGGTACATCGTGCTGCTGCCGGTCTCCTTCCTCCTCTACATCGTGACGATGGTCGGTGAGACCAACCGCGCCCCCTTCGACATGCCGGAGTCCGAGGGCGACCTCGTGGGCGGCTTCAACACCGAGTACAGCTCGATCAAGTTCGCGATGTTCATGCTCGCCGAGTACGTGAACATGGTGACGGTCTCCTCGGTCGCCGCGACCCTCTTCCTCGGCGGCTGGCGCGCGCCCTGGCCGGTCTCGACGTTCTGGGAGGGCGCCAACCACGGCTGGTGGCCGCTGCTCTGGTTCGTCGTCAAGGTGCAGCTGCTGCTGTTCTTCTTCATCTGGCTGCGCGGTTCGCTGCCGCGCGTGCGCTACGACCAGCTGATGAAGCTCGGCTGGAAGGTCCTGATCCCGGTGTCCGTGGTGTGGCTCATGCTCGTCGCCACCGTCCGGGTGCTGCGGAACGAGAACTACGACTTCGCGCAGATCCTGCTGTGGGTCGTGGCCGCGATCGTCGTGGTCCTGCTGCTGTCCTTCGTCGCCGACATCTTCCGCGACCGCGGGGACAAGGGCGGCGAGGGGGAGGGCGAACCGGCCGAGCCCGAGCCGGCGTTCGACCCGATGGCCGGTGGCTACCCGGTGCCACCCCTGCCCGGACAGACCCTGCCACCGGTGCCGAGGCGGCCCTCGCGCCAGGACCGCGAGCTGATTGTCAGTGGCGCTCCGCATACTGGCAGCGACACAGCAACTACCGAGCGCGACGGAAAGGAGGGGTCCGATGGCTGAGGACAAGGAGTCCCAGGACGGGACGGCGGCGGCACCGAGCGGGTTCCAGAATCCGGTCGCGGGCTTCGGCGTGACCTTCAAGGCCATGTTCAAGAAGCGCCTGACCGAGCAGTACCCGGAACAGAAGAAGACCACGGCCCCCCGCTTCCACGGCCGCCACCAGCTCAACCGCCACCCGGACGGGCTGGAGAAGTGCATCGGCTGCGAACTGTGCGCGTGGGCCTGTCCGGCCGACGCGATCTACGTGGAGGGCGCGGACAACACCGAGGAGGAGCGCTACTCCCCGGGCGAGCGCTACGGCCGCGTCTACCAGATCAACTACGCGCGCTGCATCCTGTGCGGCCTGTGCATCGAGGCGTGCCCGACCAGGGCGCTCACCATGACCAACGAGTTCGAACTCGCCGACAGCAGCCGCGAGAACCTCATCTACACCAAGGACCAGCTGCTCGCGGGCCTCACCGAGGGCATGGTGGACAGCCCGCACGCGATCTTCCCGGGCACGGACGAGGGCGACTACTACCGGGGCGCGGTCACCGAGGCCGCGCCCGGCACCGTCCGGCAGGTCGCCCTCTCCAAGGGCGAGAAGACCGACGAGGAGCCGGTGACCGTGGAGCACACCGCGGCCGCCGTCTCCAGCGGCGCCCCGCACGAGGCCACCCCGATGGACCGGGGGGCGACGACGTGAACACCCTCGCCGCCTACCAGACGTCGACCGGGGAGGCCGTGCAGTTCTGGCTCCTGGGGACCGTCGCGGTCATCGGCGCCCTGTGCACCGTCCTGATGCCCCGGGCCGTGCACAGCGCCCTGTGCCTGGCCGGGACGATGATCGTCCTCGCCGTGTTCTACCTGTCCAACGGCGCGTACTTCCTCGGCATCGTGCAGATCGTGGTCTACACCGGCGCGATCATGATGCTGTTCCTGTTCGTCGTGATGCTCGTCGGGGTCACCGCCGCCGACTCGCTGAAGGAGACCATCAAGGGGCAGCGCTGGCTGGCCGCCCTGTGCTTCCTCGGCTTCGGCGCGCTGCTCGTCGGCGGCATCGGCAACGCCTCTGTCAGCGAGTTCCAGGGCACCGGCCGGGCCAACGCCTCCGGCAACGTCGAGGGCCTCGCCTCCCTGATCTTCACGAAGTACGTCTTCGCCTTCGAGATCACCGGGGCGCTGCTCATCACCGCGACGGTCGGCGCGATGGTCCTCACCCACCGCGAACGCGTCGAACGCGCCAGGACCCAGCGCGAGTTGTCCGAGCAGCGCGTGCGCGACGGCCGTCACCTGCCGCCGCTGCCCGCCCCCGGCGTGTACGCCCGGCACAACGCGGTGGACATCGCGGGCCTGCTGCCCGACGGCACCCCGTCCGAGCTGACCGTCAACCCGACGCTGCGCCGGCGCGGCCAGATCCGGGACGTCTCGACCGAGGCCATGGAGGACCTGCGCGCCCTGGAGCAGCGCTCGGAGGAACGCCTCGGCCGCGACCGCGGGGAACGCCTCGGCCGCGACCGCGGGGAACGCCTCGGCCGCGACTCCGAGACCCGCCTCGGCCGCGACCGCGAGGAGGAGAGGACGCAGTGAACCCGGTCTACTACCTGTATCTCGCGGCGATCCTGTTCACCATCGGGGCCACCGGGGTCCTGATCCGCCGCAACGCGATCGTCGTCTTCATGTGCGTCGAACTCATGCTGAACGCCTGCAACCTGGCGTTCGTCGTGTTCTCCCGCATGCACGGCAACCTCGACGGGCAGGTCATCGCGTTCTTCACGATGGTCGTCGCCGCCGCCGAGGTCGTGGTCGGGCTCGCGATCATCGTGTCGGTCTTCCGTGCCCGCCACTCCGCCTCGGTCGACGACGCCGACCTGATGAAGCTGTAAGGGGTCGTTGAACAGTGGAAAACATGATCGCGCTGCTGGTCGCGGCGCCCCTGCTCGGAGCGGCCGTGCTGCTGTGCGGCGGCCGTCGCCTGGACCGCTCCGGGCACTGGATCGGCACGTTCCTCGCGCTCGTCTCCTTCGTGATCGGCGTGGTGCTCTTCGCCGGCATGCTCGGCAGGGGCGCCGAGGAACGCGGCGTCCACCAGCACCTGTTCAGCTGGATTCCGGTGGAGGGCTTCCAGGCCGACGTCGCCTTCCAGCTCGACCAGCTGTCGATGACCTTCGTCCTGCTGATCACCGGCGTGGGCACGCTCATCCACGTCTACTCGATCGGCTACATGGAGCACGACGAACGCCGCCGGCGCTTCTTCGGCTACCTCAACCTGTTCCTCGCGGCGATGCTCCTGCTGGTACTCGCCGACAACTACCTGCTGCTGTACGTCGGCTGGGAGGGCGTGGGCCTCGCCTCGTACCTGCTGATCGGCTTCTGGCAGCACAAGCCGAGCGCGGCGACCGCCGCGAAGAAGGCCTTCCTCGTCAACCGCGTCGGTGACGTGGGCCTGTCCATCGCCATCATGCTGATGTTCACGACCTTCGGGACCTTCGCCTTCGGTCCGGTCCTCGGCGCGGTCGGGGACACCGGGGAGGGCAAGCTCACCGCGATCGGCCTCATGCTGCTGCTGGCCGCGTGCGGAAAGTCGGCGCAGGTCCCGCTCCAGTCCTGGCTGGGCGACGCGATGGAGGGCCCGACCCCGGTCTCCGCCCTCATCCACGCGGCGACCATGGTCACCGCCGGGGTCTACCTCATCGTCCGCTCGGGGGCGATCTTCGACGCGGCGCCCGACGCGCAGCTCGTCGTCACCATCGTCGGCGCGGTCACGCTGCTGTTCGGTGCGATCGTCGGTTGCGCGAAGGACGACATCAAGAAGGCGCTCGCGGGCTCCACGATGTCGCAGATCGGCTACATGGTCCTCGCCGCCGGGCTCGGCCCGATCGGCTACGTCTTCGCGATCATGCACCTCGTGACGCACGGCTTCTTCAAGGCCGGTCTGTTCCTCGGCGCGGGCTCCGTCATGCACGGCATGAACGACGAGGTCGACATGCGCCACTACGGCGGGCTGTGGCGCAGGATGCCGGTCACCTTCGTCACCTTCGGCCTCGGCTACCTCGCGATCATCGGCTTCCCCGGACTGTCCGGCTTCTTCTCCAAGGACAAGATCATCGAGGCGGCCTTCGCGAAGGGCGGCACCGAGGGCTGGATCCTCGGCGGCGCGGCCCTGCTGGGCGCGGCCCTCACCGCGTACTACATGACCCGCGTGATGATCATGACGTTCTTCGGGGAGAAGCGCTGGCAGCCCGACGCCGAGGGGCACGAGCCGCATCCGCACGAGTCCCCGAAGTCCATGACGGTCCCGATGATCGTGCTCGCCTTCGGCTCGGTCTTCGCGGGCGGCGTCTTCGCGATCGGCGACCGCTTCCTGCACTGGCTGGAGCCCGTCACCGGGCACAGCCACGGGGACTCCCCGGTCAGCGCCCTGACGGTGACGCTCTCCACGATGGTCGTCCTCGTCCTCGGCGCGGGCCTCGCCTACCTCCAGTACGGCAGGCGCCCGGTCCCGGCCGTCGCCCCGCGCGGCTCGCTGCTGACCCGGGCGGCGCGCAGGGACCTGCTCCAGGACGACTTCAACCACGTCGTCCTCGTCCGGGGCGGGGAGCACCTCACCCGCTCCCTCGTCTACGTCGACCACTCCCTGGTCGACGGGGTCGTCAACGGCACCGCCGCCTCGGTCGGCGGCCTGTCCGGCCGGCTGCGCAAGGTGCAGAACGGCATGGTCCGCAGCTACGCGGTCTCGATGTTCGGAGGTACGGCGGTGCTGATCGCCGCGACCCTACTCATGAGGGCGGTGTGACATGTCCTTCCCTCTGCTGACCGTGACGGCGGCCCTGCCCGCGGTGGGCGCCGTGCTCACCGCGGCGGTCCCCGCCGCACGGCGCACGGCGGCCAAACGGCTCGCCCTGGCCTTCTCGGCCGCCACCTTCGTGCTGGCCATGGTGATCCTGGCCCGCTTCGAACCGGGCGGCGACCGGTATCAGCTCACCGAGTCCCACGCGTGGATCGCCGACTTCGGGGTGCGCTACGAACTGGGCGTCGACGGGATCGGCGTCGCCCTCATCGCGCTCACCGCGCTGCTCGTGCCCTTCGTGATCCTCGCCGGCTGGCACGACGCGGACCCCCTGGAGACCAACAGCAGCCGGTGGCGCCCCACCCAGGGCTTCTTCGCGCTGATCCTCCTGGTCGAGGCGATGGTCGTCCTGTCCTTCGAGGCCACCGACGTCTTCCTCTTCTACCTGTTCTTCGAAGCCATGCTCATCCCGATGTACTTCCTCATCGGCGGCTTCGGGGACCGGGCGGGCGCCCACGGCGAGAAGGAGGCCGCGACCCAGCGCTCCTACGCGGCCGTCAAGTTCCTCCTCTACAACCTCGCGGGCGGGCTCGTCATGCTCGCCGCCGTGATCGGGCTGTACGTCGTCGCCGGCAGCTTCTCGCTCGGCGAGATCGCCCAGGCCCGCGCGAACGGCACCCTGGACATGGCGAGTTCGACGGAACGCTGGCTGTTCCTCGGCTTCTTCTTCGCCTTCGCCGTCAAGGCCCCGCTGTGGCCGCTGCACACCTGGCTGCCCAACGCGATGGGCGAGGCGACCACCCCGGTCGCCGTCCTGATCACCGCGGTGGTCGACAAGGTCGGCACCTTCGCGATGCTGCGCTACTGCCTCCAGCTCTTCCCGGAGGCCAGCAAGTGGGCGACACCGGTCATCCTGGTGCTCGCCGTCATCAGCATCCTGTACGGGGCGCTGCTCGCCGTGGGCCAGCGCGACATCAAACGCCTCGTCGCCTACGCCTCGATCTCCCACTTCGGCTTCATCGTCCTGGGCATCTTCGCGATGACCTCGCAGGGCCAGTCCGGGGCGACCCTCTACATGGTCAACCACGGGATCTCGACAGCCGCGCTGATGCTCGTGGCCGGCTTCCTGATCTCGCGGCGCGGCTCGCGGCTCATCGCCGACTACGGCGGGGTGCAGAAGGTCGCCCCGGTACTCGCCGGGACCTTCCTGATCGGCGGCCTCGCGACGCTGTCCCTGCCCGGACTCGCTCCGTTCGTCAGCGAGTTCCTGGTCCTGGTCGGCACCTTCAGCCGGTACCCGGCGCTCGGCATCGTCGCCACCCTCGGCATCGTGCTCGCCGCGCTGTACGTCCTGGTGCTCTACCAGCGCACCATGACCGGCCCGGTCAAGCCCGAGGTCTCCGCGATGCCCGACCTCAAGGTGCGGGAACTGGCCGTCGTCGTCCCGCTGATCGCGCTGCTCGTCTTCCTGGGCGTCTACCCGAAGCCGCTCACCGACGTCGTCAACCCGGCGGTCAAGCAGACCATGTCCGACGTACACAAGAAGGACCCCCGACCCGAGGTGGAGGCGGCCAAGTGAGCGCAACAGCCGTCCACAGCCTGTGGACAACCGCGGCCGAACCGATCGGCAAGATCGACGCGCCGCACATCGAGTACGCGCAGATCTCCCCGGTCCTGATCGTCCTCGGCGTCGCGATCCTCGGCATCGTCGTCGAGGCCTTCGTGCCCCGCAAGGGCCGCTACCTCACGCAGGTGGTGCTCGCCGCCGCGGGTCTCGTCGCCGCCTTCGTCTCCGTCGTCCTGCTCGCCGCGAACGGCTACGGCACGACGAAGGCGCACATCGTGGCGATGGGCGCGGTCGCCGTCGACGGTCCCGCCCTGTTCCTCCAGGGCACCATTGTCCTCGCCGGGCTGGTCGGCGTGTTCACCTTCGCCGAGCGGCGCCTCGACCCCCTCGCTCACGGCAAACGCGTCGACTCCTTCGCCGCGCAGGGCAGCGCCGTACCCGGCTCGGAGGCCGAACAGGCGGCGGTGAAGGCCGGGTTCGCCACCACCGAGGTCTTCCCCCTGGTGATGTTCGCGATCGCCGGGATGCTCGTCTTCCCCGCGGCCAACGACCTGCTGACCCTCTTCATCGCCCTGGAGGTGCTCTCCCTCCCGCTGTACCTGCTGTGCGCGCTCGCGCGCCGCAAGCGGCTCCTGTCGCAGGAGGCCGCCGTCAAGTACTTCCTGCTCGGCGCGTTCTCCTCGGCCTTCCTCCTGTTCGGCATCGCCCTGATCTACGGCTACGCGGGCTCCATGTCGTACGCGCAGATCGCCCGGGTCGTGGAGGGCGACGTCACGACCATCGACCCGGCCCTCGCCGACACCATGGGCAACGACGCGCTGCTCCTGGTCGGCGGCGCCCTCGTCGTCGTGGGCCTGCTGTTCAAGGTGGGCGCCGTCCCCTTCCACATGTGGACACCCGACGTCTACCAGGGCGCCCCCACCCCGGTCACCGGCTTCATGGCCGCCGCCACGAAGGTCGCCGCGTTCGGCGCGCTGCTGCGGCTGCTGTACGTCGTGCTGCCGGGGCTGCGCTGGGACTGGCGGCCGGTCATGTGGGGCGTCGCGATCGTCACGATGCTCGGCGGGGCGATCGTCGCGATCACCCAGACCGACATCAAGCGGCTCCTCGCGTACTCCTCGATCGCGCACGCCGGGTTCATCCTGGCCGGTGTCATCGCGACCACCCCGGACGGCGTCTCCTCGGTCCTCTTCTACCTCGGCGGCTACTCCTTCGTGACCATCGGCGCCTTCGCCGTCGTCACCCTGGTGCGCGACGCGGGCGGCGAGGCCACCCACCTGTCGAAGTGGGCGGGGCTCGGACGGCGCTCCCCGCTGGTCGCCGCGGTCTTCGCGGTGTTCCTGCTCGCCTTCGCCGGTATCCCGCTGACCAGCGGGTTCTCCGGGAAGTTCGCCGTGTTCAAGGCGGCGGCGGACGGCGGCGCGGCCCCGCTCGTCGTGGTCGGCGTGCTGTCCTCGGCGGTCGCGGCCTTCTTCTACATCCGGGTCATCGTGCTCATGTTCTTCCATGAGCCCCAGCCGGACGGGCCCACCGTCGCGGTCCCCTCGCCGCTGACCATGACCGCCATCGGGCTCGGCGTGGCCGTCACGGTCGTGCTGGGCGTCGCGCCGCAGTACTTCCTCGACCTCGCGGGACAGGCGGGCGTGTTCGTGCGCTGACCCGTGGCCGGCCGTGTCCCCTCGGCCCCGTGTGTGGCCCGTCACCTCCGTCTCGTACGGGGTTGACGGGCCACCGCTGTGTGCGCCCGCTCTGACCTGCGGTTTCCTCCGGGCCTGTGGATAACTCGACGTCCTGTCGCCGCCGCGCCCTATCGTTGCGGGGGACAGGACATGAAGGTGCGGGGGACAGAGCGATGAACGAGGCCACTGGTTTGACCGAGAGCGACGAGGCCGCCGGGACGCACACGGCCGCCCCCGAAGAGGAGTCCCCCGACCTGTGGGGCGGCTGGGACAGTGTGCCCGAGGCCTTCGAGGAGGACACCGAGGCCGGTGTCGCGCCCTCCGGGCCCGAGGGCGGGCCGACCGGTGGCGCGGCCGATCCCGCGGCCCTGCCCGCCGCGCGCCGCCGCGTCGTCGGAGGGGTGCGCCCCTCGCAGGGCGGCGCGGCCGAGACGCTGCACCGCGTCTTCGGCTACGACTCCTTCCGCGGCGAGCAGGAAGCGATCATCGAACAGCTCGTCGGCGGCGGGGACGCGCTCGTCCTCATGCCGACCGGCGGCGGCAAGTCCCTGTGCTACCAGATCCCCGCCCTCGTCCGCCCCGGCACCGGCGTCGTGATCTCCCCGCTCATCGCCCTCATGCAGGACCAGGTGGACGCCCTGCGCGCGCTCGGCGTCCGGGCGGGCTTCATCAACTCCACGCTCGACCTCGACGAGCGCAGGACCGTCGAGGCCGAGTTCCTCGCCGGGGAACTCGACCTGCTCTACCTCGCCCCCGAGCGGCTGCGGGTGCCCGCGACCACGGAGCTGCTCGCGCGCGGCACGATCTCGCTGTTCGCGATCGACGAGGCCCACTGCGTCTCCCAGTGGGGCCACGACTTCCGGCCCGACTACCTCGCCCTGTCCGTCCTCGGCGAGCGCTGGCCCGACGTGCCCCGCGTCGCGCTCACCGCGACCGCGACCCGCGCCACGCACCGCGAGATCACCGAGCGGCTCGGCATGCCGCAGGCCAAGCACTTCGAGGCCAGCTTCGACCGCCCCAACATCCAGTACCGCATCGTCCCGAAGAACGACCCCCGCAAACAGCTCCTCGCCTTCCTCAAGGAGGAGCACCAGGGCGACGCGGGCATCGTGTACTGCCTGTCGCGCAACGGCGTGGAGAAGACCGCCGAGTTCCTCAGCTCGCACGGCATCGAGGCCGTCCCGTACCACGCGGGTCTCGACGGGGCCACGCGCGCCCGCAACCAGGCCAGGTTCCTGCGCGAGGAGGGCCTCGTGGTGTGCGCCACGATCGCCTTCGGCATGGGCATCGACAAACCCGACGTGCGCTTCGTCGCCCACCTCGACCTCCCGAAGTCCGTCGAGGGCTACTACCAGGAGACGGGCCGCGCCGGACGCGACGGCCGCCCCTCCACGGCCTGGCTCGCCTACGGCCTCCAGGACGTCGTCCAGCAGCGCAAGATGCTCCAGGGCGGCGAGGGCGACGAGGCACACCGCAGGCGGGCCGGAGCCCACCTTGACGCGATGCTCGCGCTGTGCGAGACGGTGCAGTGCCGCCGCGCCCAGCTCCTCGCCTACTTCGGCCAGGAGCCGACCGGCGAGAAGTGCGGCAACTGCGACAACTGCCTGACCGAGCCCGACACCTGGGACGGGACGGTGGCCGCGCAGAAGGCCTTGTCCACCGTCGTCCGCCTCAAGCGGGAGCGCAACCAGAGCTTCGGCAGCGGACAGGTCATCGACATCCTGCTCGGCCGCAGGACCGCGAAGGTCATCCGCTTCGACCACGACCAGCTCTCCGTCTTCGGCATCGGCGCCGACCTCGCGGAGGCCGAATGGCGCGGCGTCCTGCGGCAGTTGCTGGCCCAGAGGCTCCTGACGGTCGAGGGCGAGTACAGCACCCTCGCGATGACCGAGGAGGGCGGCGCCGTCCTGCGCCGCGAACGTGAGGTGCCGCTGCGCAAGGAACCGAAGAAGCCGGCCGGAGCGTCCCGCTCGGCCACCCGCGGCGAGGGCCGCGCGGCGAAGAAGCCCCCGGTGGACCTCCCGGAGGCCGACCTCCCCCTGTTCGAGGCGCTGCGCGCCTGGCGCGCGGCCCAGGCCAGGGAACAGGGCGTCCCCGCCTACGTCATCTTCCACGACGCGACCCTCCGCGAGATCGTCCAGAGCCGCCCGGCCTCCGTGGCCGACCTCGCGGGCATCACCGGAGTCGGCGAGAAGAAGCGCGCGACCTACGGCGAGGGCGTGATCGAGGCACTGACGGAGGCGGTGGCGGCGGGAGCGGCCGGGGGAGGGGGAGAAGAGAGGGAGGAAGAGGGGGAAGGCTGAGGGACACCGGCCGAGGTCGCCGTCCCGGATCACGGGGAGGCGGGGGCGTGGCCGGTCCTCTCCGGACAGCACGAGCCGTCATGCCGGTCATAGCCGTTCGTAGCCGTTCATGGACCCGCTCTTGGTGAGGGGTGGCCTTCCGGACCCCGTACGAGGTCCGCGGAAGGTGCTGCCCGGGCCGCCACATGGGGATCTTGCCCTGTCCGCGAGAGGTGGGGCGGGATCCAGCGCGAGGCCGGCGGCCCGGCCCTCGTGGGCGCCGTGGGGTAAGTTCCCCGGCCATGGGCGAGTTGACAGTGATCAGGCACGGCGAGACCGCTTGGAGCCGGACCGGCCAACACGCCGGCCGCACCGACCTGCCGCTGACCGAGGCGGGGGAGGACGCGGCGCGTGCGCTCGCGCCTCGACTGGCCGGACGGGAGTTCGTCGCTGTCTACAGCAGCCCGCTGACCCGTGCCGTGCGCACGGCCGAGCTGGCGGGGCTGAGTGCTGCGGAAGCCGACGCGGACCTGACCGAATGGGACTACGGCCGCTACGAGGGGCTGACCGCCGAGCAGATCCAGGAACGCAGGCCCGGCTGGGAGCTGTGGCGTGACGGCGTGGACGCGGGAGAGGACCTCGCGCACGTGACCGCACGCGTCGACGCCTTCCTCGGTCGGGTCCGTCCACTGCTGGACAGGGGTGACGTGGCCGTGGTCGCGCACGGACACCTGTCACGTATCCTCGCCGCGCGCTGGCTGGGTCTCAACGCCTCGGGCGCGCGGCAGTTCGGACACCCGCGTCCTGGGACGATCAACACGCTCGGCTACGAACACGGGCTGCCCGTCGTCCTCGGGTGGAACGTGCCGTAGTGGGGACTGCCTCATCCAGGCAACGTTCGCCCGGACGGCACCCTCCGGGGCCGGGGCCCGGTGACGTGGTTGTTCCGCCTCGCGACGTACCGGTGGTGCAAGTCGGCTCGTACCGGGGCTGGGACGGTCGGTGCCGGCCAGGACGACGTGGCGCGGTGAGGTGAGGTGAGGTGGGCCTCGGTCCGGTGCCACCAGGAGCTGTTCGTGGACGCACTTCCTGAAGGCCACCACCGTTGGATCGGGCGGCGTCTGGGAGGCTGCCCGGACCGGCCAAGGGGGCAGAGCGTTCGTGCCGCCCGATTCCTTGCCGTCCTCCTCAGCCCTGGCGGCCCGGGGAGCGGGTGATCGAGCTGAGGTCGAGGTCCACGTCGAAGGGGGCCGTGGCCTTCATGCGCTCGTGGAAGATGCCGGTGCTGACGTAGGCGCCGGTGGCCGGTTCCAGCTCGAAGGTGTAGACGACCGCGTGATCGCCGGTGTCCTCCACCCGCCAGTAGTGGGGGATGCCGACGCGCGCGTACTTGAGCGGCTTCGTCTCCCGGTCGCGGGTCACCGACTCGCGGGAGACGACCTCGACGGCGAGGACGACGGCCGAGGCGGGCAGGCGGGTGGGTCCGGCCTCCGCGGCCGCGTCCAGCCGGAAGACGATGACGTCGGGCTCCGGCCGGTTCTGCCGGTCGATGTCGATCGTGAACTCTCGTGCCGTGCGCAGGCCCTCGGGGGCCCGGGTCTTGAAGTGTCCGTAAAAGAGGTCCACCGCGTCCATGTGGAACCAGGTTTGCGGGCTCATGAAGACAAGGCTCCCGTCGATCAGCTCCGTGTGCGGAGGCAGGTCCGGGAGTTCGTCCAGGTCGTCGGCGGTCCACCCGCCGAGCGGCGGAACCGGCCAGCGGGTCCCCGCAGCCGGCGGCTTGATCGGGTCGACGCTCATCAGTGCTCCCATGGCTCGGAGTCTGGACGATTCCGCCAGCGTATCGGGAGCCCTTGGCGTGTGGACCCCGCGAACGAGTGAACGAGCGGACCGGCGGTGACGTGCGGTGCTGCGATGCCGCCCGGTCCCACAGTGGCGCCGTCCCACAGTGGCGCGCCCCCCCACGCGGACGATGTGCGCGGGACCGGCCCTGACCGTGCCCCCGCCGCCCGCCGCCCGCCGCCCGCCGCCCGCCGCCCGCCGCCCGCCGCCCACGCCACCGCGGTTCCGCTCACCGGCTCACCCGTCCGCCTCTCCCGCCGGTCGCCGGTGCACGGCACTGGCGCTGACGAACCGGACGACGGCCCGGTACTCGCCCGCTCGCGGTGGCCTGCGCCACGAACGGGAGACCACGACCGGCAGTCGGCCGCGGACCAGGGCGTCCTCCGGCAGGCCCACCCCGTACAGCCGGGAGAGCGCCGCGAGGACGGCGGGCAGATCCGGGTCCGCCGCCAGCCCCTCCGGTATGTCGCCCCGCACGTCCAAGGCCGCGGGGTCCTCGCCGAGCACGGGCCGTGAACCGAGCGCGTACGTCTCCGCCCCGTCCACGAAGTGGCGTACGACGTAACCCTGACGGTGCCCGTCCGACCAGATCACGAGGGCGCGGGCGCCGACGGAGAGCGCGGCCGGGAGGTCCCCGTAGTCGTCGGGGTCGGTGAGCGGCGAGCCGGTGGGGTTCTCCTCGGAGGCGAAGCTCCAGCCGTTCGCGCACTCCCCGAGCCGGAACACCGGGCTCTGGTAGGTGTGGCGCAGAGTCCGCGCAACCCGCGGTGTCGTGGGCGGGCCCGGTTCACGGGGAGCGGGCGGGACCTCGTCCTCGTCGTACCCCTCCGTGCGCGGCGCCCCGGGCGGCCCCGGCTCCAGGAGCCGGCGCCCCAGCTCCTCCACCGGGACCCCCTCGGCGAGGACGAGGCGGAGGTTCTGGTTGCCGCGCTCACTGAGCCAGTCGAGGTCGTCGTGCTCCGTGTCCGGCCCGGGAGCGCGGCTGACCGGCAGACCGCCCCGGGGTGTCGACAGCAGGGCGCGGCCCCGCTCCCCGTCGAGCAGCGCACACAGCAGGGAGTCCGCGAGCAGTCCGGCCGGCGCGACGTCGTACGGCTCCTCCGGGATCCAGGCGGGCACCGCCGCGAGCAGCACCCGCCACGCCCGCCGTGTGCGGCCCCGCGCTGCGAGCGCCCGCGCCTCCTCCAGCGCGGCCCCGAAGGCGCCCGGCTCCTCGTGGACGTAGGTGCCCTCGGCGACGGAGGCGAGCACGGCGAGGCCCTGCTCCCGCTCGGACTCGGCCAGCCCCCTCATCAGGAACGCGGCGTCCTGCGGCGAGGCGCCGGGCCGCCCCTCGAAGTAGGAGACGGCCGCGAGAGCGAGTCCGCGTGGACCTGTCCCGGCGGAGTGGGAGTCGTACCCCGGACGGCCGGCCAGCAGTCCCTCCAGCTGCTGACACGCGGGGCCCGCGCCGGGACGCCCGTACGCGTTGGCCTCCCGCAGCGCCGCGAGCGGCCCGTCCACCTCGCCCGCGCGGGCGCGGCGCACGGCCTCCGCCACCGAGGCGTCCAGGCGGCGCGTCGTCTCCGTCTCCACTCCGCTCGCCGCGACCCGTATCCGGTGGAACTCGCGGTACATCTCCTCCATGAAGCGCCCGAAGGAGGCGTGGCGTTCGGGGCCGTCCCGCCAGCTCGCCCACACGTACACCGGCCATTCGCCGTCCGGCCCCGGGTCGCCCGGGTCGAGCAGCACCTCCGTGGCGTCCGACTCCAGGGCCAGTTGCCAGGAACGGCCCCACATGCCGTGCTCCAGCAGGTCCCGCTCGGACGGCTCCTCGGGCAGCAGGTCCGCCCAGCCCTCGGCCTGGTCGTACGGGTCGCCGTACCACTCCACCCCGTCCGCCCCGCTCAGCCGCGAGATGAAACAGCCCGCCTCGCGCCACCCGTCCGACACCTCCAGGAAGCCGCGGAACGACGGGGGCAACGGCAGCCCGATCCGCTGCTCCAGCGCGGCGATCCGGTCCGCGCCCGCCGGGGCGTACCCCAGCCGGGAACCGCCCTCGGGCAGGGCCCGCTCCCGGTCCTCCGGGGCGGTCACGGCCAGCCATTCGGTGTTCCAGCGCTCCAGGAACTCCCGCCAGCCGGGGCCGCCCGGAGCGAGAGCGGCCTGTGTGTGTCCCCCGTGATGCGTCGTCATGCACAGATAGTGACAGGCGGCACTGACAACGTGTTCGGACGGCGAACGGAATGCATTGCTCCGCTTTGAGGAGGTCATGCCAGGGGCCTATTCGCGCACCGCTCTCCCGCCCCGGCCCTCGCCTCCTTATCCTGAGCGACATGGCCGCACCGTCCCCTTACTCCCTCGTCGCCACCGATCTGGACGGCACCCTCCTGCGGGATCAGCGGGACACCGTGACGGAGCGCACCCGGACCGCCCTGCGGCGGGTCGCCGCCGCCGGGGCGCACCACGTCGTCGTGACCGGGAGACCCGCCCCGCAGGTGCGGCCGGTGCTGCACGGCCTCGGCTACCGCGGGCTCGCGGTGTGCGCGCAGGGCGCCCAGGTCTACGACGCGCGGACCGGCAGCCTGCTGCACTCCGTGCGGATGGACCGCTCGCTCGCCGAGGTCGCCCTCGGCAAGATCGAGGCCGAGCTGGGCCAGGTGTTCGCGGGGGTGAACCAGGACGGCGTCGACGGTCTCATGCTCATGGAGCCCGGCTTCGTCACCCCGCCCCCGACGCTGCCCTCCGTACGGGTGCGGGAGCGTTCGGCGCTGTGGGTGCGGCCCATCAGCAAGGTGCTGATCATGCACCCCGGCACGAGCGAGGACGCCCTCGCGACCCTCGCCCGCAACGTCCTCGGAGACCTGGTCAACGTGGTCATGGCGGGCCCCGGGGCGGTCGAGCTGCAACCGACCGGACTGTCCAAGGCCTACGGGCTGGAGCGGGTCGCCGACCGGCTCGGGCTGAGCGGCGCCGACACCCTCGCCTTCGGGGACATGCCGAACGACGTCCCCATGTTCGGCTGGGCCGGACGCGGTGTGGCGATGGCGAACGCCCACCCCGAACTGCGCGCCGTGGCCGACGAGATCACGCTGTCCAACGAGGAGGACGGGGTCGCCGTCGTCCTGGAGCGACTGTTCCCGTAGGAGGCGAGGCCGGGGCCGGGCCGGACCGGCCGACCCCTTCCCCGCCCCCGTCACACCCGCGCGTCGCCCCGCCTCACCCGATCGGGCGAGGCGCGGCTCAGCCCGCCGTACGCGGAATCCTCCGCTCCCATGTGCGGTGGAAGACGACCCCCTCGGTGTCCTCGCACACGACCTCGTCGGTGGTGAGGAAGTCGTCCGCCTCGCAGCGGATCTCGGAGCGGGTCCGCACGCTCACGTCCCACTCCCGCTCCGGGCGGCGCAGGCGGATCGTCCAGTCGGAGCGGGTGTGCGCGCTCAGCGGGTCGCCGTCGGTGATCGTGTACGTCTCCCGTGCGTCCTCCGTGAACTCCAGGCCGTCCGGATAGACACGGGTGCCGCCGTAGCGCGGGTCGACCTCCAGCCGCCAGGTGCCGGCCGCGACATCCCGTACGACGAGGCGTTCGGGGCGCGGCGCCTCGTCGAGGGTCGCCGGGTACACGACGTCCAGCGGAGCGGACTCCTCCGGCGCCTCGAAGGTGACGTGGTCCTGCGTGGCGGCGCGCACCGGGAGTTCCAGCGAACTGCCCTCGGGGTCGAGGGTGAACCCGGCCTCGGAGCCCGGCTGCGGCCAGATCCACGGCCAGTACGCGGAGGAGACGGACAGCCGTACGCGGTGGCCGGGCCGGAAGGCGTGACCGATGCCGTTCAGTTCGAACTCGACGTCGCCCGTGGAACCGGCCGGCCACTCCTCGACGTGGTCCCGGCCGCCCCGCGCGCTCAGGTTGAGCACGCCGCGCGTCACGAGGGTCGAGGCGCCGTCGGGGGCGACGTCGCACAGCCGGGCCACGACCTGCCCGCGCGGCACCGGGCAGGTGATCCGCAGCCGCACGCGGGGGCGGCCGAGGATCTGGAAGCCCTGGCGCACCTCGAAGTCGAAGCAGCCGGACTGGGCGTCCTCGGAGCGCTGGTCGGGCGGCAGGTCGGCGTCGTTGCCGAAGGGGAAGAAACGGCCCGCGTCGACCCCGGTGTGCTGGGCCGAACGGATGGTCACCGGCGCGCCCTGGAAGCCGTAGGCCACCGGTGTGACGTGGGGGGAGGGCCAGGCGGGATCGCCGACCCAGCGGCCCGGCATCTCCTCGTACACGGTGGCCGGCGGATGCGAGTCGCTGATCCAGGAGCGCAGCAGCGGTTCGTCCATCACGCCGGTGTCCTCGCCCTTGAGGTGGTGGTCCCACCAGCGCAGGGTCTCCTGGAGGAAGCCGATCGCGGGGCCCGGCGGCAGACCCCGGTCCGGGTACTGGTGCGACCACGGGCCGATGATGCCGCGCACCTGGTCGTCCGGCAGGTGCTCGACCAGGCGCAGCACGGTGTCCCGGTACGGGTCGTGCCAGCCGCCCACCGCGAGGACGGCGGCGCCGATCGCCGAGTAGTCCTCGCACACGCTGCCGTGGCGCCAGTAGTCGTCGCGGGTCTGGTGGTCGAGCCAGGTGTGGATGAAGGGCTCCACGCCCTCCATCCGGGACCGCCACATCCGCCGCCAGTCCTCGCCCGCGTACTCGGGGTCCGGGGGCCGGGAGACGAACGCGAGCATGGTCGCGGCCCACGCGTGCATGTCGACCGCGAGCACCGAGCCGCCCATGTAGTGGACGTCGTTGTCGTAGCGGTCGTCGGCCGAGCAGACGGTCACGATCGCCTTGAGCGCCTCGGGGGCGAGAGCCGCGATCTGGAGCGAGTTGAAGCCGCCCCAGGAGATCCCGAACATGCCGACCTTGCCGGTGCACCAGGGCTGGGCGGCGAGCCACTCGACGACCGCGACGCCGTCGGCCAGCTCCTGCGCGTCGTACTCGTCGCCGGGCAGCCCCTGGCTGTTGCCGTGCCCGCGCACGTCGACGCGCACGGACGCGTAGCCGTGACCCGCGTACCAGGGATGGCGCTGCCAGTCGCGCGGGGAGGTCCAGTCGGTAAGCCGGTAGGGCAGGTACTCCAGCAGGGCCGGAACAGGCGTGTCGGTGACCGGCCGCCAGATCCGGGCGTAGAGGAGGGTGCCGTCGGGCAGTGGGATGCGCACATCCTCACGGTTCGTCCCGTAAGGGTATTCCGTGCGGATTCTCGGGGTTTTCATGGGGATGACCTCGATGGACGGTGTGGGGGGTGCTGAGTCAGCCTTGACGTGTGCGGCGCTCGGGACGCGCCGCGTGGGGGAGAGGGGTGGCTCAGTGCACGGGATGCATGGTGCGGCGCAGCCAGGGGGCGGCCGCGAGGACGGCGAGGCCGGCGGCCACGGCGATCGCGCCGTTGACGCCGAAGTACGTGGGGTGGGAGACGGATTCGTAGAGCTTCACGGTCTGCGCCTGGATGCCGTTGGCCATGGCCAGCGAGAGGAACCACAGGGCCATGGTCTGGCTCGCGAAGGCCTTCGGGGCGAGCTTGCTGCTCGCCGAGAGCCCCGAGGTCTCCAGCAGGATGTCGCCGAGCCCGAGCAGCAGGTAGGAGCCGACGATCCACCAGGCGCCCATCAGGTAGTCGTCGCCGCTGTGCCCCGAGGTGGGCAGGACCATCAGGAGGAAGGAGAGCCCGCCGAGGACCACCCCGAGGGCGATCTTGTTGGAGGCGTGCGGCTGCCGCCTGCCCATCCGCGTCCAGGTCGCCGCGACCACGGGCGCGAGCGCGACCTCGAAGGCGCCCAGCGCCGAGGTGTACCAGCCGGCCGGGAAGTGGAAGCCGAGGATCTCCGTGCGGGCGTTGGTCGAGGCCAGCAGGATCATCGTCGTGTACGCCTGGAACAGGATGAAGTTGAAGAAGACCGAGGCGAGGAACAGCACGATGTACGGGCGCAGCCGGCCGCGTTCCTCCGCGCTCACCCGGGGGCTGCGGAACATGACCGCGAAGTAGACGACGGGGGCGATCACCGAGATCAGGGTGAGCGCGTCCACGAAGCGGTCCAGGGTCAGCCAGCCCGGCAGCGCCAGCCCCACGGCGAGCGCCGCGACCACGACGATCCCCAGCACGATCAGCCGGACGGCCCGGCGCATCGCGGGCGGCGGCAGTTCGTACTCGGCGCGCGCCTTGCGTCCGGCGAGGTGTCTGCGGCCGAGCACGTACTGGAGGAGGCCGAGCGTCATACCGACGGCGGCCGCCGAGAAACCCCAGTGCCAGCCCTGGTGGTCGCCGAGCCACGCGGTGATCAGCGGCCCGAGGAACGCGCCGATGTTGATGCCCATGTAGTAGAGCGCGAAACCGGCGTCCCTGCGCTCGTCCCGCGTGCTGTACAACTTGCCGACCATGCTGGCGACATTGGGTTTGAGCAGCCCGGTGCCCGCGCTGATCAGCCCGAGCCCCGTCCAGGTCATCGCCGCCGAGGGGACCGACATGGCGTAGTGGCCGAGCGCGATGAGGATGCCGCCCCACAGCACGGCCCGGTACGAGCCGAGGATGCGGTCGGCGAGCCAGCCGCCCGCCACCGAGACGAGATAGACCATCGTCCCGTAGGCCGCCGACACGGAGGCGGCGGACCCCTCGCTCAGCCCCAGGCCGCCGTGGCCCGCGGTGTCCGCGAAGTAGAGGACGAGGATGGCCTGCATGCCGAGGAACGAGAACCGCTCCCAGACCTCCAGGCCGGACAGCGTCAGCAGGCCGCGTGGCTGCCCGAAGAACGCCCGGTCGTCGCCGGGCGGCGGCGAGGGGTCGGACGGTGCGGGCGCGGCACCGCTATCTGATGGTACGGGGGGCAAACTGGCACTCCCAATGCTTCCGGGACTCTTCGGGACTCTTTCCGCTCGTATGAGCTGATCCCGAACATACCGGCGGCGATCGCATACCGCCCGCCCTGGTCGGGCAGGCGCTCTCTGTGATCGAAAGGGGACCGGATACGCTGCCATGAGTGGCAGGAGCGACACATCGACACACCGTGTGATCGTCAGCAGACAGGAGAACCCCTCGTGACCGTCGTCGGGCCGTTCGGGCTGAGCGTGCGGGACCAGGCTCTCGAAGCCGATGTCCAGGCCGGGTTGACGGCTGTCGAGGAGGGCCTCCTGGAGGCCACCAAAAGTGGTGTGTCCTTCATCACCGAGGCCGCCCAGCACCTGGTGCGGGCCGGCGGCAAGAGGTTCCGGCCGCTGCTCGTGATGCTCGCGGCACAGTTCGGGGACCCGGAGGCCCCCGGCGTGGTGCCCTCCGCCGTGGTCGTGGAGCTGACCCATCTCGCGACGCTCTACCACGACGACGTGATGGACGAGGCCGAGGTGCGGCGCGGCGTGGACAGCGCCAACGCCCGCTGGGGCAACTCCGTCGCCGTCCTCACCGGTGACTTCCTCTTCTCCCGGGCCTCCCAGATCCTCGCCGACCTCGGCCCCGAGGCGGTACGCATCCAGGCCGAGGCGTTCGAACGGCTCGTCACCGGGCAGATCCTGGAGACCGCCGGTCCGCGCGACGGCCGGGACCCGGTCGACCACTACCTCGACGTGCTCGGCGGCAAGACCGGTTCGCTGGTCGCCGCCGCCACCCACTTCGGCGCCCTCATGTCGGGCGCCGAGGAGGCCACCGTCCAGATCCTCGCCCAGTACGGGGAGCGGCTCGGCGTCGCCTTCCAGCTCGCCGACGACGTCCTCGACATCGCCTCCGACAGCCACGAGTCCGGCAAGACCCCCGGTACCGACCTGCGCGAGGGCATCGCCACCCTGCCGGTGCTGCGGCTGCGGGAGCGGGCCGCGCGGCTCGGCCTGCCCGAGGACGTCGCGCTGTGCGAACTCCTCGACTCCGACCTCAGCGACGACGCCCGGCTCACCGAGGCGCTGACCCGGCTGCGCGCGCACCCCGCGCTCGACCAGGCCCGCAAGGACACCGTCCGCTACGCCGAGGACGCGCGGGCCAGCCTGCTCCCGCTGCCCGAGGGCCACGCCAAGACGGCCCTGCTCGAACTGTGCGACGCCGTGGTGCACCGCGCCGGCTGAACCCGGACGGGCGTGAGGGCCCCTGAGGACCCCTAAGGGGTGGACGGGGCGCCGCGCCGGGGTAAGCGACCTGAGGACGGTCCGGGGTCATCCCCGCGCAGTACGCGGAATTGTCCCCGGGTCTGACGATTCGCCGGGCCCGATTTGGTCGTATGGACACCACCACTCCTGACCAGTTCGGGTGAGAATGGCGGCGCGGAGTGGGTGAGAGCGCACGAACCGCCGCCGACCACGGAGGTAGGCACACATGGAACCGTACGCATCCGATTCCGGCTCGACGTCCGGCCCGGGCAACGAGCCCACGACCGGGACCGGCGCGGGCCCCGGCAGCAGCGGCCGGACCCGGCCGGTGGCGCGCCGCAAGGCCGCCCGGTACGCCGTCCCCGCGGCGGTCGCCGGGGTCGCGGCGCTGACCGTCGGGCTGGTCCCGGCGCTCGCCGACAGCGGCGACCCCGACCTTCCCGACATCACCGCGCAGCAGCTCGTCGAGAGGATCGCGGCCTCCGACACCGAGCAGCTCTCGGGAACCTTCAAGATCAGCACCGATCTCGGGCTGCCCGGGCTGGGCGGAGCGGGCGGCGCCTCGATCGTCCCCGGCGGCTCCGGGAGCGGATCGTCCCCGGCCGATCCGCAGGCGAAGCTGACCGAGCTGGCGAGCGGTACGCACACGCTGCGGATCGCGGCGGACGGCCCGGACCGGCAGAAGCTCTCCCTCCTGGAGAACGCCGCCGAGTACAGCCTCGTGCACAACGGCGACGAGGCGTGGGCCTACGACAGCGGCAGCAACCAGGCCGTGCGCTTCGCCGTGCCGAAGGACGGACAGGGGCGGCGCGGCGGCGCCGCCGAACACGCCGAGGGCCTGCCCAAGGGCCTGCCGACCACGCCGAAGGAGCTGGCCGAACAGGCCCTGAAGGCCGTGGACGACACGACCTCGGTGACGGTGGACGGCACGGCGCGCGTCGCCGGCCGGGACACCTATCAGCTGCTGGTGCGGCCCAAACAGTCTGGTTCCACGGTCGAGTCCGCGCGGATCGCGGTCGACGCGAAGACCGGGACGCCGCTGAAGTTCACGCTCAACGCGGTCGGCGGCGGCAAACCCGTCGTCAACGCCGGTTTCACGAAGGTCGACTTCGCGAAGCCCGCCGCCTCGGCCTTCGACTTCAGCCCGCCCAAGGGCGCCAAGGTCACCGAGGGCGACCGCCACGACTCCGGTACGTCCGGGAAGCGCGCGCCGGAGAACGCGGCCGGGCCCGAGGGCGTCAAGGTGATCGGCAAGGGCTGGGGAGCCGTCGCCGAACTCTCGCTCCCCGGCGGTCAGGGGCTGCCGCAGTCCGGCTCCGGCGAGGTGCCGCCCGAGGCCGGGCAGCTCCTCAACAGCTTCGGCAAGCAGGTCAAGGGCTCCTTCGGCACCGGCACGGTCTTCTCAACGCGCCTGGTGAACGCCCTGATCACGGACGACGGCAAGGTCTACGCCGGAGCGGTCGACAAGGACGCGCTGGTCAAGGCGGCCGAGTCGGCCAAGTCGGCCGAGTAGCCGAGCCGGCCCGGAGGGGCGGCAGGCAGGACACGCAGGACACGCGGGAGCGGACGGGACGGGAGCGGGTACCTGGTGGTGCGCACCTCGGGGTCCGGTCCGGTCATCGAGACGGCCGGGCTCACCAAGCGGTTCCGGGACGGCCGGCTCGCCGTCGACGGGCTCGACCTGCGGGTCCCGGCCGGCAGCGTCTTCGGCTTCCTCGGGCCCAACGGCTCGGGCAAGACCACGACCATCCGGATGCTGCTTGGCCTCGTCGAGCCCACCTCGGGAGGGGCCCGCGTCCTCGGTGAGGAGATGCCGGGCGCGGCCCGTTCCGTCCTGCCGCACGTCGGCGCGCTCATCGAGGGGCCCGCGCTGTACGGCTTCCTGTCCGGGCGCGACAACCTGCGGCGTTTCGACGCGGCCGATCCCACCACCGACCCCCGCACCCGCGAGGAACGGGTGGGCGCGGCGCTCGACCGGGTCGGGCTCGGCGCCGTCGCGGGCCGCAGGGCGCGGGCGTACTCGCTCGGCATGAAGCAGCGGCTCGGGCTCGCGTCCGCGCTGCTGCGGCCCCGGTCCCTCCTCGTCCTCGACGAGCCGACCAACGGGCTCGATCCGCAGGGGATGCGCGAGATCAGGGGCCTCGTCCGCGAACTCGCCTCGGACGGCACGACGGTGTTCCTCTCCTCGCACCTGCTGGACGAGATCGAGCAGCTGTGCGGGCACGTCGCCGTCATGTCCCGGGGCCGTCTGCTCGCCCAGGGCGCCGTCGCCGACCTGCTGGGTGCCGCCCGCGGCCGGCTCACCGTGACCACCCCGGACCCGGCGGACGCGGCCCGCGTCCTGACCGGGCGGGGCGTCAGGGACGTACGGGCCGAGGGTGACCGGGTGTCCGGCGAACCGCCCGCCGACGCCGACCCCGCCGACCTCAACGCGGCGCTGGTCGCCGCCGGGGTACGGGTCCGCGGCTTCGGCGAGTCCCGGGTCTCCCTGGAGGAGACCTTCGTGGCGCTGACCGGGGAGGGCTTCGATGTCGCGGGCTGAGCCGACGGCGCGCGGGCCGCGCGGAGACGGGGCGGCGGACCCTGCCGGGGACCCGGCCGCCACGTCCCCGGCGCCGGTGCCGGGGCCACCGGGAGCTTCAGGGTCTCCGGCCGCTCCGGCTGACTCCGCGGCTCCGGCTGCCTCGGCCGCTCCGGCTGCCTCGGCCCTGGGGCCCGCCGCGTTCCCCGGGCCGTCCTCCCGGCACCCGTTCCGGACTCTCGGGCTGTTCGCCGACGAGTTGCGGACGACGTTCCGGCGGCGGCGCACCCTCGCGCTGCTCGCGGTTCTGGCGGCGGTCCCGGTCCTCGTCGGCATCGCGGTGCGCGTCGAGACCGGCGACGGCGGCCGGGCCGGCGGCGCGGGCGCGGGGCCCGCGTTCATGGCGCAGATCACCAACAACGGGCTGTTCCTGGTCTTCACCGCGCTCGCCGCGACCTTGCCCGTTTTCCTGCCGATGGCCGTAGGCGTCGTCGCCGGGGACGCGATCGCGGGGGAGGCGTCCGCCGGGACCCTGCGCTACCTGCTGGTCGCCCCCGTCGGACGGCCCCGGCTGCTGCTCACCAAGTACGCGACCGTGCTCACGTTCTGCCTGGTCGCGACGCTCGTCGTGGCGGTCTCCGCGCTCGCGACCGGCGCCGCGCTGTTCCCGCTGGGCGAGCTGACCACGATCTCCGGGACCCGGATCGGCTTCGGCGAGGGGCTGTGGCGCGCGCTGCTGATCGCGTGCGTCGTGGCGCTCTCCCTGGTGGGCGTCGCGGCGCTCGGCCTGTTCGTCTCGACGCTCACGAACAGCGGGATCGCGGCGATGGCCACCACCGTGGGGCTCGTGGTCACGGTGCAGATCCTCGACGCGATCCCGCAGCTCTCCGCCTTCCAGCCGTACTTCTTCTCGCACTACTGGCTGTCCTTCGCCGACCTCATGCGGGAACCCGTCCTGTGGGACGGCGTCGTACGCGACCTCGGGCTCCAGGCCCTGTACGCGGCCGTACTCGGCTCGGCCGCGTGGGCGAGGTTCACCACGAAGGACGTCACCGTCTAGACCGGTGGGTGGTCCGGGCGGGGGCCGGGGCCCCCGCCCGGGAGCCGGTACGCGAGCGCCTCACGCCACGCACAGCTCGTTGCCCTCCGGGTCCCGCATGACGACGTGGGTGCCCTGGGGCTCCTCCACCCGGCGTACGAACGTCGCGCCCAGCTCCGTCAGTCGTACGACCTCCGCCTCGCGGGCCTCGGGCCCCGGATGCAGGTCGAGGTGGAGGCGGTTCTTGCCCTGCTTCGGCTCGGGGACCCGCAGGAACAGCAGCCGGCGTCCGAGCCCCGTCCCCGTACCGTCCTGGACCGGGTCCTCGGGGTGGCGTACGGCGGCGACGTCCCGGAACGCGTGGTGCCCGCGCACCTGGACGGTCTGCTCCTCGGGCAGGGCTCCGGCGGCGAGCAGACCGCCGATCAGCACGCTGTGGTCCTCGACCAGGTAGCCGAGGGCCGCCGCCCAGAACTCCGCCTGGGCGAGCGGATCGGACGCGTCGATCACGACCTTCCAGTGCACGGGTGCCACGGCCTGCGGCGGTCGGTCCTGGCTGTCTGCCTGAGGTGATGTCATGCCTGCCGGTTGTACTGGGTGCGGGGGAGGCGGGCAACCAGCCGCGCGGGGCCGGGGACCGCTTTTCCCATCTACCCAAGTGGAGCGGGCCATTCATGCCCGGGACCGGGGACGAGTCCCGCCGTCCGGTGCCTCTCAGGCCGTGGGTTCCCCCGCGCGCGGAGCCGCCTCCTCCACGGGTGACCCGGCGCCGCCAGCGGGCGGCGCCGTCTTTCCCGCCGTGGGCGGCACCGGGGCGTCGAGCGCCTGACCGGCCGCGGCCGCGAGGCGCTGGAGCTGGACGCGGCCCCGGCGTGCGGTGCGCAGGGCGTCCCAGGTGAGCAGGGCCAGCGCCACCCAGACCAGGCCGAAGCCCGCCCAGCGTTCCGCGGGCATCTCCTCGTGGAAGTAGAGGATGCCCAGGGCGAACTGGAAGACCGGCGCGAGGTACTGGAGCAGCCCCAGCACGGACAGCGGGACCCTGATCGCGGCGGCCCCGAAGAGCACGAGCGGGACCGCCGTGACCAGGCCCGTCGCCGCCAGCAGCGTCGCGTGCCCCGCCCCGTGCCCGCCGAAGGTGGACTCGCCGCGCGCCCCCAGCCACAGCAGATAGCCGAGGGCCGGCAGGAACTGGACGGCCGTCTCGGCCGCCAGCGACTCGACGCCGCCGAGATTGACCTTCTTCTTCACCAGCCCGTACGTCCCGAAGGAGAACGCGAGCACCAGCGAGATCCACGGCGGCTGCCCGTACCCGATCGCGAGCACCAGGACGGCCGCAAGACCCACCCCGACCGCCACCCACTGCACGGGCCGCAGCCGCTCCTTGAGCAGCAGGACGCCCAGCGCGATGCTGACCAGCGGGTTGATGAAGTACCCGAGGGACGCCTCCACGACGTGCCCCGCGTTGACCGCCCAGATGTAGACGCCCCAGTTGACCGTGATCACGGCCGCCGCGATCGTCACCAGGCCCAGCCTGCGGGGCTGCCGGATCAGCTCCCCGGCCCAGGCCCAGCGGCGTACGAAGAGCAGGGCGAGGCCCACCACGGCGAGCGACCACACCATGCGGTGGGCCAGGATCTCCCCGGCCCCGGCCGGCTTCAGCAGCGGCCAGAACAGCGGGACCAGGCCCCAGATCACGTAGGCCGCGGCCCCGGACGCCACACCCGTCCGCGACTCCCCCGCCGCTTCCTGTTCCGTCCCGCCCACGGCCCCTCCTTCGCTCGCGGGGGCGGTCCGTCGTGGTCGGCCCCCTCTCGCCGAAGGTAACCGCGCCACGCCCGCCTGTCATGTGCGTATCGCCATACGGTCATGACAGTCCGGTGGTGGTGACGGCGGGCGCCCGGGAAGCGCCACGCCCCCGCCCCGCCGCCGCAGTGGCGGGGGACGGGGGCGTGGCGTGCGCGCGGTGCGGCCTACTTCTCCAGGCCGGCGAGGGCGGCCGCGATCGAGTCGGCGATCGGGGTGCTCGGCCGGCCGATGAGACGCCGCAGGTCGTCGCTCTCGCTGGCGAGGACACCCCGTGACAGGGCGACGTCCGCGTCGGCGAGGATCTCCGCCAGCTCGGCGGGCAGGCCCGCGCCCTTGTAGATGTCGATGAGCTGCTCGGCGGGGACGTCGGAGTAGGTGACCGTCTTCCCCGACTGGCGGGAGACCTCCGCCGCGTACTCGGGCAGGCTCCAGGCGACGTCGCCGCACAGCTCGTACGCCTTGTTCTCGTGGCCCGTGCCGGTCAGCACGGCGACGGCGGCGGCCGCGTAGTCCGCGCGGGGGGCCGAGGCGATGCGGCCCTCGCCCGCGCTGCCGACGATGGTCCCGGTGGCCAGCGGGCGCGCCAGGTTCTCGGTGTAGACGTCGGAGTACCAGCCGTTGCGCAGGAACACGTACGGCAGGCCCGAGTCGAGGATCGCCTGCTCGGTGTACTTGTGCTCCTCGGCGAGCTTCAGATCCGCCTTCGGGCCGCCGAGGACCCCGGTGTACGCGAGCAGCGTGACCCCGGCCTCCTTCGCCGCGTCGATCACGGCCTGGTGCTGCACGGTCCGCTTGCCGACCTCGCTGCCGGAGATCAGCAGGACCTTGTCGCCCGCGTGGAAGGCGGCCTTGAGGCTCTCCGGACGGTCGTAGTCCGCGATCCGCAGCTCGACGCCCTGCTCGGCGAGGCCGGCGGCCTTGCCCTCGTCGCGGACGACGGCGGCGATCTCCGATGCCGGGACCTTCTCCAGCAGCCCGGCGACGACGAGACGGCCGAGGTTCCCGGTGGCGCCGGTGACGACGATGCTCATGAGTGCTTCTCTCCTGGCGTTCACTTGATGATTTGTCCCATTGGTTCCGCGGGAACAGCCTATCCAGCACACTAACCAGACGAAAGTACCCACTTTGAAGTAAGGTACTGGGATGGCGGTAAGCAATGAGGTGAGCGAGTTGAGCGAGACCAACGAGGCAGCCGAAAGCGGGCGCGGGGGCGCCGGGGTGGGCAGGGACGAGATCGCCGGCTTCCTGGGCCGCGTCGCCGCCGGCATGCCCGACGTCAACCAGGCCATGTGCCCCTCGCGCGGAATCCTGGAGCACGTCACGAGCCGCTGGGCCGTACTGATCCTGGCCGCGCTCCTCGACCGCACCCACCGTTTCAGCGCACTGCGCCGGACGGTCGGCGGCGTCAGCGAGAAGATGCTCGCCCAGACCCTCCAGGCCCTGGAGCGGGACGGCTTCGTACTGCGCGAGGCCAAGCCCGTCATCCCGCCGCACGTCGAGTACTCGCTCACGCCCGTCGGCCGGGAGGTCGCCGAGCAGGTGTGGGGCCTCGCACGCTGGACGGAGCGGCGGGTCGCGACCGTACTCGACGCGCGGGAGGCGTACGACGCGGCCCGCGCCCGCGCCTGACCGGGCCGCCGCCCCCACCCGCGTACGCGGAAGGCCCGCGGCGATCCCGGGTTCTTGGGTTTCGGGGATCGTCGCGGGCCCACCCGCGTACCTGTCCGGTCCGCGTGCCTGTCCGGCCTTCGCTGTTCAGCCGGCGACGGTCCAGGTGTCGTTACCGGTGAGGAGCTGGCCGAGGTCGCCCTTGCCGTGCTGCTCGACGGCGGCGTCGAGCTGGTCGGCCATGAGCGTGTCGTAGACCGGGCGCTCGACGTCGCGGAACACGCCGATGGGCGTGTGGTGCAGGGTGTCGGGGTCGGCGAGCCGGGACAGCGCGAAGGCGGTGGTCGGCGAGGACTGGTGCGCGTCGTGCACCAGGAGGTCCGCCTCGTTCTCCGCCGTGACCTCGACGACTCGCAGGTCACCGGTGGCCCGGTCGCGTACGACGCCCCTCGCCCCGTCGGTGCCGAAGCGGATCTGCTGCCCGTGCTCCAGGCGGATCACGGCCTCCTGGGCCTGCTGCTTGTCCTTGAGGACCTCGAAGGCGCCGTCGTTGAAGATGTTGCAGTTCTGGTAGATCTCCACCAGCGCGGTACCGGGGTGCTCGGCCGCCGCCTTCAGCACGCTCGTGAGGTGCTGACGGTCGGAGTCCACCGTGCGCGCCACGAAACTCGCCTCGGCGCCGATCGCCAGGGAGACCGGGTTGAACGGCGCGTCCAGCGAGCCCATCGGGGTGGACTTGGTGATCTTGCCGACCTCGGAGGTCGGCGAGTACTGGCCCTTGGTCAGCCCGTAGATCCGGTTGTTGAACAGCAGGATCTTCAGGTTCACGTTGCGGCGCAGCGCGTGGATGAGATGGTTCCCGCCGATCGACAGCGCGTCACCGTCCCCCGTCACGACCCAGACGGACAGATCGCGGCGCGAGGTCGCCAGGCCGGTGGCGATGGCGGGGGCACGGCCGTGGATCGAGTGCATCCCGTAGGTGTTCATGTAGTACGGGAAGCGGGACGAGCAGCCGATGCCCGAGACGAAGACGATGTTCTCCTTCGCCAGCCCCAGCGAGGGCATGAAGCCCTGCACGGCGGCCAGGACCGCGTAGTCCCCGCAGCCCGGGCACCAGCGCACCTCCTGGTCGGACTTGAAGTCCTTCATCGTCTGCGTGGCCTCGGCCTTGGGCACGAGGGACAGCGCCTCAGTCATCGATGACCTCCTTCAGCACGGTGGCGAGCTGCTCCGCCTTGAACGGCATTCCGTTGACCTGGGTGTAGGACAACGCGTCGACCAGGAACTCCGCGCGCAGCAGCCTCGCGAGCTGACCCAGGTTCATCTCCGGCACCACGACCCTGTCGTACGCCTTCAGCACCTGGCCCAGGTTCCGGGGGAACGGGTTGAGGTGGCGCAGGTGGGCCTGCGCGATCTTCTCCCCGTCCGCGCGCAGCCGGCGCACCGCCGCCGTGATCGGCCCGTACGTCGAGCCCCAGCCCAGCACGAGCGTGCTCGCACCGGTGGGGTCGTCGACCTCCAGGTCCGGGACCTCGACCCCGTCGATCTTCGCCTGCCGGGTGCGGACCATGAACTCGTGGTTGGCCGGGTCGTAGGAGATGTTCCCCGTGCCGTCCTGCTTCTCGATACCGCCGATACGGTGCTCAAGGCCCGGGGTGCCCGGGACCGCCCACGGACGCGCCAGCGTCTGCGGGTCCCGCTTGTAGGGCCAGAAGACCTCGGTGCCGTCCGCCAGTTCGTGGTTCGGCGTCGTCGCGAACGGCGTCGTCAGGTCCGGCAGCTCCTCCGTCTCCGGGACGCGCCAGGGCTCGGAGCCGTTGGCCAGGTAGCCGTCCGACAGCAGGAACACCGGGGTGCGGTAGGCCAGCGCGATACGGGCCGCGTCGATCGCCGCGTCGAAGCAGTCCGCCGGGGTGCGCGGAGCGACGACCGGGACCGGCGCCTCACCGTTGCGGCCGTACATGGCCTGGAGCAGGTCGGCCTGCTCGGTCTTGGTCGGCAGGCCGGTGGAGGGGCCACCGCGCTGGATGTCGACGATCAGCAGCGGCAGCTCCAGCGACACCGCGAGGCCGATCGTCTCCGACTTCAGCGCCACGCCCGGACCGGAGGTCGTCGTCACCGCGAGCGCGCCGCCGAAGGCCGCGCCGAGGGCCGCGCCGATACCGGCGATCTCGTCCTCGGCCTGGAAGGTGCGCACGCCGAAGTTCTTGTGCTTCGACAGCTCGTGCAGGATGTCGGAGGCCGGGGTGATCGGGTACGAGCCCAGGTACAGCGGCAGATCCGCCTGATGGGAAGCCGCGATCAGACCGTAGGCCAGCGCCAGGTTCCCGGAGATGTTGCGGTAGGTGCCGGTCGGGAACGCGGCCGAGGCCGGATCGACCTCGTAGGAGACGGCGAAGTCCTCCGTGGTCTCCCCGAAGTTCCAGCCCGCCCGGAAGGCCGCCAGGTTCGCCTCGGCGATCTGCGGACGCTTCGCGAACTTCGTGCGCAGGAACTTCTCGGTGCCCTCGGTCGGCCGGTGGTACATCCACGACAGCAGCCCGAGCGCGAACATGTTCTTGCTGCGGCCCGCGTCCTTGCGCGACAGGTCGAAGTCCTTCAGCGCCTCCACCGTCAGCGTCGTCAACGGCACCGGGTGCACGCTGTAGCCGTCGAGGGAGCCGTCCTCCAGCGGCGAGGCCGCGTAGCCGACCTTCTGCATCGCGCGCTTCGAGAACTCGTCCGTGTTCACGATGATCTCCGCACCGCGTGGCACATCGGCGATATTCGCCTTCAGCGCCGCCGGGTTCATCGCGACCAGCACATTCGGCGCGTCCCCCGGAGTGAGAATGTCGTGATCCGCGAAATGCAGCTGGAACGAGGACACCCCCGGCAGAGTTCCTGCGGGAGCGCGGATCTCGGCCGGAAAGTTCGGCAGCGTCGACAAGTCGTTGCCGAAGGAAGCCGTCTCGGACGTGAAACGGTCCCCGGTGAGCTGCATGCCGTCCCCGGAGTCGCCCGCGAACCGGATGATCACCCGGTCGAGCTTGCGGACTTCCTTGCCCTCGGCGCCTTCGGCGGCCTCGGTGGGGGGTGCGGCGCTCTCCTCGGACACGGTGCCCTCCGCGTCCCGCACGGTGTGCCGCGGTTCGACGACTGCTCCGTCGGACTGCTCGGCTGGGCTACTGACCTGGCTGGTCACTGAACTGGACCTCCCGTCGAGGCAGTGTGTCTCCCCGCCGAGGCGAGGGCAGGTGCATATCTGGGCCGGCGGACCGGTTGTCCCACAGACACCCTACGTCGGTAAGGGTGCCCTTCCCGGGACAGGTCATATCGTGGACCTCATGTTGAGATGCCGGTAAGGGGACAGAGAACTGTCGAACATCACGTTTCGCCGCCCGTCGGCCGGTGAAGGCGCGCTGACCCTCCCCTGATTCCCGGTCACTTTCCCGCTTTGCCTCCACTTTTCTCCGCAATTGACCTGATTGCCGAAACCGGGCGCTCGTCCTTTTGGCTTAGGTCGCAGGACGGGTGCCTTTCGAGAGACTGAAACCGGCCTTCCGTGGACCAGAACCGGCCTTTCGGGGAACGGGGCCGGCCTTTCCGGGGGGCGTAGCCGACCTTTCCGGGGGCGGAGCCGGCCTTTCCGGGGGCGGGAATGTCGCCGGGGGCGGGGAAGGCGGGCAGGCCCCCGGGCCGCCGATTCCGGGGACTCGCCCCTCCCGCCGGGTCCGGGCCGACCCCGGCCGGTCTGGAGCCGGCTCTCCGGCCGGTTGGGGTGCTCCTCCCGCCGGTCTGAGTCGGCTCTCCGGCCGTCCGTCGGTTCCATCGGCCCGCCGCTCTCAGGACCTGAGATACGTCAGTACCGCGAGGACACGGCGGTGGTCGCCCTCGCTGGGGGACAGGCCGAGCTTCATGAAGATGTTGCTCACGTGCTTCTCGACCGCGCCGTCGCTCACCACGAGGGCCTTCGCGACCGCCGAGTTGGTCCTGCCCTCCGCCATCAGCCCCAGGACCTCCCGCTCCCGAGGGGTGAGGTGGGCGAGGACGTCCTGCTTGCGGCTGCGGCCCAGCAACTGCGCCACCACCTCGGGGTCCAGCGCCGTGCCGCCGCCCGCGACCCGCACCACGGCGTCCACGAACTCCCGTACGTCGGCGACCCGGTCCTTCAGCAGATAGCCCACCCCCCGGCTCGACCCGGCGAGCAGTTCGGTGGCGTACTGCTCCTCGACGTACTGCGAGAGCACGAGCACTCCGACGTCCGGATACGCCTTGCGCAGGGCCACCGCCGCCCGCACCCCCTCGTCGGTGTGGGTCGGCGGCATCCGTACGTCCGCGACCACGACGTCCGGCTGCTCCCCCTGCTCGCTGAGGTCCCGCACCGTCTTCACCAGTGCCTCGCCGTCGCCGACGCCGGCCACCACGTCGTGCCCCCGGTCGGTCAGCAACCGGGTCAGCCCCTCCCGCAGCAGCACTGAATCCTCGGCGATGACCACCCGCACTCTGTCCTCCACGACTCTTTCTTCCCCCAGTTCACTGCTCACCGCTCCCGCCCTCCCCGGCGGAGCCGCACCGTTCCCGGAGGGCCGCGGCGATGGGCGCCGACGCCACCAGCATCCCAGCACTTCCGGCCGCGCCCCCGCCTCTTCCCCGTTTCCCTGTATCGGGGTTCCCTCCTCCGGAACCCACCACCGGAACCCACCACCATCGGGCCCACCGCCGCGCCGGGGGAGGCGTGCAGACAGTGGGGACCGGGGACCGGGGTCCCGGGACCGGAGAAGGAATACCGGAGACGGAGACCGGGAGGGCCTGAGCTGGGGCGGCGCGGGCTGGGCGGCGCGGGCCGGAGTGCGGCGGGGGTGCCGGGTACGGCGAGGGGCGAGTGGCACGGTGTGCGCCCCTGGTACGGCAGCCGGGACGCGCCACGTCGGCAGCTCTCCCGGCAGCTGTTGGGTCAGCTGTTCCGTCTCAGTCTCAGTAGAGGTCCGGCGCGGGGCGGCGGGCGGTACCGCCGCCCTCCCGGGGCCGCCACGGCAGTTCCGCGACGATCGTGGTGGGGCCGCCTGCGGGGGAGTCGATCGCGAGCAGTCCGTCCACCGCGTCCAGCCGCTCGGCGAGGCCCGCGAGCCCCGAGCCGGCCTCGGCCCCGGCCCCGCCCTGTCCGTCGTCGGTGACCTGGAGCAGCAGCCGCCCCTCGACCCGCCACACGTCCACGGAGGCGCGCGTCGCCCGTGCGTGCTTGCTGATGTTCTGGAGGAGTTCGGAGACGGTGAAGTAGGCGATGCCCTCGATCGCCGGGGCGGGCCGGTACGGCAGATCCACCTCCACCTCGACCGGCACGGCGCAGCGGGAGGCGACGGAGGACAGCGCGGCGTCCAGGCCCCGGTCGGTGAGGACGGCGGGATGGATGCCCCGGGCCAGGTCCCGCAGCTCCTGAAGCGCCGTCTTCACCTCGCCGTGCGCCTCGTCCACCATGCGCGCGGCGGCCTCCGGGTCCTCCAGCAGCTTCTCCTTCGCGAGCCCCAGATCCATCGCGAGGGCGACGAGCCTGGCCTGGGCCCCGTCGTGCAGGTCGCGTTCGATGCGGCGCAGGTCCGCGGCCGCCGTGTCCACCACGACGCCCCGGTCCGACTCCAGTTCGTCCACCCGGTTCGCGAGCCGCGAGGGGCTCAGCAGCCCGAGGACCAGCAGCCGGTCCACGGAGGTGAGCGCCCGGACCACCCACGGCGTCGCCAGCGTCAGGGCGAGGCCGACCACGCAGGTGTACGCGATCTCCCAGAAGCTGTCCAGGTACTCGCCGTGCCGCATGTCCCCGTAGTACTGGAGACCGTCCCGGCCCACGTCGGAGGGGACCGCCCAGTGCCACAGCGGGTAGGTGAACAGCGCCCAGCCCGTGGCCCACAGAGTCATCGACACGCAGAACGCGAACACGGCCCACGGGAAGTGCAGAAGGCTGTACAGCAGATGCCGCCAGGACACCCCGCTGCGGAGCGTCGCCCCCATCCACGACAGTGCTGAGGGCTTCTTCGGCCGTACCTGGCGCGGGGAGCCGACCTCCAGGCCGAGCAGTCCGCGGGCCCGGGCCCGCTCCATCGCGCCGATGCCGCGGCAGGCCGCCAGGCCGCCCGCGAGCACCGGGATGCCGAGGAAGGTGACGAGCAGACCCGCTCCGAGCGACAGCATCGTCACCGCGACCGTGAAGGTGACGATGCTGATCGGCAGGCTCAGGATCAGGTACCCGAACTCCCGCCACATGCGCGCTCCCAGCGGCGCGCGGAGCGCCGAACCGAGCCAGGAGGGCCGGTGTTCTCCGGGGCGGCCGGAGCCGCCCGGCGCACCCGCCGTGCCCGGTCCGCCGCGCCCGGCCTCCGCAGGGGACCGGAAGCTCATTCCCTGTCCGTAATCCGTGGCCATCGGTCCCGTCCTTCTGCTCGTGTCGTGTTCCGTGGGCCGTGCGCCCGCTGCGTCTGGCTTTGTGCGCCGTGTGCGCCGTGCGTGGTTGTCGCGGACTACCGGTCGTGCACCTCAGACTGCTCCGGTTCCCGGGCACGGACCATGGAGCGTGTCGGCGTCCTCGACCGGGGGTTTTCCCCACCCACGGGTCCACGAGCCCGTGGCCCGTGGACTCGCGGCTCGTGGGCCCGTGGCCCCGTTGGATCCGGCGTCGGCGACGGCGGTCGCACCGGTGGGTGGATCAGCGTCCGACCGCTCTGCCCGCCCGGTTGCGCGCCGCCGCCGGTTCGCGGTCGCGCCAGGGCAGTTCGGCGGTGATCGTCGTCGGGCCGCCGACCGGTGAATCGATGACGAACAGGCCGTCCACCGCGCCCAGCCGGTCCGCGAGCCCCGCCATGCCGGAGCCCCCGTCGAGCGAGGCCCCGCCCCGGCCGTTGTCCGCGACCTGGATGAGCAGACGGTCGCCCGCCCGCCACACCTCCACCGAGGCGGAGGAGGCACCGCTGTGCTTGCTGACGTTCTGGAGGAGTTCGGAGACGGTGAAGTAGGCGATGCCCTCGATCGCCTCGGCGGGCCGCGCGGGGAGATCCGCCGTCACCTTGACCGGCACGGTGCAGCGGGAGGCGACGGAGGACAGCGCCGCGTCCAGCCCCCGGTCGGTGAGGACGGCGGGGTGGATGCCCCGGGCCAGGTCCCGCAGTTCCTGGAGGGCGAGCTTCACCTCGCCGTGCGCCTCCTCGACCATGACCGCCGCCGACTCGGGGTCCTCCAGCAGCTTCTCCTTCGCGAGCCCCAGGCCCATGGCGAGGGCGACGAGCCTGGCCTGGGCCCCGTCGTGCAGATCGCGTTCGATGCGGCGCAGGTCCGCGGCAGCGGTGTCCACCACCACGCCCCGGTCCGACTCCAGTTCGGCTATCCGCCGCTCCAGCGTGTCGGAGGGGGAGAGGAAGCCGCGCACCATCGCCCGGTCACCGTTGGCCAGACCCCGGACCACGAACGGCAGCACCGGCCAGAAGGCGAACAGCCCGGTCAGCGACACCACGAAGGAGGCGATGCCCCACGGCAGCCGTATGAACGAGTAGAGCGTCGTACGCCAGGCCACCGGGTCCCGCAGCTCCGTCCACAGCCGGCTGAAGAAGCCCTCCCCGGCCCGCCGCGGCAGCCGCGAGGGCTCCTCCACGCGCAGCCCCAGCAGCTTCCTGGCCCGGGACCGCTCCGCCCGGCCCAGCACACGCGCCCCGCGCAGCCCGAGGGCGAGCACCGGGAGCCCCACGACCGTCACCGCGAGGCCGAGGCCGACCGACACGAACACCACGACGTACACGAAACTCGCCAAGGCCATCGGCAGGTTCACCAGGAGCTGCGCGATCTCCTTCCACGTGTGCCGGGAGAAGGCGAAGCGTGCCGGTGGCGGTTGGTCGGAGCCCGGTCCACGGGCGTCTTCTGCGGTCATGACACCCAGCCTGCCGGTCCGCACGCCCCCGCGCCATGAGGTCCACCGCCAAGCTCAACTGAGGAAAACCCCACCCCCGGGAGAGTGAGAGCCGAACCGTGCCGAAGGAACCTGCCGAGCGGACGGGTTCCTCACCGGGCTGGGGGCCGTGTCCCTGGGCAGACCCCGGCACGGGGACGGGGCCCCGAGGCCGGATTCGGTGCCCGAGCGCGGCGGCGGGTTCCCGCGCGGCAGAGAGGTCTCCGGGCGGGGTGCGGTCCGTGAGGGATTTCGGTGCCCGGGTGGGGGCGCGAGTCCGCGAGGGCGGCGGGGTCCTGGCGCAGGGGGTGCGCGTCCGCGAGGGTGGCGGGGCCCGGGAGGGAGAGCGGGGGCAGGCTCCAGGCGGAGATCGGGTCCCCGGGCGGGGCGGGCGGGGCTGCGGGCCGAGGAGGCTGAGGAGACGGGGCGGATGCCCGTGCTCGGGCCCGGCTTCCTGGGCCCCCCTTTCCCCGGCCGGTCCGGCTTCCCCGGTTTCCCCGGCTTCCCCGGTTTCCCCGGCCCTGCCCTGTTCCCCCGGCCTGGTCCGGCTTCCCGACTTGAGGTCCTGTTGAGGTCCTGACTTCTCGGCTCAGGTCCGGCTTCCGCTGCCTGGGTCCAGTTCCCCGCCGAGACCGGGTCCGGATTCCGCTGCCTGCCCAGGAACCCGCCAACCGCGCCCGCCTCCCCGGTCACTCCGAGTGCGCCCGGCGCCTCGGCCCTCCGGCCCCGGCTCCCGCCGCCCGCGTCCGTCCCCGTGCCCGCGCCCGTCTCCCCGGCCACCCCGCGAGCCAGGCTCCTGCCCTCCGGGCCCGGCTCCCGCCGTCCGCGTCCGTCCCCGTGCCCGCGCCCGGCTCCCCGGCCACCCGGCCACCCGGCCACCCGCAGGCTCCGGCCCTGGCTCCCGCCGCCCGCGTCCGTCCCCGTGCCCGCGCCCGGCTCCCCGGCCACCCCGCGCGCCCGCCCCTCCCCGTACCTCCCCGCCCCTCCCCGTACCTCCCTGTACCTCCCCCTACCTCCCCGTACCTCCCCGTTTTCCGGGTCCTCGGCAGCCCAGGACCAGACTCGCTGCTTACCTCCCCTTTAGCAGGCCCTAGACTCCCGTGCGTGTGTGCCGCCGTCGCGCGGGGCACTCCAGCGGACTCCGGGAACCTCGCCGGAGCACCCGCCGGGGCCCCGTACCGGACGGCACCGGACGCGAGGAGCCCGCGGGACCCGGCAGGACCAGGCCGGGAAACGAGGGCCCGACCACGATGTGACGGAGCGGAGGGCGGACGTGCCGGGACCGATCGATCCGACCGACCCGGGCGGGATCGCCGTACCCGGACTGCCGGGCGCCCCCAGCGCGCCGGGTGCCCCGGGCGCGTACGGCGCGCACTCCGTGACCCTCGCGGCGGACTACTTCCACGCCTACTCGGTGGTCGGCGTCCTCGCCGCCGTCGGCGTGCTCTTCGTGGCCTTCGCCTTCGGCGCGGGCCGGCTGCTGCGCCCCGTCGTCCCCACGCCCGAGAAACTCCTCACCTACGAATGCGGCGTCGACCCCGTCGGCGAGGGCTGGGCCCACACCCAGGTCCGCTACTACGTGTACGCCTTCCTGTACGTGATCTTCGCCGTCGACTCGATCTTCCTGTTCCCCTGGGCGACCGTGTTCGCCGACCCCGGTTACGGGGCGACGACGCTCGTGGAGATGTTCGTCTTCCTCGGGTTCCTCGCCATCGGACTGCTCTACGCCTGGAAGAAGGGCGTCCTGGAATGGACGTGACACCCCCCGCGGCCCCGGCCGCGCACGCCGACCCGCTCGCCGCCGCCACGGCCGGCCCCGTCGACCTCCCCGACCCCGCCCCGGCCGGCAGGCTGGGCGTGCTCTCGCGGCTGGCCCCGCAACCCATGAAGGTCGTCCTCAACTGGGGACGCCGCTACAGCCTCTGGGTCTTCAACTTCGGCCTCGCGTGCTGCGCGATCGAGTTCATCGCGGCCTCCATGTCCCGCCACGACTTCATCCGGCTCGGTGTCATCCCCTTCGCGCCCGGCCCGCGCCAGGCGGACCTGATGGTCGTCTCCGGGACCGTCACCGACAAGATGGCGCCCGCCGTCAAACGCCTCTACGAGCAGATGCCCGAGCCGAAGTACGTCATCTCCTTCGGCGCCTGCTCCAACTGCGGCGGCCCCTACTGGGACTCGTACTCCGTGACCAAGGGCGTCGACCAGATCATCCCCGTCGACGTCTACGTGCCCGGCTGCCCGCCCCGGCCCGAGGCGCTGCTCCAGGGCATCCTCAAGCTCCAGGAGAAGATCGCCCGCGAATCCCTCGGCGAGCGCTACGCCCACGGCCGCCGCACCCCCGTCGCGGCCCTGCGCAGCGGCCTCGTCACCCCGCCGCCCGCCCCCGGGGAGGACCCGCGGTGACCGGCTGGCTGCCCCAGGAACCCACCGAACTCTTCGGTCCCGAGGCCACGGCGGAGGAGGCGTACGCACTCCTGACCGTCGACGTGCCCGCCGGAACGTGGACCACGGCGCTCGAAACCGCCCGCCGCACCCTCGGCTGCACCTACTTCGACTGGCTCAGCGCCGTCGACGAGCCCGGCACCGGCTTCCGGGTCTGCGCGCACGTCGTCGCGCTCGCCCCCGTGCGCCGCCTGCTGCTGCGTACGACGGTGCCGCACGAGGCGCCCGTCCTCGCCTCCGCCGTGGGCGTGTACGCCGGGGCCGCGTGGCACGAGCGCGAGACCCACGAGATGTTCGGCGTCCGCTTCGAGGACCACCCCGGGCTCACCCCGCTCCTGCTGCCCGAGAACTTCGAGGGCCACCCGCTGCGCAAGGACTTCGTGCTCGCCGCCCGCGTCGCCAAGGCGTGGCCCGGCGCGAAGGAGCCCGGCGAGTCCGGCCACGGCGCCCCGAAACGACGCCAGATGCTGCCGCCGGGCGTACCCGACCCGAACGAGTGGGGCCCCCTCAAGGGCCAGTTGCCGGACGCCCCGGCCCGCCCCGCGCGCGGCGCCCGCGCCGCGACCGGGGAGCGGCCCGCCCGCCGTACCCGTACCGCCGCCGGGGGATCGGCCGCCCAGCGCGGGGACACGGCCGCCACCCCGGCGACCGAGACCGCACAGAAGCCCGGACAGTCTCCTGCGCCCGTACAGCCCGGACAGTCTCCTGAGTCCGGGCAGAAGGCGGACGGCGCCCCCGGGCCCCAGGCCCCCGCCGAGCAGGCGTCCACGACACCCGCCCGCCCGGCCGGCCCGCGCCGCGCACGCAGCGCCTCGGCCGGCTCCGCCTCGCAGCGCGCCGCGACGGCACCCGACGAGGCGGGCAAGGGCGACGGCGACGAGGCGGCTCCGGCGCCCGGCCACCGTGAGGACGCGACCGCGCCGTCGCCCGCCGCGCCCGCCGCGCCGCCCGCCAAGGGCAGCGCGGACGCCCCGTGGCACCACGCGCGCCCCGCCTTCGAGGAGCCGGGGGAGGGAGCCGAGGGGAAGTCCGGTGAGAAGCCCGGACAGAAGTCCGGTGAGGAGCCCGGACAGAAGTCCGGTGAGCAGCCGGACGGGAAGCGGGAACGCCCCGCCCCCGAGCCGCCCGCCCCCGAGCCGCCCGCCTCCGAGGACCCCCGCCCGGACGACGGGACCGCCCCCGAGACGGCCCCCGGGCCCGCCCCCCAAGAAGACAACCGGCCCCCCGAGCCCCCCGCCGGAGGCGACCCCGCGTGAACGACGTCCTCAGCGTCGCCCTGCGACTCGTCATCGTCTTCGTCGGCTTCCTCGCCCTGCCGCTGATCGTCGGGCAGGCCGAGCACAAGGTCATGGCCCACATGCAGGGCCGGCTCGGCCCCATGTACGCGGGCGGGTTCCACGGCTGGGCCCAGCTCATGGCCGACGGCGTGAAGTTCGCGCAGAAGGAGGACGTGGTCCCGGCCGAGGCCGACGCGAAGATCTTCCGGCTCGCCCCCGCCGTCGCCCTGCTCCCGTACCTCCTGGTCCTGCTGGTCATCCCGGTCGGCCCCGGCGAGGGCGCCGTCGGGCAGGTGGTCGACGCCGGGCTGTTCTTCGCGCTCGCCGTCCTCGGGGTCGGCGTGCTCGGCTCGCTCATGGCCGGCTGGGCCTCGGCCAACAAGTTCTCGCTGCTCGGCGGATTGCGCACCGCCGCCCAACTGCTCGCCTACGAACTGCCGATGCTGCTGGCCGCCGCCTCCGTGGCGATGGCCGCCGGAACCGTCTCCCTGCCCGGCATCCTCGACGCCTTCGCGTGGTGGTGGCTGCCCTGGCAGATCGTCGGGGCCCTCGTGTTCTTCGTCGCCGGGCTCGCCGAGCTGCAACGACCGCCGTTCGACATGCCGGTGGCCGACTCGGAGATCATCTTCGGCGCGTACACCGAGTACACCGGTCTGCGGTTCGCGCTGTTCCTGCTCGCCGAGTACGCCGGGATCGTCATCCTCTGCGGCCTGACCACCGTCCTGTTCCTGGGCGGCTGGCACGGGCCGTGGGGCGCGGACGGCCTCGGCTGGGTGTGGACCCTGCTCAAGACAGCGGTCCTCGCGTTCGTCGTGATCTGGCTCCGCGTCACCTACCCCCGCCTGCGCGAGGACCAGCTCCAGAAGCTGTCCTGGACCGTGCTGATCCCCCTCGCCCTCGCCCAGATCGCCCTCACCGGCGTCGTCAAAGTGGTGATCTCCTAGATGTCTCCGATCCCTGGTACGGGGCTGGCCAAGGGCCTCGCCGTGACCCTGCGCACCATGACGAGGAAGAGCGTCACCGCGCAGTACCCCGAGACGCTGCCCGCGCTGCCGCCGCGCAGCCGCGGAGTCATCGGGCTGTTCGAGGAGAACTGCACGGTCTGCATGCTGTGCGCCCGCGAATGCCCCGACTGGTGCATCTACATCGACTCCCACAAGGAGACGGTGCCGCCCGCCGCGCCCGGCGGACGCGAACGCAGCCGCAACGTCCTCGACCGCTTCGCCATCGACTTCTCACTCTGTATGTACTGCGGCATCTGCATCGAGGTGTGCCCCTTCGACGCGCTGTTCTGGTCCCCCGAGTTCGAGTACGCCGAGACCGACATCCGCGACCTGACCCACGAGCGCGACAAGCTGCGCGAGTGGATGTGGACCGTCCCGGAACCGCCCGCGCTCGACCCGGCCGCCGAGGAACCCAAGGAACTCGCCGCCGCCCGCAAGACCGCCGACAAGCTCGCCGCCGCCCAGGAGGCGGAGGCCGCGGCCGCCGCAGCGGCGACGGCGGGGACGACGGCGGGGACGGGGGCCGCGGCTCCGGCTGACCCGGCACCGGCCGACCCGGCGCCCGGCGCGAAAGCCGCCCCCGGTGACCAGCCTGCCCCCGGTGACCAGCCCACCCCCGGTGACCAGCCCGCCCCCAACAGCCGTCCGGAAGCGGGGCAGGAGTGAGTCCGACCGCCGCCCTCGCCTCCGTCGCGCTCGCCGCCCCGGCCCCGAACCAGGCCCCGCAAGGGTTCCTCTCCCCGACCGGCGTCGAGATCGCCTTCCTCCTCTTCGGGCTCGTCACCTTCGGCGCCGCGATCGTCACGGTGACCACGAAGCAGCTCGTGCACGCCGCGCTGTGGCTCGTCGTCACCCTCGGCGGCCTCGCCGTCGAGTACCTCCTGCTCACCGCCGAGTTCATCGCGTGGGTGCAGGTCCTCATCTACGTCGGTTCCGTCGTCGTCCTCCTCCTGTTCGGGCTCATGCTCACCAGGGCGCCCATCGGCCGCTCCCCGGACGCCGACTCCGCGAACCGGCCGGTCGCCCTGGGCGTCGCCGTCCTCGCGGCCGGCGCGCTCGTGTGGGTCGTCACGGACGCCTTCCGCACCACCTATATCGACCTCGACGGCGAGAACCCCCAGGGCAGTACCGCCGTCACCGGCTCCTTCCTGTTCCGGCACTGGGTGCTGCCCTTCGAAGCGCTCTCCGTGCTCCTGCTCGCCGCGCTCGTCGGCGCGATCGTGCTGTCGCGGCGCAACGCCAGGAACACGCCCCCGCCGCGCCGCACCCCTCCGCCCCGCCGCGTGTCGCCGCCCCGCACGGGCCGCACCCCGGGCGGTTCCACGGCCCGCGCCGGCGCGACCGGCACCCCTCCCGCCCCGTCGCCCGGCACGCGGCCCGCCGAGCCCGAGCCCCCGGAGGACGCGCGCTGATGCACCTCGCCTATCCCGCCGTCCTCTCGGCGCTCCTGTTCGGCACCGGCCTCTACGGCATCCTGGCCCGCCGCAACGCGATCCTCGTGCTCATGGCCGTCGAGCTGATGCTCAACGCCGTCAACCTCAACCTCGTCGCCTTCGACGTGTGGCTGCGCGACCGCCTCCACGCCGGCCAGGCGCTGACGCTGTTCACCATCGCCGTCGCCGCCGCCGAGATCGGCATCGGCCTCGCCATCGTGCTCGCCGTGTACCGCAACCGGGGCAGCTCCGACATCGACCGCCTCCGCGACACCGCCGAACACCCCGACGGCCCCGACGACGGACCGCACGGACCGCACGACGGACCCGGCGGCGGCCCCGGAGTACTCCCCGGCGACCCGCCCGACCCCACCGGAACCCTCCCCTCCGGCCGTACCGGCGGCACCCGGCCCCGCGGAGCCGCAGCGTGAACACGACCACCCTCGCCGTCCTCGTCCCCCTCCTGCCGTTCCTCGGCGCGCTCGCGGGACTCCTGCTCGGCCGCACCGCGCCCGCCTTCGTCCGACCGCTCGCCGTCCTCCCGGTCCTGGCCGCAGCGGTCCTCGCCGTCCTCCTCGCCGTCCGCCAGGGCGGGGGAGAGGCCGTCGACGCCTCGACCCGGCTCACCCCCACCGGCTCCGTGCCCGTCGACCTCGCCCTGCACCTCGACGGGTTCGCCGTCCTCGTCGCCGTCCTGGTCACCGTCGTGTCGGGCTGCGTGCAGCTCTACTCCACCGGCTACCTCCGCGACGACCCGCGCTACGCCTCGTACGCGGCGCTCGTCTCCCTCTTCACCTCCGCGATGCTGCTCGTCGTCTACTCCGGCGACCTGATGGTGCTGCTCGTCGGCTGGGAGGTCATGGGCATCTGCTCGTACTTCCTCATCGGCCACTACTGGGAGACCCCCGAGGCCCGCGCCGCCTCCCTCAAGGCATTCCTCGTCACCAAACTCGGCGACGTCCCCTTCCTGTTCGGCCTGTTCGCGCTCGCGGGCGACACGGGCTCCTTCCGCATCACCGAGATCCTCAAGTCCGTCTCCCACGGCGGACTCGACCACCCCACCCTCATCGCGCTGCTCCTGCTCGCCGGGGTCGCCGGGAAGTCCGCGCAGTTCCCGCTGCACACCTGGCTGCCCGACGCCATGGCCGGCCCCACCCCGGTGTCCGCGCTGATCCACGCCGCCACCATGGTCGCCGCCGGCGTCTACTTCGTGGCCCGGCTGCTGCCCGTCTTCACCGCCTCCGCCGCCGCGCTGATCGTGCTGGCCTTCATGGCCGCCGTCACCATGACCGGCTCCGCGCTCGCCGCCCTCGCCCAGGACGACATCAAACGCGTCCTCGCCTACTCCACGGTCGGCCAGCTCGGCTACATGACCGGCGCCCTCGCCGTCGGCGACCGCGGCGCCGCCGTCTTCCACCTCCTGTCCCACGGCGCCTTCAAGGCGCTGCTGTTCCTGGCCGCCGGAGTCGTCATCCACGCCGCCGGCACCAACTCGCTCGCCGCCATGTCCCGCATGCCGGGACTGCGCGCCCGCATCCCCGACGCCTTCTGGACGATGACCGTCGCCCTCCTCGCGCTCGCCGCGATCCCCCCGTTCAGCGGCTTCTTCTCCAAGGAAGCCGTGCTCGGCGCCGCCGAACACGCCGCGACCGGAGAGGCCGCCGGCATCCCGGGCGCGGCCGGCTGGATCGTCCTGGTCGCCGGACTCGCCACCGCCCTGCTCACCGGCGCCTACGCCACCCGCCTCTGGCTCCTCGTCGGCGCCCCCGGCGGGCGGACCGGCCCCGACCCGGCGAAGGCCGAACCCGCGACCACCGAGACGCACCACACCACCCCCGTCGTCATGAACGTCATCCTGTGGGTCCTCGCCGTGCCCTCCCTCCTCTTCGGACTGACCGCCGGAGTCCTGCCCGACTGGTTCGACAGCCGCTCCCTCACCCCGACCCTCACCACCTCCGTCCTGGGCACCGGCGTCGCCCTCGTCGGCGTCGTCCTCACCTACGGGGCCTGGCGGCACACCGTCGCCCTCGCCGCGCAGTACCCGCTCGGCGCCGTCACCGCCGACCCCGGAGCCGACTCCGGCCGCACCGAGGCCGAGGCCATCGCGAGCCACGAAGCCGTCTACGGCGACATCTCGGGCGCCGCCGACCCGGCCGACCCCGGCCGGCTCCTGCTCGGCCCCCTGCACCGCCACGCCGCCGCCGGATTCCACCTCGACGCCGTGTACGCCGCCCTCTTCGAGAGGCCCGTACGCGCCGCCGCCGTCCTCGTGCGCTTCCTCGACTCCGCCGTCGTCGACACCTACGTACGCGGAGCCGCCGCCGGCCCGAAACTGCTCGGCGCCGCCGTACGCCGCGCCCAGACCGGCAACACGCAGACCTACCTCGGGGCGCTGCTCGCCGGCTCCGTCGTCCTGGCCGTCGCGGCCGTCCTCTACGCAGCGGCAGGAGCCTGAACCGTGGCCCAGATCCTGGATATCAACGAGTCGGCGATGCAGATCCTGCTCGCCGTGATCGTCGTCGGCCCGCTCATCGGCGCGGCCACCGCCCTGCTCCCCGCACCGCCCGGCCTCAAGGGCAGGAACCCCGGCCAGGCCGTGCTGCGCCACGGCGTCCTCGTCACCGGCGTGATCCTCGCCGCGAGCATCGCGCTCGCCCTCGGCTTCGACCGGCACCACGCCGCGAGCATGCAGGCCACCACCGACATCAGCTGGATCGCCGCGCTCGACGTGCGCGTCCACCTCGGCGTCGACGGCATCTCGCTCCCCCTCCTCGTCCTGACCGCGCTCCTGAGCTTCCTGTGCGCGCTCTACAGCTACTTCAAGATGCCCGCGGGCCCCTCCCCCCGGGCGTTCGTCGCCCTGCTGCTCCTCCTGGAGTCCGGCTGCCTCGCGACCTTCGCCGTCCTCGACCTCGTGCTGTTCTTCCTGGCCTTCGAGATGGTCCTCATCCCGATGTACTTCCTCATCGCCCGCTGGGGCGGCGCGAAGCGGGAGGCGGCCGCCTGGAAGTTCATCCTCTTCACGCTGGTCGGCTCCGCCGTCATGCTGCTCGGACTCCTCCTCATCGGGCTCAAGGCGGGCACCTTCGACATGGTGGCACTCGCCACTGACAACGGCTCAGGTCTCTCGAAGTCCGTGCAGGTCACCGCCGTTCTCGCGATCGGGATCGGCCTCGCAGTCAAGGCCCCGATGTGGCCCCTGCACAGCTGGCTGCCCGACGCCCACACCGCCGCCCCCACCGTCGGCTCCGTCATGCTCGCCGGGGTCCTGCTCAAGATGGGCACCTACGGGTTCGTACGCGTCGCCCTGCCCATCGCCCCCGACGGCATGCACACCTTCGCGCCCTACCTCGGGGCGTTCGCCGCCGCCGGCATCGTCTACGGCTCCCTCGCCTGCCTCGCCCTGGTGCGGCGCGGAGCGGGCGGCGACCTCAAACGCCTCGTCGCCTACTCCTCCGTCGGCCACATGGGCTTCGTCCTGCTCGGCATCGCCTCCATGACGCCCACCGGCGTCAACGGCGCCCTCTTCGCCAACATCGCGCACGGACTGATCACCGGGCTGCTGTTCTTCCTCGTCGGCGCCCTCAAGGACCGCGCGGGCACCGCCGACCTCGACACCCTCGCCGGATCAGCAGGCGCCGCGCTGTACGGCCGCGCCCCACGCTTCGCCGTGCTCCTCGCGTTCACCGCCGTCGCCTCCCTCGGCCTGCCCGGACTCGCCGGGTTCTGGGGCGAGATGCTCACCATGTTCGGCGCCTTCGACCCCGCCGCCGGACTCAGCCGCCCCGCGTTCCTCACGTACATGGCCGTCGCCGGACTCGGCACCCTGCTCACCGCCGCCTACCTCCTCATGGTCGTACGGCGCGTCTGCACGGGCCCCCTGCCGCTCCAGGCGGAACCCGCCCCGGCCACGGGCGCGACGGAGCCCCCCGCCCCCGTACCGGCCACCCCTGACGGCGTATCCCCGGCGTCGCCCGACGCGCCGCGAGCCACCCCCGCGCCCCTCCTGCTCGACGCCCCCGACGAGCCCTACACCTCGCCGGAACCCGCCCAGCGGCCCTTCGCCGACCTGCGCGGCCACGAGGCCGCCACCTGGCTGCCGCTCGTCGCCCTCACCCTCCTCGCCGGACTCTGGCCCGCCCTGCTCCTCGGCCTCACCGACCCGGCCGTCCACCAGCTCCTCGCGGGAGGCGCGGCATGACCACCCTCGTGCAGTCCGTCGACTGGCTCGCCCTCGCACCCCCCGCCCTCACCGCGCTGTCCGCCCTCGCGCTGCTGGTCACGGACCTGTTCCTGCCCGAACACCGCAAGGGCCTCCTCGGCTGGCTCGCGGCCGGCGGCCTCGCCCTCGCCCTGCTGTCCCTGCTGCCGCTCCTGGACGGCGACCGCACCACCTTCTGCCTCGGCGCCGGCTCCCACGCGTGCAGCTACAGCGCCGACCACTTCACGCTCGTCATCCAGCTGCTCGTCCTCGGCGGCGCCCTCGTCACGACCCTGCTCTCCCTGACCGCCGTCAAGGACCTCGCGCTGCCCGCAGGCGAGTACTGGTTCCTGCTGCTCGCCTCCGCGTCCGGCGCCGCCCTGCTGCCCGCCTCCCGCGACCTCGCGACCCTCGTCGTCGCCCTGGAGGTCGCCTCCCTGCCCGGCTTCGCCCTCGTCGGCCTCAAGCACGGCGACCGGCGCTCCTCCGAGGCCGCCCTCAAGTTCTTCCTGTCCTCCGTCGCCGCGACCGCCGTCACCCTCCTCGGCGTGAGCTTCGTCTACGCGACGACCGGCACCCTGCACCTCACCGACCTCGCCGAGGGCCTCCAGCACGTCGACGGCCAGTTCCAGACCCTCGCCCGCGCCGGAGTCGCCCTCACCCTCGTCGGCTTCGCCTTCAAGACGGCCGCCGTCCCCTTCCACTTCTGGGTCCCCGACACCTACGTCGGCGCGCCCCTGCCCGTAGCGGCCTACCTCTCCGTCGTCGGCAAGGCCGTCGGCTTCACCGGCATCGCCCTGATCACCGTCCTCGGCTTCCCGTCCTACGCCGACGTGTGGGGCCCCGCCCTCGCCGTGCTCGCCGCCCTCACCATGACCGCGGGCAACGCCGCGGCCCTGCGCCAGCGCGCCGACCGCCTCACCTCGGCGGTACGCCTCCTCGCGTGGTCCTCCGTCGGCCAGGCCGGGTACCTCCTCGTACCGCTCGCCGCCGCCGCGTACACCGACCACCCCGAGCACGCCCTCGGCTCGACCGTCGCCTACGCCCTCATGTACGGCGTCGTGAACCTGGGCGCCTTCGCGGTCGTCGCCGCCGTCACCCGCGTACGCCCCGCGAGCCGCCTCAGCGACTACCGCGGCCTGTACGCCGAGCACCCCGCGCTCGCGCTCCTGCTCGCCTTCTTCCTGCTGTGCCTGGCCGGACTCCCGCCGGGCCTCGTCGGCCTCTTCGCCAAGGTCACCGTGTTCTCCGCGGCCGTCGACGCGGGCCTCGGCTGGCTCGCCGTCCTCATGGCCCTCAACGTCGCCGTCGCCCTCGTCTACTACCTGCGCTGGACCGCCGAACTCTTCCGCCCCGCCGCCGCGTCGCAGGAGACGCCCGCCGCCGCGTCGCAGGCGACCCCTGCCACCGGCCTGCGGCAGGCGCCGGCCGACCCGACGACGGCGGTTCCCGCGCTCGCGACCGACAGCTCCGCGCTCCCCGTACCGTTCCCCCTCACGGCCGCCCTGGCCCTCACCGGCCTCCTCGCACTCGCCCTCTCGGGCGCCCCGCAACTCATCCTCCGCTTCACCACGACCGCCCTCTTCTGAGAATCCCGTTCTGGGAACGCCCTGCTGAGAATGCTGCGGTTTCCGCGCGGAAACCGCAGCCGAGGCACCCCCCTCTTCTGACGAGAACGCCTCCCAAACACCGGCGGCCATCACTCTTTCGGACGACGGCCGGGTCGCCGCGCGCCGGGGAACCTGCGCCCTTCGCCTGGCGTTGACCAGTACGGGAGGGTCCACTGGAGAGGGGAAGCAGTTCCCGGAGGCACCCGCCGAGAAGCAGTACAGACACCCGTAGAGCACCCGCAGAGACAGCAGTAGAGGGTCCCCCTGCCGCACCACTTGGAGGGCGTACCGTGCACCGCCGGCACAATGGCTTGAAAACCGCCGTACTCCTCGGGGGGCTGTCCGCCCTCATCCTCGTCATCGGCAGCTTCTTCGGCACCACCGGCCTGATCGTGGCGCTCGTCATCGCCCTCGGCACCAACGCCTACGCCTACTGGAACAGCGACAAACTGGCCCTGCGCGCGATGCGGGCCCGCCCGGTGAGCGAGTTCGAGGCCCCCGGCCTGTACCGCATGGTCCGCGAGCTGTCCACCGAGGCCCGTCAGCCCATGCCGCGCCTCTACATCTCGCCGACCGAGGCCCCCAACGCCTTCGCGACCGGCCGCAACCCGCGCAACGCCGCCGTGTGCTGCACCGACGGCATCCTGCGCCTGCTCGACGAACGCGAACTGCGCGGCGTCATCGGCCACGAACTCAGCCACGTCTACAACCGCGACATCCTGATCTCCTCGGTCGCGGGCGCCCTCGCCTCCGTGATCATGTTCCTGGTCAACTTCGCCTGGCTCATCCCGATCGGCCGCTCCGACGACGACGAGGGCCCCGGACTCGTCGGCCTGCTCATGGTCATGCTGCTGGGCCCGATCGCGGCCTCCGTCATCCAGCTCTCCATCAGCCGCTCCCGCGAGTACCAGGCCGACGCCTCGGGCGCCCAGCTCACCGGCGACCCGCTGGCCCTCGCCTCCGCGCTGCGCAAGCTGGAGACGGGCACCAAGCAGCTCCCGCTGCCGCCCGAGCCGCGCATCGAGACGGCGAGCCACATGATGATCGCGAACCCCTTCCGGGCCGGCCAGGGGCTCTCCAGAATGTTCTCCACGCATCCGCCGATGGCGGAGCGCATCGCCCGGCTCGAACAGATGGCAGGTGGCCGCCCATGAAGACAGTCCTCAACATCATCTGGCTCGTGCTGAGTGGATTCTGGCTGTTCCTGGCCTATCTGCTCGCCGGGGCCATCCTCTGCGTCACGATCATCGGCATCCCCTTCGGCCTGGCGTCGTTCCGCATCGGCGTGTACGCCCTGTGGCCCTTCGGGTACTCCGCCGTCGAACGCCGCGACGCGGGCCCCGCGTCCTGCGTGGGCAACGTGCTGTGGCTCGTCCTGGCGGGCTGGTGGCTCGCCCTGGGCCACATCACCACCGGCATCGCCCTGTGCGTCACGATCATCGGCATCCCCCTGGGCATCGCCAACTTCAAGCTCATCCCGGTCTCGCTCATGCCGCTGGGCCGCGAGATCGTCCGCACCGGGGAACGGTTCGCGGCGACCCCCGGGACCTGAGCCCGCAGGCACCCGCCGCACAGCCCTGGCCCCGGCGCACGGCCCCGCCGCACAGCTCCGGCCCCCGGCGCACAGCCCCGTCACATCATCCAGTGACGGGGCTGTGACATGCCTCGGGCAACCCGGGAAGTGATCTTCGGCGTCCTTCTGGGTAGCGGTCGCCCAGGCCCGCGCGGAGCCGGCGAACCCCGGCCCCACGAGGTGCGGCGACCGCGCGGACGGACCGAAGTACACGCGAAGGGCAGGACACAGGCATGGGCATCGTCAGCTGGATCATCCTCGGGCTGCTGGCCGGCGTGGTCGCCAAGATCCTGTTGCCGGGCAGGGACCCGGGCGGGCTCGTCGGCACCACGGTGATCGGCGTGATCGGCGCCTTCCTCGGCGGCTGGCTCTCGGCCCGCTTCCTCGACCACCCCATCAGCAAGGACTTCTACGACGGCGCCACCTGGGCCGCCGCGATCGGCGGCTCCCTGGTCCTGCTCATCGCCTACCGCCTCGTCTTCGGCAACTCCCGCGACTGAGGCCGGCCGTGCCCGGGCGGACACGGCTCAGGACGTGAAGCGGGCGGGGCGGGCACCGGTCACCGGTGCCCGCCC